>CAZLRW010000127.1:0-10429 GCA_964561925.1 uncultured Flavobacteriaceae bacterium
ATGCCGGTGCCGCCGATCGGGCTGCCGGCGATCGCGCCGTTGTTGATCACGTTACCGATGAAGGCGACCGTCGTTGCGATGTTGATGCCGTCGGCATCGTCCGAAAAGATCGTGCCGTTGTTCGTGATCGTGCCCGTGAACGTGCCGTTCGAGATCAGAATCGCCGTGCTGTCCGCACTGATGCGACCCGTGGCGTTGTTCGTGATGTTGCCGGTGAAACCGGTTCCGGCCCCCGACACGACGATGCCGAAGCCGGCCGCCCCGTCGCCAAGGACGTGACCGCTGTTGGTAATGTTGCCTGTGATCGTGCCGCTTGTGATCGCGATCGCGGTGCCGGCCGTTCCGACGGTGTGAATCGTACCGCCCTGATTGTTCACGATGTTGCCGGTGATCGTGCCGCCGGTCAGGTGGATGCCGAAGCGGTTGTTGCCTTGACCTTCGATCACGCCAGAGTTCGTGATGTTGCCGTTGAAGAGGCCGCCCGGCATGTAAATGCCCGCGCTCGTCACGCCGACGATCGAGCCGCCCGCCTGGTTCGTAATGCCGCCGGTGAACGTTCCGGAATTGACTTCGATGCCGTCGCCGCCATCGATCCTGCCGAAGTTATTGATGCCGCCCGAGAAGATCGTCCCCGACCAATCGATGCCGGCGTCACCGGCGCCACCCGAGATCAACGCGCCCGCGTTGTTGAGGATGCCGCCGAAAAACTCCACTTCGGGATCATTGAGGCTAATGCCGTAGCTCGTTCCCGTGATGCTGCCCGAGTTGGTGATGCCGCCGAAAATTTCGCTGTTGTCGCCCAGCAAGATACCCGTGGTGCCGCCGGCGATCGTGCCGGATACCGCATTGACGATCCCGCCAGCGACGGTGCTGTCGTCAATGATGACGATGCCTTGGCTGGTGCCTTGAATGAGGCCCGAGTTGAAGATGCGGCCGTCGATCTGACTGTCAGTGTCGATCGAGATGCCGTCGCTGTCGGAGGACTGCATCGTACCGGTGTTTTCGATGTCACCGAGCAGGTAGCTGTCCTGAACGCGCAGCTTGATGCCGGCGCCCGTCATGGTCAGGTTGTTGAAAAAGCTGTCGTTGTTGCCCGGGTTGTTGGACAGGATCGTGGCGTCGGGGCCGATGAGAACGGTTGCGCCGGCGCCCGCCTGGTCGTTCGTGATGGGGCCGTAGTTCGTGGGACCCGGATAGGTCGGCGCCGCCAGCGCGGGGCTGACCAGGCCGAACGAGGCCAGAACGGCCAGGCCGGATACTCCCGACAACAACTTCTGCGAACGAAGACGGATCATGAGTTGAGCTCCCCAGCGGAACGGTTGTGGCAGCCCGTGACATCGCGATGACCTCGCGATTCGCCCCCGAATCTGCCGAATCAAGCCTCGAATCCGGGATAACGTGGGGCTGCCGCGACCGTCTATGCCTGGTGTGAACTCTTAACGATTACGTCCAAGGGTAGTGGCACTACTACATCAGGTGGTTAACGAACGTTGTGGCGCGAAATACGTGTGCAACCGCTGTGCATAGCGTTTTTTGGCTCTGGGCCTACGAAATCCGGCGTGCGATATCCGTTGCTTAACCCTGTGTTAAGGATTCGCACGATGAGCGGGACTGCGATGGCGCCGACCTCCAACGAACGGCCGCAACCGGGGGCCAAGCCGCCCGTGAAACTGAAGCTGGCGGACGCGGTGAAGCAGGCCCAGGCGCTGTTCCAAAAGGGGCAGTACGACGGGGCGGAGGCGCTGGCGCGGGCGATCCTGCAGAAGCAGCCGGGACAGCCGAACGCGGTGCAGCTTCTGGCCGGGGCCGCGGAGAAACGGGGACAGCTTGATCGGGCGGTCGAGATCTTGCGCCGTTCGCTCTCGGGCGGCGCGGGCGACACGCTGTCCTTGATGAACCTCTGCCGCATCCTGCGGGTGAACGGGCGGCTTCAGGAATCGCGGGCGGCGGGCGCGCAAGCCGCGCAGTACGGGACCGTGCCGGAGGCGTTCATCGACTATGCCGACACGCTGAGCGCGCTGGGCGAACACGACGAGGCGTTCGAATTCTATCAGCGGGCGGCGGCGGCGCGGCCGGCGCTGGCACGAGGACGGCTGGGGCTTGCGCAGGCCTTGCTCATGCGCGGCGAGTTCACGGCGGGGTGGAGCGAGTACGAGTGGCGCTACAAGATGGCCGCCACGCAGAACATCCTGCCGAAGTTCAAACAACCGCAATGGAACGGCATGCCGCTGAAGGCGCTGCGGCTGCTCGTCGTGTGCGAGCAGGGCTATGGCGATTGTCTTCAGTTCGCGCGCTATCTGCCGCTGGTGTCGGAACGCGTGGAGCACGTCTATGTCGGCGTCGGTGCGGAGCTTCGTTCGCTGATCGAGAGCGTGCCGGGACACCACGTCAGCTATCACCGCTGGGAAGACATCCCCGCGTTCGATTTTCAGATCACGCTCTCGAGCCTGCCACTGGTCTTCGGCACGACGCCGTCAACGATCCCCGGCGGCGTGCCCTACGTGTCGGCGGACAGCGAGAAGGCGGCGTTGTGGCGTCAGCGTTTGAGCGAGCGGGCAGCCGGGCGCAAGACCGTCGGCTTCGTCTGGCAGGGACGGCCGACGCATCCGAACGACCGTATCCGTTCGGTCGCGTTGGGGCAGCTGACGCGGATGCTCGAACTCGACAACATTCTGCCGGTGTCGCTGCAGGTCGGGCATGGGCGCGAGCAGCTGGCGCAGCATCCGGCGCGCACGCGCGTGTTCGACCCGGGCGACGAACTCAAGGATTTCGGCGACACGGCGGCGCTGGTGACGGCGCTCGATCAGGTCGTCTCGATCGACTCGGCGATCGCGCATTTGGCGGGCGCGTTGGGCAAGCCGTGCCTCGTCATGCTGTCGCGCGCCGGAGAGTGGCGCTGGCAGCGCGAGCGGACGGATTCGCCGTGGTACCCGTCCGTCGAACTCGTGCGCCAAGACGCCTCGCGCACGTGGGACGGCGTCGTCGCGCACGTGTGCGACCGGCTTTCCGCCCTTTAGGATTCATGCCATGAGCCAAGCGCACGCCATGACGAAGCCACAACAACCGCAGCGGATGAGCGTCGCCCAGGCGATGAAGCTTGCCGCCGCACATCAGCGGGCCGGGCGCCTGGTCCAGGCCGATGGCGTGCTGCGCCAGGTGCTGCAGCAGCGGCCCAACGATCCCGAGGCGCTGCATCAGCTTGCCATCGTCGCGCATCAGGCGGGCAACGGTCCGTTCGCCGTGCAGCTGATCGAGCGGGCGGTCGCGATCAACCCGGACGTCTATCTCTATCAAGCCAATCTGGGCGAGATGTACCGCAGGCTCGGACAGCCGCAGAAGGCGATCGAGCACGGTGCCCGCGCGATCGCGCTCAAGCCCGATGCGGCGGACGCGCACAACAATCTGGGCATCGCCTATTTCGACATCGCCGACTATGAGGGTGCGATCGTGCGCTACGACGCGGCGATCGCGCTCCGGCCGCGCTTTGCGGAGGCGATCAGCAATCGCGGGAACGCATTGCGTCAGCTGCGGCGCTTTAGCGAGGCGGAGGCCGAGTACCGTCGCGCGCTTGCGATCAATCCGTCCTATGCGGAGGCCTACAACAATCTGGGCAGCGTGCTGCGCGACCTCGAACGCCCGGCGGAGGCGGAGCCCGCGTATCGACGCGCGCTGGCGCTGAAGCCCGGTTATCTCGAGGCGATGAACAATCTGGTGCTGGCGCTCAAGGACCTGAAACGGTTCGACGAGGCGTTGGCGGCCGCAGCGCTCGCGCTCAAAGCGCAGCCCAAGAACGCCGACGCGCTCGCCTATATGGGCGCGGTTTATGTCGATCAGAAGAAACCGGACCTGGCTTTCGACGCGTTGAAGCGTTCGCTTGCGATCGCACCGAACAAGGCCGAGACGCTGAACGTGCTGGGCCGCGCGTTCTTCGAGGCGGAGCAGCCGCAGAAGGCGATCGACTGCTACCGGCGGGCGATCGCGATGAAGCCCGACCTGCCGGACGCGTACAACAATCTGGGCAACGCGCTCAAAGAACTCGGCAAGTTCGACGAGGCGTTGGCCGCGTTCGACACGTGCCTTGCGCTCAATCCGAACACGGTCGGCGCCTACGTCAATCTCGTCGAGGCGAAGAAGTTCCGCTCACCGGACGATCCGCACTTCAAGGCGATCGAAGGGTTCGTGGCGGGGCTCGCCGGTTTGAGCGACGAGCGGCAGATGCATGTGAGCTTCGCCGCGGCGAAGGCGAACGACGATCTGAAGCGCTACGACGCGGCGTTCGAGCATTGGCTGCGCGGGAACGCGCTCAAGCGCCGGACGATCGCCTATGACGAGGCGGCGACGCTTTCGTATTTCGATCGCATTCGCGCGACGGTCACGGCGGACGTGATCCGCGCGAAATCGGGCGGCGGGTTCGCCTCCGTGAAGCCGATTTTCGTGATCGGCATGCCGCGGTCGGGGACGACTCTGGTCGAACAAATTCTCGCAAGCCACGCGCGGGTCACGGGCGCAGGCGAGCTGAAAGACCTGAACGAAATCGTGACGAGCGTGCGCGGCAGCGACGGAACTCAAGCGCCCTACCCCGAATTCCTAAGCGTGCTGACGCCGGGGGAGTTGCAGCGGATCGGTCAAGCCTATGTCGCAAAGCTGGAGCGGCGCGCGCCGGCGGCGCAGCGAATCACCGACAAAATGCCGTCGAACTTCTATTTCCTGGGGCTCATTCATCTCGCGCTGCCGGGCGCGAAGATCATTCACACGAACCGCAACGCGGTCGACACCTGCGTGTCGTGCTTCTCGAAGCTGTTTGCGGGCGAGCAAAGCCAGACCTACGATCTGGGCGAGCTTGGGCGGTACTACCGGGCTTATCACGGGCTGATGGCGCATTGGCGACAGGTGCTGCCGCAAGAGGCGTTCCTCGACGTGCAATACGAAGAGGTCGTCGGCGACATCGAGGCCCAAGCGCGGCGGATCCTCGACTATTGCGGGCTCGAGTGGGATCCGCGCGTGCTCGAGTTCCACCGCACGGAGCGGCCGGTGAAGACGGCAAGCTCGAGCCAGGTGCGCCAACCAATCTACAGTTCTTCGGTCGCGCGCTGGCGGAACTACGAGCGGTTCTTGGGACCGCTGCTCGACGAACTCGGCGAACTCGCGCGGTAACGTTCCTCAGCCCTGAATTGCGAGCGCCATCGCGTCGTAGGCTTCGCGGAAGCCGTGCAGCAACTGGTCGACGCGCACTGTGCGCGGTTGGCCCTTCGTGTCCTTGATCGTGTAGAGCAGCGAGAGCATTTTGCCCCCTCGCATCTGTTCGCGCGCCTCTTCCGGCAGCGCCCCTTGGGCGATGCATTCGGTTTGGGTACAGCGCAACGGGGCCGTGAACAGCGTTCCGTTGTCGATCGCGAAGCTCGCCTTGTCGGCGGCCGCGGCGGCGGGCGGCATGCGGAACAGGATCGCGGCCCCCGGCTGGGTCTTCAGCATCACGACGTTGAAGCCCGCGGCCAGCAGAACTTGGTTGCCGGCATTGACCATCATGCGCGCGTTAACGCGGCAGACCCGCACGGGGGCCGCACCCGCCGCGCCCGGCTGGGGCGCGTTCTCGCAGATCAGCGTCCACAGTCCGAACGTGTGATTGCCGGTGAAGCCCGGGGCGATGTTGGCCGGTTTGATCGCGGGCAGGACGGGCGCCCTCGGCCCCTGACGGGCGCCGTAGAACATCGCGCCGAGCGACACCAACGCGATGATCGCCACGCCGCCGACCAGCACCAGGAGTTTCGTTGCGTCGAGCGATTTTAACATTTGGTCCTTTGCGCGGCGGCGAATTGGTTAAGGGCGCGGGACATTAAGTCAGGGCCCAACGCGCTTCAATCGGGCGCGGTGCAACCTTAAGGCGCGATGGCCGTTCGGTCTTTCGCGCGCCTCGTGGCATGATTCGCGCCGCGATGGTAGAAAAGCATAGGAAAGGCGGCGTGTGCGTTGCCGCGGGTTGGGGTCAGCGCCGCGGCACGCCTTTCGTCACGGATCGTTCATGGCGCGGTGGATCGTCTTTGCTGCACTCACGGCTTTGCTCGTGACCGGCTATTTCGCGACGTTCTATGCGCACGGACGCGGGCATTGGCGCAGCGTGCAATCCGTCGAATCCGATCTGCAGGCGAAGGCCGAAGCCGCGCTCACGCGCGCGGGCGCGAAATGGGCGCGGGTCAAACTCAACGGGCAGATCGCGACGCTGACCGGCGAGGCGCCGAGCCAAGTCGACCGCGACGACCTTCGCATCGCCGTGCGGGGGGCGGCCGGACCCGGCGGGCCCTGGCTCGGCGGCATCACGCAGGTGCGCGACGAGATGACGACAGCCGCGGACAAAAAACCCTATTGGTGGGCGGCCAAACGCGGCGCGGACGGGCGGGTGAGCCTCGCCGGTTACGTGATCGGCCAACGCGTGCGCCAGGCCGTGCGCGCGGAAGCCCGCAAGCTGTTCCCCACCGGTGTCGACGACACGACGACGGTCGCGGCGGGGCATCCGGCGGGGCCCTGGGAAGAGACCGTCGTCTGGGCGTTGCGCCAGCTTTCGCTCATGCAGGCGGGCGAGGCACGGTTCGAAGGCAGCGTGATCACGCTGCGCGGGCAGGCGCGCGACGCCGAAGTGCAGAAGGCGATCTATGCGTCGGCAAAGGCGCTGAAACGGTATGAAGGGATTGCCGAGGTGACGTTGGCCGCCGCCGTTGCGCTGCCCGAGGCGCCGGAAGAAAGCGCGCCGTCCGCGCCGAGCGTGGTCGCGCCGTCTGTGCAACGGCTCGCCGCAGCCGACTGCCAGAAGCTGATCGATCAGGCGATGGCCGACAACACGATCCTGTTTGCGAGCGGATCGGCGAAGCTGAAAGCGGCGAACCAGAAGCTGCTCGATCGCATGGCGCAAACCGGAATCGATTGCGGCACGCTGCGCTTTCGCATCACCGGACACACTGACGGTACGAGCCTCGAACTCGGGACGGACGGCCTCGACCAGGATCGGGCAAACGCGGTCGCCGACTATCTGGAGGCGAAGGGCGTGGCGCGCGAACGGCTCTACACGGCGGCCGCCGGATCGTCGCAACCCGCGGGCGACAATTCGACCGTCGCCGGACAAGCGCGCAACCGGCGCATCGAGGTCACGGTGCTGCCATGATGTACTTGATCGCTCAAACGTGGCTCTTCCTCGGCATCGCGGCGTTGATCGGCGTCGTCGCCGGGTTCTTCCTTTCGCGCGATCAGAAGTCGCAGCGGCACAAGGAAGTCGAGGCCGAACTGCACGACGCGCGCGAGCGCGTCATCGCGCGCGACAAGGAACTCGACGAGTTTCGCGAACGGGTGGCCGAACTCGAAGGTCTGCCGCAAGGGGCGCGCGCGTCGCGCGTGGCGGCGCGCGAGGAGATGATCGCGCGGCTCGGCGAACTCGAACGCGAACTCGACACCGCGCGCACGAACGAGCGGCGGCTCAACGAAGAGACCGAGCGGCTGCGTAGCGACGTCGACGGGTTCCGCACGCGCTATCTCGAAGCGCGCGCGAAATGGGACGAGTATCAGACGAAGGCAGAGGCGCTGGCCGCGGCGCCGGCGGCCGCCGCCCCGCTGACGCTCGGCGAGGCGCAGGTCGTGCCCGACGACACGATGCGTCAGCGGGTGATGGAGCTGGAACGCCAGCTCGCGGACGCGGGGCGTTCGCGGGACCGGGCGATCGAGCAGCTGAAGCTTCTCTCGGCGCGCGTCAGCGAACTCGAGGCGCAAAAGCCTGCCGCGACCGCTCCAAGCGACGATCGCGCGCGCGAGCAGACGAAGGTGATGCAGGCGCGGATTGCGGAACTCGAGGGGCGGCTCGCCTCCGGGTTTGCGTCGGCGCGGGAGACGGACGCGCTGAAGTCGCGCGTCGCGGATCTGCAAGACAAGCTCAGCGAGGCGGAGGTCGCGCTCAGCAAGGCGATCAGCTCGTCGAAGGCGGAGGCGGCCGAACCACTGAAGGCGCGGATCGGCGATCTTGAAACGCAACTTGCCGCCGCGCGCTCGGGCGAAGGTGCTTCGGCAAAGTCGACGGCAAGGGTCGCCGAGCTTGAGAGCAAGCTTGCCGAGGCGCAGCGGCAGGCGGGCGAGGCACAAAGTCTTCGGGCGCGCATGGCCGATCTCGAACAATCGCTGGAAAAGGCGCGGCGGCAGGCGAACGAGGCGCAGTCGTTGCGCGCGCAAATCACGAACCTCGAGGGGCGGTTGGCGGCGACGCAAACGGCGGCGGAGAGCACCGTCGGCGGGGAGGACGTAAGCCTGCTCAAAGCACGGCTTGCCGACGTAGAAGCGCGGCTGTCGTCAGGCAGCGCGTCCGTCGAGTTCGAGTCGCTTCGCAACCGCGTCATGACGCTGGAAGCGCTGCTGCACGAGGCAGCGAAGTCGCGCGACGAGGCGGCGATCCTGCGCTCCAAAGTCGCCGAACTCGACGGGCGGCTGGGCCAGGCGCTGAAAGCCGCCAAGAGCGAAAAGGTCTGACACCAATTCCCGCCACGCGCGCGGGTCATTCGCCGATTGACGCGGGCCACGCTTCGGCGGAAAGTCCGCCCGTCCGAAGGGGGGCCCTAGCTTAGGGCTGAGAGGCGGTGACACCCGCGACCCTTTGAACCTGATCCGGTTTGCACCGGCGGAGGGATTCGGATTTGCGCGCGCATGCGCTCTCCATCTTTTCGCCACGCGACCGTTCAGCGACACAACGCACCGGCGAGGACGCGCGCAACTCCATGAACATCCAGCACAAGCCTTCGTTCCAAGTGACGACGGGCGCGATCCCGGGATCGCGGAAGATCTATGTCGCGGGCGAGCGGCACAAAGACCTGCGCGTGCCGTTCCGCGAGGTGGCGCTGCATCCGAGCGCGAACGAGCCGCCGGTTCGGCTCTACGATCCGTCCGGTCCGTACACGGACGAAACGGCGGCGATCGACATCTTCAAGGGTGCGCCGCGGATGCGCGAGGCGTGGGTCAGGGCGCGCGGCGACGTCGAAGAGTACTCGGGGCGCGCTGTCAAGGATGAGGACAACGGAGGCGCGACGGGCGAGCGGTTGGCGGCGCCCTTCCCCATCGTGCGCAAGCCGTTGCGCGGGAAGACGGGGCGGCCGGTCACGCAACTTGAGTACGCGCGCGCGGGGATCGTGACGGCGGAGATGGAGTATGTCGCGATCCGCGAGAATCTGGGCCGCGCGAAGCTTGCGCGCGACGGCGAGGATTTCGGCGCGTCGATCCCCGACGAGGTCACGCCGGAGTTCGTTCGCGACGAGATCGCGCGCGGGCGGGCGATCATTCCGGCGAACATCAACCACGGCGAATTGGAGCCGATGGCGATCGGGCGGAACTTCCTCGTCAAGATCAACGCGAATATCGGCAACTCCGCGGTGACGTCGTCGGTCGCCGAAGAGGTCGAGAAGATGGTGTGGGCGATCCGTTGGGGCGCCGACACCGTCATGGACCTTTCGACGGGGCGCAACATTCACAACATCCGCGATTGGATCATCCGCAATGCGCCGGTGCCGATCGGGACGGTGCCGATCTATCAGGCGCTGGAGAAGGTGGGCGGCGTCGCGGAAGACCTGACGTGGGAGGTTTATCGCGACACGCTGATCGAACAGTGCGAACAGGGCGTCGACTACTTCACCGTGCATGCGGGCGTGCGCCTGCCGTTCATCCATCTGACGGCGAAGCGGACGACGGGGATCGTTTCGCGCGGCGGTTCGATCATGGCGAAGTGGTGCCTCGCGCATCACAAGGAGAGTTTCCTCTACACGCGGTTTGCGGAGATTTGCGAGATCCTGCGCGCCTATGACGTGAGCTTTTCGCTGGGCGACGGGTTGCGGCCCGGCTCGATCGCGGACGCGAACGACGCGGCACAGTTTGCGGAGCTCGAGACGCTGGGCGAGCTGACGAAGGTCGCGTGGAAGCACGGCGTGCAGGTGATGATCGAAGGGCCCGGCCATGTGCCGATGCACAAGATCAAGGCGAACATGGACAAGCAGCTGGCCGCCTGCGGCGAGGCGCCGTTCTACACGTTGGGGCCGCTGACCACGGACGTGGCGCCCGGCTACGACCACATCACGAGCGCGATCGGGGCTGCGATGATCGGCTGGTTCGGCACGGCGATGCTTTGCTACGTGACGCCGAAGGAGCATCTGGGCCTGCCCGATCGCGACGACGTCAAGCAGGGCGTCATCGCCTATAAGATCGCGGCGCATGCGGCCGATCTTGCGAAGGGGCATCCGGCCGCGCAGCTTTGGGACGATGCATTGAGCCGCGCGCGGTTCGAGTTCCGGTGGGAGGATCAGTTCAATCTGGCGCTCGATCCCGAAACCGCGCGCGCCTATCACGACGAGACGCTGCCGAAGGAGGCGCACAAGACGGCGCATTTCTGCTCGATGTGCGGGCCGAAATTCTGCTC
>CAZLRW010000128.1:0-4175 GCA_964561925.1 uncultured Flavobacteriaceae bacterium
GCGACCGTCGGACGATGCGGTCGGTGGTGCGGGTGCATGCCGGCCTGGTGGGGCAGCTTGCCGCCCTTGAACAGGTTGCAGGGCGCGCACGCGGTCACGACGTTCTCCCACGTGGTCCGGCCGCCGCGCGAGCGGGGGATCACGTGATCGAACGTCAGATCGTTCGCGACGTGGTTCGTGCCGCAGTACTGGCACTGGAAGCGGTCGCGCAGGAACACGTTGAAGCGGGTGAACGCCGGGTGGCGCGCGGGCTTCACATAGGTCTTGAGCGAGACGACCGAGGGCAGGCGCATCTCAAGCGTCGGCGAGTGCACGACACGGTCGTATTCCTGGACGATGTTCACACGGTCCATGAAGACGGCCTTGATCGTGTCCTGCCAGGACCACAAGGACAGCGGGAAATACGACAGCGGCCGGTAGTCGGCGTTCAACACCAACGCGGGATAGGCCTCCGGCGCGCGCTCGGACGCTAACACGATACGATCCTCTTCTGTGCGCGATGCCTGAAGGCGACGCTCCTTTCAACGGCGCCATGGTGCGCCGTTAACAATTGACCCTAGCTTAAGCGCGCGCCACAGCGCAACGCCTGGGGCCGAATCGGCGGAAATCGTACACCAGTTGATATGGCGGCGTTGTGACAGCGCGGCGCGACGGCCGGCGCGTTAACCGGAGGCGCCGAGCGAAACGGGTGCGCTCTCGGGCTTGAGCCCGAGCCTTCCGGCGAAGGCGTCGCTCAAGAATTTTCCGGCGAGTTCAAGACCGTCGGGCGCGATGCCGTGACCGACGCCTTGCGAGACATGCCAGCGGACCGCGACGCCGGCGGCGCCCAATCCGTTCGCGGCGGCGTGCAGCGCCTGGACCGGGATCATGTCGTCGGCGTCGCCATGCACGAGCAGCACCGGCGGGCGTCCCACGATTTCGGCCGGCAGGCGTTCGGCGCCGGGCAGCGCGCCGGAGAAACCGACGATCGCGGCGGGGGGCACCGCGCGGCGCAAGCCGACATGCAGCGACATCATCGTGCCCTGGCTGAAACCCACGAACGCCAGACGCGAGCCGTCCAATCCCAATCGGGCAAGCTCGGCGTCGACGAACGCGTTCAGCACGGGCGCCGCCCGTTCGACGCCGCGCAGCATCTCGTCCGGCTGCATGCGCGTGATGCCGAACCACTGGTAACCCGCCGGCGACATCGCGCAGCGTTCGGGCGCGTTCGGCGAGACGAACGCCGCGGTCGGCAGAAGGCGCTGCCAGTGCCGGCCGAGGCCGATCAGGTCGTTCCCGTCGGCGCCGTAGCCGTGGCAGAAGATCACCAGGCGGTCGGCCTTGCCGCTGGCCGCGGGCAGACGTGGACCGTTCAGCTGACTGGTCATCGATGGCTCCGACAATGGCGTTGCGGCGCAGTCTAGGCGGGCGGCCGCGTTTGGGCTAGAGCGGCGCCATGACCGCCGACGTCACACGATTTGCACCCTCACCCACCGGTTATCTGCATTTGGGGCACGCGTTTGCGGCGCTCTATGCAGCGGAGGCTGCGCTGCGATCGAACGGCCGCTTCTTGATGCGGATCGAAGACACGGACCGCACGCGCTCGCGGCCAGAGTTCGAAGCGGCGATCGAGGAAGACCTTCGATGGCTGGGGCTGGACTGGGAACGGCCGGTTCGGCGGCAATCGGAACACTTCGACGACTACGCGCGCGCCCTCGAACTTTTGAAGGCACGGGGCTGCATCTATCCGTGCTTCTGCACGCGCAAGGAGATCGAGGCGGAGTTCGCGGCCAGCGTAAGTGCGCCACACGGGCCCGACGGACCGATCTACCCGGGCACGTGCCGCACGATGAGCGCGGATGCGCGCGCGGCGCGACTGCGGCACGGTGATTCGCATGCGTGGCGACTCGACATCGAACGGGCGCGTGCGCTTGTTGACGAGCCGTTGCAGTTCCACGAACTGGGTTCGGGCCCCGGCGGCGAATCCGGCGACATGATCGCGAATGTGAGCCTCTTCGGCGACTTCGTTCTTGCACGCAAGGATGCACCTGCGAGCTACCACCTCAGCGTCGTCGTCGACGATGCGCTCCAAGGCATTACGCTCGTCACGCGCGGCAACGACCTGTTCGCGGCCACCAGCGTTCATCGGCTGCTGCAGGCGCTGCTAGGCTTGCCCGTGCCGCGCTACGGCCACCATCGCCTGATCCTCGATGCGGCCGGCAAGCGGCTGGCGAAGCGCGATCGTGCGACCGCGCTGCGCACTTTGCGGGAGCAAGGGGTGAGCGCGCACGACATCCGCGCGCGACTCGGGTTCACCAGTCGTTGAGGCCGACGAAGCTCTTGAAGCCCGCGGCTTGGGCCCAGAACGCCCACTCGCCGCGCAGGCGCTCAGTGTCGCCGGGCGAGTTCAGGCCGCGGCCAATGCCCAGGATCATCAGTTGCTCGCAGCCCGGGAAGGGCGCGACTTGCGGTGCCGGAAGCGTGTTGCGGCGGCGGGTCAGGTCGGTGACCTGCGAATCCTCTAAACCGTCGGTCGCCAGGACGATGTAGGTCGGCATTGTGCGGCAATCGACGACGCGCGCCATGTTCATCAGGAACGGCACAATGTTCGTCGACGACTGCTCCTGCAGACGCCCCTGGCGCACCATTTGCGGCACGTTGGCGATGACCGTCGAGATCAGGCTTGCCGTTTCCTCCGCGCGCGCCGTTTTCGGCGCGATGACGATGTCCAGCGAAAGCGGCGCGTTGGCCTGCGAGTTATAGGAACCGAACGAGCGGAGGATCACGCGGGAGCGGGGCGGCAAATTTTCGATTTGTCCACGAACCCTGTAGGCGACCTTCGCGGCGAATTGGTCGTCGCGGATCAGCGGATTCGAGCTCGAGAGGTCGATGCCGATAACGATCGTGCGCGCGGGATTCGGCGGCGAATACGGAACCGGGTTCGCGTTCGCCTTCAGGATCATGAAGGCGATCGCACCGACGAACGCCAGCGCCGGCAACATCAACAAAGTACGTATGACTGACACTTTCATCGACCTTTCAACTCAGCTCCAACGTCAGCTCTGCGCAGCTTTGCGATTGCGATAGTCGTCGAGATTGTCGACGTTGCTGTTCGACGAGCCGAAGCCCGACCAGGTTTCGCCGACCTCTTCGGCGGCCTCGTTCGCCCGTCGCAGGAGATAGCCCTGCCGCGACGTGCCGTAGCGGCCGGCGACGACACCTTCCGTGTAGACGGAGACGAACTCGGCAAGTTTCGCCTTGAGGAACGAATCTTCGTCGCGACGCAGGTGATCGAGATCGAACTGGGCTTGCTTCAGCTCGTCGCGAATCTGATTGCCGTGACGCGCGTCGCGATGATTGTCGTAGAGCGCGCCGCCCGTCATGCCCGTGAACCCGCGCATCGCCGTGTGCAAGGCCATCGCGCCGATCGAGGCGACGACGAGGAAGATCACGCCGAGAGAGAACAGCCAGATCAACAGTTCGTACTTCTTGAGAACCTTGACTTCGGCGGGCATCGCGGCGGCCTTCGGCGGCTTGATGCCGAGGCCTTTGAGGAACTGGTCGACCTGCTGGGCCGATTGGTTCACGTCCATGCCGAAGACCTTGGACCCCGGCGGCAGGCTGTTGTTCGCCCACAGAAGACCGATGCCTATGACCATGACGGCCGTGACGGCAAAGATCAGCAGCGAATAGGCCACGCGGCCGCCGTGGCCGATGTTCGACACGAGGTAATGGATCGCAAGCGTCGCGAACACGACCTGGAGCGACTTTGCGGCGACGGTCGTGGCGAGCGCGGGCGGCACTTCACCGAATTCGTTCGACAGAGCGCGGGTCCAGAATTCGTGGATGATGTTGTAGTCCACGAACATCGCGGTGACGAAAACAGCGAGACCCAGCACGATGGCGCTTAGATGATGCATCTGTGCGCCCGTGCCGTAGACGCGGCGGCGCAAGTTTTCGGCGCGTAGGCGAAGGTTGCTTTCCGTGTGGGCGCCAAGCCAGTTGCGCAACAGCGTCGATGTGACCTCAACCCCCCGGCGGCCCCAATTGTACGCGCGGCCGGTCGGGCTTTCGTTCTGATCGAACTTGGATTTGGCCACTATCGCCATGACGTTCTGTCCCCTGCTTGCGCGCATTCTGCGCTTCGGATTCGCTAGCTCATGGGCACGAATGGCCCAAGATGAAATCTTTGAAAT
>CAZLRW010000128.1:4275-10322 GCA_964561925.1 uncultured Flavobacteriaceae bacterium
TTGGCGACCTTCAAAAGATCGACCACACCTTCGAAGCCCGACGCGCGGGCCATGGCCGGCGTGATGTCGGCGATTTCGATTTGACGGATCGACGTTACCTCGACGGCGCCTTCGCCCAGCGGGTAGCGGCCGCCGACCTTCACGTGCGGGCGCTGCCAGATGCGAATGGTCGTGGTGATCTTGCCTCGGCTGATCGGCTCGCGAAGACGTTCGGTGAACTGCATGATGCAGTATCGCGGCGCAGGAGGGCTCATGTCCATCGGCGCCCCTCGGTTTTGACCGGAGCGCTCGGCGCGGGCTACGGTCGGTCAAAGGTCCTTGAAGGGTGAGCGATGACGGATACGACCGCGGCGCAGGAGAAACCTACGCGTCTTCTGCGCTTTCTAAACGCCGTCGAGCGGGTGGGGAACATGCTGCCCGATCCCGTTTCGCTCTTCATCATCTCCATCATCATCGTGATGGTGCTGTCGGCGCTGCTGCAGGGGACGACGGCGGTCAACCCGGCGACGGGCGAGCCGGTCGCGGCGGTCAGTTTGTTGGAGGCCGCTCAGATCAAGCGGCTCTTCATGGAGCTGCCGCAGGTGCTGACCTCGTTCCCGCCGTTGGGCATCGTTCTCGTCGTGATCATCGGCTCAGGGTTGGCGGAACGTTCGGGCTTTTTTGCGGCGGCGCTGAAGGGACTCGTGCGCGCGGTGCCGAAGCCGCTGCTGACGCTCACGATCGTGTTCGCGGGCGTGCAGGCCAACATTGCTTCGGATGCAGGTTACGTCGTCTTGATTCCGCTCGCGGCCATCGTGTTCGCGTCCGTGGGACGGCATCCGGTCGCGGGGCTGTCGGCCGCGTTCGCGGGCGTTGCAGGCGGGTTTGCCGCGAACTTCGCGATCACGCCGGGCGACGGCATCTTGTCGGGCATGACGCAAGCCGCCGCCGCGCTGATCGACAAGAGCTACAAGGTCGAGATCACGGCGAATTGGTATTTCCTCTCAGCGCTGGTGCCGATCTACACGATCGTCGGCACGCTCGTGTGCGAGCGTATCGTCGAGCCGCGGCTGAACGCGGGTGTGCCGTGGACACACGTCGCGCCGCCACCCGCCGACAAAGATCAAGACGCGCGGGAGGCGCGCGGGCTGCGCTACGCGGGGCTCGGCTTTCTGATGGTGGTTGCGCTCATCGCGTGGCTGGCTTGGGCGCCGGGTGCGCCTTTGCGCGGCGACGACGGATCGTTCGAGCCGCTGTTCCGTTCGATGGTCGCGATCATGTTCCTCGTGTTCCTGGCCTGCGGGCTCGGCTATGGGATCGGCGCGGGCGTGATCAAATCGGACAAGGATGCGGTGTCGCTCGCCTCGAAAGGTGTCGGCGAGATCAGCGCTTACCTCGTGCTCGTGTTCTTCGCCGCCGTCTTCGTCGCGTTGTTCACGTGGTCGAACATGGGGACGCTGCTCGCGATCAACGGGGCGGAGACGCTGAAAGGTGCGGGGCTCGACGGGGCGCCGGTGGTGCTGCTTTTCAGCGTGATCCTACTTGCGATGATCTGCGACATGCTCGTCGGCAGCGCCTCGGCGAAGTGGGCGATCCTGTCGCCCATTCTGGTGCCGATGTTCATGCTGCTCGGCATAGCGCCGGAAGCGACGCAGGCCGCCTATCGCGTGGGCGATTCCACGACGAACATGCTGACGCCGTTCATGAGCTACTTCCCGCTCATCCTCGTGATGGCACGCAAGTACATGCCGGACTACGGGATCGGATCGATGGTGGCGTTGATGCTGCCCTATACGGTCGCGTTCTTCCTGGCGTCGGGGACGTTCTTCGTTCTCTGGTATTCGCTCGGCCTACCGTTCGGACCGGGGGTCGAGAGCGTTTACGTGCCCGGACGCTGATTCACCCTGCGAGTTCCGCGCGGATGCTGTGAACGTGGGCGGCGAGGAAGTCGGCGAACGCGCGGACGTGCGGCACGGCCTTCAGGTCCTCACGAACGATCAGCCATATCTCGGAGACGAGTTCCGGGACCGGCGGCATGCAACGCACGAGGTCCGGTTCGGCGTCGCCCACGAAGCAAGGCAGCGTGCCTAAGCCCAGCCCTGCGCGCAGGTTCGAGACGAGGTTGGTGAGGCTGTTCGAGCGGAAGCGGATCACAGCGTTCGGCGCCCATTTGCGTAGCCAGATCGGTCCCGGCAGACCGGCCATAGGGCCGTCCATGCCGATGATTGCATGGCCGTCGATTTCTTCGGGCGACTTCGGAAACCCCTGTTCGGCTGCGTATGCCTTGCCGCAATAAACGGTCCAGCCGCCGTCCGGCAGGCGGCGCGCGACGATGCCGGCGCCTTCGGGCCTGGAGCCTGCGCGCAGCGCAACATCCGCTTCGCCGCTCGCCACGTCGAACCTGCGGTCGTCGGCAATGAGTTCGATGCGCACAGCGGGGTGCTGTTTGTAGAAACTGTTCAGACACGGCGCGATCAAACGGTTCGCGAGCGCTTCGCTGGTGGTCACACGAACGACGCCCGCGAGCACGCGTTGTTCGGTTTGCATATCGCGTTCGAGCTTCGCGACTTCGCCTTCGATGCGTTCGGCGGCCTCCGCGATGCGCAGCGCCAGCGGCGTCGGGGCGTAGCCCGATTGCTTGCGCTCGAAAAGTTCGGCGCCGAGCGCTTCTTCAAGCTGGGTCACGCGCCGCATCACGGTTGTTTGATTGACGCCGAGCGCGCGCGCCGCGGTGAGCGCGGCGCCGGCGCGGACCACCGCCAGCACAAAACGCAGATCGTCCCAATCCATGGGCAGTGATACTGCGAATCCGCAGAACGAATTGGCAAGAGTGCTGATTGAGATTGAGCGTGCGCCTGCGTATTTCCATCGAAGTAGAAGTACGGCGGGTCCAATCCCCGAAACATCAACGATATCAAAGCATTGCGCTCTCGCGCGGTGAACGAGGAACTGTTGCCCATGAAAATCTATCTCGACCCGATTTCCACCACGAGCCGGCCGATTCTGATGTTCTTGGCGGAGAACGACCTTAAGGCCGAGATCGTCACGGTGAGCCTGTTCCAAGGCGAGCACCAGGCGCCGGCCTACGCGAAGATCAATCCGAACATGGCGGTGCCGGCGCTCGAGGACGACGGGTTCGTGCTCACGGAAGGATCGGCGATCTTGAAGTATCTGGCCGACAAGGCTTCGAGCCCCGCCTATCCGCGCGATCTTAAAGCGCGGGCGCGCGTCAATCAGATGATGGACTGGTTCAACACCGGGTTCTATCGCGACCACGGGTACGGGCTCGTTTATGGGCAGACGTTGCCGGATTACAAATATGCGAACGCGACGACGCAGGCCGATACGTTGGCGCGCGCACAGACGCAGGCCGGCAAGTGGCTGCACGTTCTGAACGACGTCTATCTGAACGGGCGGCCGTTTTTGTGCGGCGACGAGCCGACGATCGCCGACTATATGGGCGCCTCCTATGTGTCGATTAGCGATTGGATCGGGTTCGATTTGTCTGCTTATCCGAACGTCGTGCGCTGGCTGAAGGCGATGCGGGCGCGTCCGTCGTGGACGTCGACGCACGCGGCGTGGAATGCGCTCGTCGCGCAGATGCGCGGCGGAAAAACGTAAAGGAGGATCAGATGATCCGGTCGTTGCATCATATGGCGTTTCGTTGCCGGAATTCGGAAGAGACGCGGGCGTTCTATGAGGACGTCGTGGGATTGAAGCTGATTGCGGCCCACGAACTCGGCGAGACGAAGACGGGACGCACGGTCAAAGCTTTGCATACGTTCTTCGGCATGGCGGATGGTTCGGCGGTGGCGTTCTTCGAGGTGCCGGGTTCGCCGTTCGAGTTCAAGACGCAGCACGATTTTGACCTGCATATCGCGCTCGAGACCGACGAGGCGCATATCGCGCGCGTGATGGAAACGGCGCGGGCGCGTGGGCTTGAGCTGCGCGGACCGTCGGATCACGGGTTCATTCGTTCGATCTATCTTAGGGATCCGAACGGCTACATCGTGGAGCTGACGGTGAAGGCGGCGAACTACGAAGCGCTGGCACGCGACGACGCGGCCCGAGCGCGCGCTACGCTCGCGCGGTGGACGCGGGAGAACGCGGAAGCCGCAGCCTAAGCACCCAACTCAATTCGATTTCACAACGTTGTCCGGCGGGCGCCCTGGACAGCGCGAGAGGAAACGTGCGCCCAGACGAAGAGGATTGATGCCATGACACCGCAGAAAATGATGATGACCCGTGTGGTCGGATCGTTCGTTTCGGCGCTGATGCTGACCGTAACCGCGTGTTCGCCCCAAGCTGAGACGAACCAAGGCGCGGACAACGCTGCGCCCATCGCACTCAACTACCACGGCGGTACACCGGGCGCAGGTGAGCCGACGCTCGACGAAGTGCGGCGTCTGACCGAGAAGTATCGCGACGTTCGCGTCGCGCTCGCCGAAGGTTATATCCGCGATCCGTTCGATCTCTGCGATACGGCGGACATGATGGGCAAACCCGCGTCGCTCGGCGCGATGGGCGTGCATTATTTCCGGCCCGATGTGCTGGGGATCACGGCGCCGCCGAACCCGCGGGTCAACGGCAACGGGACGCATACGGATTTCCGTAAACCGTCGATCTTGATTTACGAGCCGCAAGCCGATGGTTCGCTGGAGCTCGTTGCGGTCGAGAATCTCGTGTTCCAGACGTCATGGAAGGCGACGGGCCGGACGGCGCCGCCGAGTTTCCACGGCGTCGTCTACGACACGATGCAGGACAACCCGGCGACGGCGATCGACGAGGCGCACAAATTCGAGCCGCACTACGACCGCCACGTCTGGATCTATCGCACGAACCCGAACGGCGTGTTCGCGCCGTTCAACCCGAACGTCTCGTGCAAGCATCACACCGGCGCGCAGATGGCGCATGCGGGACATTGAACTTGGCGAATCGCAAACACATGTCTCGAGTTTCGAGGTGAACAGCAATGATCGGGAGCAACGTGACCCCGTCTATTCGACCGGCCGTCGCCACGGATGCCGAAGCCGTCGGAGCGATCGCGTATCACGCGTTCCACAGAATCGCGACCGCTCACAACTTCCCGCCCGACTTCCCGAACGTGGACGCGGCGGTGGGGCTTGCGAACATGATGCTGGCGCATCCGCGGATCTACGGCGTGGTGTCGGAGTTGGACGGCCGCGTTGCCGGCAGCAACTTTCTTTGGGAACAATCGTCGGTCGCGGGCGTTGGGCCGATCACCGTCGACCCGAAGGTCCAGAACGCGCAGGTCGGTCGCGGCTTGATGCAAGCCGTCTTGGAACGCGCAAGCGATAAGGGATGGGCTTCGGTGCGGCTCGTGCAGGCGGCCTATCACAATCGCTCGCTCAGCCTCTACACGAAGCTCGGGTTCGACGCACGCGAACCGCTCTCGCTCATGCAAGGTACGCCAATCGAAAAAGCGATGCCGGGCTACGCCGTGCGCAAGGCGACGGCTGCCGATCTTCAAGCCTGCGACGCGCTTTGTGTCCGCGTCCACGGTCATGACCGGCATGGCGAACTCACCGACGCACTGGCGCAGGGCGTCGCAACCGTGGTCGAGCGCGACGGCCGAATTACGGGCTACACCACCGGCGTCGGATTCTTCGGCCACGCCGTCGGCGAAGCGAACGACGACGTGAAGGCTCTCATCGCAGCCGCTCCGGCGTTCGGCGGGCCCGGCATGCTTGTGCCGACGCGGAACGCGGAACTGATGCGCTGGTGTCTTGGCCAAGGCCTGCGCGTCATCCAACCCATGACGTTGATGAGCCGCGGCCTCTACAACGAACCGCGCGGCGCGTTCCTGCCGTCGATCTTGTTCTGAGCCCTCGGCCTTAGCGGCCCGCGCGTTGCGCCGTCGATGTTACGTTGAGCCGAACGCCCTCTTCCTTTTGAAGAATGGCGACGACTTCGAACAGATTCTTTGCCTGAGGGTTTCCGCGCGGACCGAACATGCGGATAAGACTCTTCGGCGGAATGCGCGTCTTTGTCCCCAAGCGCTCAAAACCTACGGTCGCGTTGATGAAGTCGCGAAGGACGGCTTTGCC
>CAZLRW010000129.1:0-10182 GCA_964561925.1 uncultured Flavobacteriaceae bacterium
GCGCGCCGATTTCGACCGCAACGTGAAGCACGACCCGCGCGTGCGCGAGGTGACGGAGTTGATGCTCGCGGATCTCAACCGCGCGCTCGACGAGAACATCGTCGTCAGGACGGCGGCCGTCCTGCGCCCGCTTCTCGGCGCGGGCCGCGCCGGTGCGGCTGCCGTGGCGAAGGAGTTGTCGCTCACCCCGCGCACGCTTCAGCGCCGCCTCGCCGAACGCGGAACGACGTTTCAGGACGTGGTGCGCGACACGCGGCTGCAAATGGCACACGAGCTTCTGCCGCGCCCCGGTATGACGTTGGCGCGCTTGGCCCCGCTCCTCGGCCTCTCAGAAGCCAGCGCCGTCAGCCGCCTCCTGCGCCAATCCGGCGGCCCGAACCCGCCGAAGCGCAAGCCGGCCGCGAAGGCACGCAAGCCCCAAACCGGCGGGCGTGCGGGCGGGCACTACGCGTGACGTTCTCCAAATGCAGGATTTTGGCTTGGCGTGTTGGGGCCGGATGGCGGGAAATGAACCGGCGACGCCGCAGACGGTTCCAACTTGCATTGACGGCTCTCAATGCCGCCCTCGACTGTGGCCGGATGGGCTTGGTGCACTCAATTGCGTCATGTTTGCGGTTGGTGCTTAGTCGCACGTTGTATTCAATACAAGGTTTCGAGATTCGCTATTCAACGGCCGACTCGGATCATGGCAAACCTCAGCTGGATCGATATGAGAAAGACCTCGAACCCCGTAACCGCTTGGTTGTTCGGCACAGCGCCGCGGAGCAACTCAGCCCCATCACTCGACGGCAACGTTGACTATGCGATCTTGGCGGTTGGGTACCTCATTCTAGTCGGTTGGTATCCAAACGATGCCACGCCCAAGATAATGCGAATAGGGGCGCCCAAGCTCCAACCTATCCCGTTACGCCCGCTCCACGTTCGCCACGTGCGTGAGGATGTAACGGCACAATTCGAGAGCGCGGGACGAACCGCCCCGTATCAAGCCGGATTTGTGTGCGGACTCCGCATCTCGGCTGAGCTAGAGCTAGCAGTCCGCCAGTACATTATTGACGGCACTCGCCTAAGTGTCGGCGTCGAGTTCGAGATTGGAATCGAACAGCGATTCAAGGTTGCGCCAACTACCGCTGCTCAGGCACTCGGAGCCGGTGATCTAACCGATGCTGTTTTGGCAATGGCGATCGAGTCCGTATCCGCAGCGGGGCAATCCGATCCCGCAGTCCACTTCCTTGCCAATCTGATTGCCAAGCCTGGTCTGCAAGCACACGTTGACTCTGCGATTACGCACAATAGCAAGCGCGTGCTTCTGTCTGGATGGGTCGAGAATGCTCAGGAAGGACGGGTTGCGTTGGTGAACGCGGACCTTGGTTCTGCGCCGTTGTTTCTTGATCCATTGGTCGTTCCAAGAGCCGATGTCACAGCGCACCTACGAAAACTGGGCAGGAATCCTTCAACCGATATGCATGGTGTGGTTGCTGTAGCCAACCTAGCGACCGCCGGTCTGTGGCACTTGTGTTGCCTAACTCGCGAAGGGGTTTCCTGGTCGCCTGAGCTGCAGGTCAGCGCATCGAGCCAACCACCACAACAAGTCCTCGGCCACTTGAGGCGCCTCACAGCTGAGTCACATGTGAGCGGAGCGTTCGATCGTATGGCACAAATGCTCATCGGTGCAGATCGCCAATTGGAGCCGACGGTTGCAAAGATAGAGAAATTCATGGCAACCGATGGGTTTGGAGCGCCAGTTCGCGTATCAATCATCGTGCCATTCTACGGCGACGCATTCTACTTGCGCGACCATATCATGGCGCAGTCACGCGCACCCGCAGACGTGGAATGGGTTCTAGTTTGCGATGACCCCAAGCTTGCCGTCAGCATGACTGATGGATTGTCCAATTCGAAACGAGCAATTCGGCAGCCAACCCAACTTCTGGTGCTATCCGCCAATGGAGGATTCGCGCACGCGAACAATATTGGAGCGAGGCATGCCCAAGGCGATTATCTGCTTCTGATGAACTCCGATATATACTGCGAGGACTATGATTTCTTGAATGCCGGCATTTCAGCCTTACAAACGCGCGCCGACATCGGGTGCGTTGGATTCTCTCTTCAGTTCGAGGACGGAACCATTCAACATGATGGCATGAGCTTCAAACGCTCACCGTTGTTGGATCGACTTTGGGCCTGCGAACACAGCAACAAGGGAATGCCTCAAGACTGGAAGGGGGCATCGCTTGTGACGGCCGAAGCCGTAACAGCTGCTCTGTTGCTTGTTCGGCGAGGTGACTTCGCTGGAGCCGATCTCTTTGACCCAAGTTATCTCATAGGCGATTTTGAGGATGCCGATCTGTGTATGCGACTTAGGGCACAGGGAAAGTCGATTGGCTTGATCCGCGCTCCAGGGATGTTTCACCTTGAACGGCAATCGCTTAGGCACTCTGGCGACGACGATGCTCGAATGGCGCTTACCCATTTGAATTGCATAACTTTCAACAACCGATGGGCCACTCAAGTTCAATCCCTGATAGGGGCCAATCACTGATGAGAGTTCTCATAGTCAGCCATGGCCATCCCGAACTCAGCGCTGGCGGGGCGGAAAGAGCGGCGTACTCGCTCTTTCTCCGCCTTAAACACGCGCCCGGGGTAGTTCCAACATTTGTCGCCCGGGGGAAGCCGCTTGATATCGGTCACGATGGCTGGTTCGGCGCTTTTCGCGGACGCAAAGATGAGTTTCTCTGGGTTCCCCCAGCATTCGACTGGTTTCGCTGCTCAAGCCTCCGTTACGATCGGCTGTTCGAACAGATTGAAACGATTGTCGAACAATTTAAGCCCTCTATCACACACATGCATCACTACTTCTCCATCGGTGTCGATGCGTTTCAACTCTTCAAGGAAATTTCCGGGAAACCGATTGCAGTGACGCTTCACGAGTATGGTCTTATCTGTAACCATAATGGGCAAATGGTGAAGAAGGGCTCGCTACATCTCTGTCACGCCGCATCACCTGCGGAGTGTGCGACGTGCTTTCCGGAATTCTCATCGGGAAAATTCTTCCTGCGCGAAAGGGCGATAAAGCAGCAAATTGCCTTCGTTGATGCGTTTGTTTCGCCATCGGAGTTCCTACGCGCCCGATACGTTGCGTGGGGCATCAGGGAGGACAAGCTCTACGTCATCGAGAACGTATTGCCGCGGTGGTTTGAGGGCCTGGAAAACACAACAAACGCCGACAAGTCTAGCAAGCTAACAAGAAGGATCAGGTTTGGGTACTTTGGCCAGCTAAATCCATACAAGGGTGCCATGGTCCTGCTGGATGCGCTCCAACATTTGTCAGCCGAAACTTTGCCGCGCATAGAGGTAGTTGTGTTCGGCGCCCATCTTGATCAGCAGCCCACCGAGTTTCGAGATGCTTTCACCAAGCGGATCGATGAGTTGAGAGGGATAGTGTCATTCGCGGGGCCCTATCGGAATGAGGACGTACCTGCATTGATGCGAAGCGTACATTGGATGGTTATCCCATCAATTTGGTGGGAGAACTCACCGCTCGTGATTCAGGAAGCCAAAGCCATGGGAGTGCCTATCCTCGCATCGAACATTGGCGGCATGGCGGAGAAAGTGCGAGACGGAGTCGACGGGCTCCACTTTATTGCAGGAAGTGCCATGGATTGCGCATCGAAGATAGAGAGTATTCTAGCGGGAACAGTCAGTGTTCCGCGGTCGCCACTGGATGTTGCAGCACAGAACTCATCGTCCGTTGCGCGGCACATACAGCTTTATCGAGATGCCACCGCACAGCAAACAAGCAAAGTTGAGCCAACCGATGTCGTTGTACCGTGACCTTTGTGGTCGAATGCTTGAGGGCGAGTTCAATTATGCGTTTAACTTGTCTCTGAAGAACAGATACGTCTACGTGGAGAACGCAAAATCGGCGTGTACGACGTTGAAGTCGATTTTGGGAGAGTGGGAATTCGCCGGCTGCGACCTCGGCGCCGACATTCCACGCTTGTTTTTTGACAACGTTCACGTCAACGTTATCGGGACTCCATTCGTGAAACCATTCCAACTTGGTGAATCGGTATTCAACGAGATCCTTGATAGCAGCGCATACTATCGCTTTTCTTTCGTAAGGAATCCATACACTAGATTGCTCAGTGCCTATCTTGACAAGGTTGTCAGGGGGAGGCCGGAAGCAAAGCAGATCGTGGACGAGGCGCAGAGGTTGGGGCTGTTAAAGCCTGACGAAAACTTATCGTTCGTCGTCTTCCTAAGATGCATAGAGTCGATGTTGAGCCGCGGCGAGTTCCTCGACAAGCACTGGCGCCCGCAACGCCACCAGTTGCATCTGGACCGCATCCGTTACAACCTGATCGGAAAGGTCGAGCAGTTGCAGGAAGACATCGCAAAGGTCGCGGCGGCGCTTGGGGCACCTCCCGCAGATGCGAGTCGGACGTTCGGTCATGAAACTCGCGCATCTGAGCAGATGGGCCGACAATATGATGACGAATCTCGAGAACTGGTGGCTCGGATCTATAAGGCTGACTTCGAAGCGTTCGACTACGACTTCGCCTTCGCCTACTAGGCATCTCCTCGGATCAAAGTGGCCCTAAAAATGCGGAAGTCCGAAGGACTCGGCAGATAGTGCCACGCGAAACTTGAACCAGGCGCTCTTCGAAGGAGATTTTCGCTGGACGTGCGGCTTTCCAGGAACAAGCCATCGTCTGTCGCTCTGAGGTTCCATTGATGAAGGCCCTGGTAGTTTTCGCGCTCACCCTCGTTCTCCACGGAAATGATGACGACAGCACCGCGAGGTTTGCAAACAGCCAGCATGTTTTCGAAGGAGCGTGCAGGGTCTTCGAAATGATCTAGTGCGTTGGCACAATGAACAATGTCGAACGATTGTGGGCCGAACGCTGCGAGCAGGTCTTCACCCTTAACTCTCTTGATTTCAGGCAAAAAACTGTAGGCGCTTTCCCGAATGAGGGAGTTGTACTCGTCGGCAAGGGCATCGGTGCACACGAGTTCGATGGGATTTCGACGGGCGGGCGTCCCTAAGGTGCTGATCGGCCCAGATCCAACGTCAAGAACACGAACGAAAGACTCGGCAGGCGCACCGATGAGATCAAGATAGTACTGCGCAAAGATCTTGGTCCCGGCAATACGCGCCTCCCGACCTTCGCGATGCCTCTCGTCGGTCATCCATGTGCGCCAGAATCCGACTTCCGACTGTAGGTTCGAGCCCCACGCCCCTTCGACATGATCAGTCACGCTGACACCTCCGCGCTTTGCATCAATCGATGGGAGTTACCGAAATACTCTGAATTTCAGCTGCTTGCCCCGACCCGGTAGCGTCGGCCTGCAGTACGATTATTGACGATTGCGAATAGCCACTGGGCGGGTCCGCCAACTTGTATCTGATCAATCGGGGCTTGAATTCTGGAGTGAGCGGAATCGTTTGCCAACCACTGTTTCCAGCTTGTTGAGTAGCGAAAATGACCGAAAGTGCTTCACTTGAATTTGAACTAGCCCGGCGGGCTACGATGCCGACCTCGATCTCTCTCCCACGCAGTGTCTGGATCGTCGCGGCAGGAATCTGGATAACCGCGCCCTGAGTACCCAGGTTTGTTTCCGTGACATTCAGCGGCCGAGTGCTGACCAGGCGCCCCACGGGTTCGCCACTCTCCGTCCGAGCTACCGTCAGTTTGTGACCCTCCGGAACGATCCATTCGCCGGATTGATTCGAGAAGTTTACAGCGAAGGGTGGCGGCTCAAGTACTTTTGCGTAGGCACCAAGGAGTTCTACGCCGAGGCCTGCACCATTCGAGTCGCCACGGATCACAATCACGGGCTTGGCCGCATAACCTTCGTCAACCCTCGGCACATCGAAGACAAGTCTGCTCAAGCCAAATGCACCGCTCAGCTGCATGGTTCTCCAGCCGCTATTACCTGCCTGTTGAGTTGCATAGATTACAGAAAACGTTGTGCTCGGATTCGACTGCGCACTTCGTGCTACGACACCGACTTCCACTCTTTTCCCATTTGAACGGATTGCGAACTCGTTCGGAAGCTCGACGTAGAGTCCGTCCACAACCCGCACAGGGTCGAGCGGACTGCTGCTCGTGAGCCTTGCAAACACGGTCGACGCGTCGATCGCAAATCTCTCAAGCTTGTGTCCCTCGCTAAGAAACCAACCTTGGGCGTCGCCCGAAAACGTAACAGCAATTCCACCTGCCACCGCAGCGTCCTCGATCCATTTTGCCGCCTGAGAATCATGCGAACTTGAGGCCGCGACAGGAGGCGTTTCCGGCTTTGACTCCTCAAGGTCTGTTGAATCGGCAAACTCCCAAACCCCCGTCCAAACCAGCACCCCCGCCGCCGCCAGAGCGAAGATCAGTGCGCCTATGATCAGAGTCGTTCGTGTCATTCGTCCTCACTGCGCCCGCAAAAGCCATCGCTCGCTTAACGATACACGCCCGCCGTTTCCGCGCGCAACAATGGAAGCTCTTTACGCCCCCCCGCCCCCCGTGCGAACTCACGCCGCATGAACATCCTCATCACCGGGGGCGCAGGCTTCATCGGTTCGGCCGTCGCGCGAACGCTTGTGCGCGGCCGCGCGGCGAACGTTCTGGTTGTGGACAAATTGACCTATGCCGGCAACCTCGATTCGCTGAAGCCGGTGGCGAACGCGGCCGGCTTCGCCTTCATGCAGGCCGACATCTGCGATGCGGCCGCGATGCGCCAGGCGATCGCGCGCATCCGCCCGGACACGATCATGCACCTGGCCGCCGAAAGCCACGTCGACCGCTCGATCGACGCGCCCGGCGCGTTCGTCGAGACGAACGTGACCGGCACCTACCGGCTGCTCGAAGCGGCGCTCGAATGGCACCGCACGCTGGGTGCCGAGGCCAAGGCCCGCTTCCGCTTCCACCATGTTTCGACGGACGAGGTCTTCGGCGCGCTCGGCGAGACCGGCCACTTTACGGAGCAAACGCCCTATGCGCCGCGCTCGCCCTATTCGGCGTCGAAGGCCGCCTCCGACCACCTCGTGCGCGCGTGGGGCGAAACCTACGGCCTGCCGGTCGTGCTTTCCAACTGCTCGAACAACTACGGTCCCTATCAGTTCCCTGAGAAGCTGATCCCGCTCATGATCCTGAACGCGGTCGCCGGCCGGCCGCTGCCGGTCTACGGCAAGGGCGAGAACGTGCGCGATTGGATCTTCGTCGACGATCACGCCCAAGGCCTGATCGAGGTCGCGACGAAGGGCAAGCCGGGCGAGACCTACCTGCTCGGCGGCCGGGCCGAACGGAAGAACATCGACGTCGTGCGCACGCTCTGCCGCATCTTGGACCGCCTGCGCCCGGGCGCCGGCCCGCACGAACGCCTCATCACCTACGTCACCGACCGCCCCGGCCACGACCACCGCTACGCAATCGACTGCACGAAGATCGAACGCGAACTCGGCTGGCGCCCGAAAACGGATTTCGAAAACGGGCTCGAGGCGACCGTCCGCTGGTATCTGGAAAACGAAGATTGGTGGCGCCGCATCCACTCCGGCGCCTACCGCGGCGAACGCTTAGGTCTCGCCCGCGAGGGGACACCGTGAAGCTCGCCGTCTTCGGCGCCGCGGGGCAACTTGGGCGCGCGCTCGCTCGCGTCGCCGCCGCTCAAGGTGTTTCGCTCGCCGGCTTCGATCGCGCGACGGTCGACGTCACGAATGCCGAAGCGGTGCGCACCGCGCTCGCCGCCGCCCGGGCCGACGCCGTGATCAACGCCGCCGCCTACACCGCCGTCGACAAGGCCGAAAGCGAACCCGAACGCGCCTTCGCCGTGAACCGCGACGGCGCGCGCACGCTGGCGGTTGAGGATGCCCATCTGAACCTGCCGCTGATCCACGTCTCGACCGATTACGTCTTCGACGGCACGAAGCACGGCGCCTATGCGGAGGACGACCCGATCGCACCCTTGGGCGTCTACGGCAAATCGAAGGCCGAAGGCGAAGCCGCCGTCCGCGCCGCTCACCCGAGCGCGATCGTCGTGCGCACCGCCTGGGTCTTTGGCCGGGAAGGGGCGAACTTCGTCAAGACGATGCTGCGCCTTGCCGCCGAGCGCGACACGCTGCGCGTCGTGAACGATCAGCGCGGCTGCCCCACTTACGCCGACGACCTAGCAGCAGGCCTGATCGCAATCGCCGCGCGCCCCGTTCCCGGCACCTATCACCTGACCGGCGCCGGTGCCACGACATGGTACGACTTCGCCCGCGCGATCCTCGCCCGCGCGCCAAAGACCCCGCGCATCGAGCCGATCACAACCGCCGAATACCCGACCCCCGCCCGCCGTCCGGCGAACTCCGTCCTCGACTGCGGCAAGGCCAAGCGCACCTTCGCCGTTGAACTCCCCCCATGGAATGACGGATTGTCCCGCATGCTCGACGCCCACCTCGGCCGCGGAGTATCTGAATGAAGGGCATCATCCTCGCCGGCGGCCACGGCACGCGCCTCTACCCGCTGACGCTGGCGATCTCGAAGCAGCTGCTGCCCGTCTTCGACAAGCCGATGATCTACTACCCGCTGTCGACGCTGATGCTGGCCGGCATTCGCGACATCCTGATCATCTCGACCCCGCACGACCTGCCGATGTATCAGCGCGCGCTGGGCGACGGGTCCGAGATCGGCCTGAACCTGTCTTACGCCCCGCAGCCGAAACCCGAAGGCCTGGCCCAAGCGTTCATCATCGGCGAGCGCCACGTCGGCAAAGACCCCGTCGCCCTCGCGCTCGGCGACAACCTCCTGTTCGGCCAAGGCCTCCAGGCCGTGATGCAGCGCGCGGCGGCCCTGACCGAAGGCGGCCTCGTCTTCGGCTATCATGTCCCCGATCCGGAGCGCTACGGCGTCGTCGAGTTCGACGCCGCGGGCCGCGCGACGTCGATCGTCGAAAAACCGGCGGCGCCGAAGTCGAACTGGGCCGTCATCGGCCTCTATTTCTACGACAACAGCGTGATCGGCGTCGCGCGCAACCTGAACCCGTCGCCGCGCGGCGAACTCGAAATCACCGACGTCAACGCCCATTACCTGCGCGCCGGCAAGCTCAAGGTCGAACGCTTGAGCCGCGGCTACGCCTGGCTCGACGCCGGCACGCACGATTCGCTGATCCAATCCGGCGAATTCGTCCGCACGATCCAAAGCCGCACCGGCCTGCAGATCGCCTGCCTCGAAGAAATCGCGCTCGACAAAGGTTGGCTTTCCGCGCCCCAAGTCGCTCTGCGCGCGGAAAAACTGCGCGCCTCCGACTACGGCGCTTACCTGAAACAGATACTGAAAGAGCGCGACGGCCCATGACGCTCGACATCCGCGCGCTCGCCATTCCGGAGGTGAAGCTGATAGTGCCGCGCCGCTTCGCCGACGCGCGTGGCCACTTCGTCGAAACTTGGAACCGCAAGGTCTGGACGGCAGCCGGCCTCGACGCGGCCTTCGTGCAGGACAATCAGTCGCTCTCGGCGCAGACCGGCACCGTGCGTGGCCTCCACTTCCAAAGGCCGCCGCACGCTCAAGCGAAACTGGTCTCGGTGCTGAAAGGAAAAATCTTCGACGTCGCCGTCGACCTGCGCAAAGCCTCGCCGACGTTCGGCCGCCACGTCACCGTCGAGCTCGACGCCGACACCGGCGCTGAGCTCTTCGTCCCCCAAGGTTTCGCCCACGGCTTCTGCACGCTGGCGCCGGATACGCTCGTCGCCTACAAGGTCGACGCGCACTACGCGCCCGAGTCGGATGCGGGCATCTTCTGGGCCGACGAAAGGCTCGGCATCGCCTGGCCTGTGGCTCAGGACCGTGCGCATCTTTCGCCGAAAGACGCGGCCCTCCCGCGCCTGAAGGACATCGAAAGCCCGTTTTAGGAAGGACAAGTCCGGCGTGGACCTCTCGCGCTTCCTCGGCCAACGCCCGCCCGCGAAGTCGCCGGCCCCCGAAGCCGCCGCCGATCCGCGCGCGCTCCGCGGCGAGGGCGATGCGATCGCGGCCTCCGTCGCGAAGTTCCTGGATCGCACCGGCCTGTTCGACCGCGAGACCTATCTGCGCACCTATCCCGATGTCGCGAAGTCGGGCCTCGAACCGCTGCATCATTTCATCCGCGTCGGCATTCACGCCGGCCGCAACTTCACGAGCCTTGAAACGATCGCCCGCCTCTGGCGCGAAGTTC
>CAZLRW010000130.1:0-10019 GCA_964561925.1 uncultured Flavobacteriaceae bacterium
AGACTGAACCACTTGCGCTCAGAGCAAAGCCGCGGCCGGTGACACGGTTCAATCGCAGAGTGCTGATTGCCATCGCGGCTTTGTTCTGTGTCGTCATTCTTGCGGCGACAATGATTGCGCTTCAACCTTTGAAGCTCAGAGGGCCGGGAGAAGAGCTGATCAACACCGACCGCAAAGCGAAGGCCGAGGGACTCGACGCACTGCCGCGCAGCTACGGTGACATTAAACCACCGGAGTTAGGTCCGCCCTTGCCGGGTGATCTCGGCCCGCCGGTTGTGAACAAGGAGAGGGAACTCGGCGTTGATCAGGCAGCGGCAGCTGCCGGCATCGAAAGCGACAGCGACCGCGCCGAGCGTTTGAGGATTGCCCAGCAAGCCCAAAAAGCCCGCGAAGCCGCGGTCTTCTTCCAGTTGGCGACAGCGCGGACGGGGGTAGCGGCCGGGCTTGAACCGACGGAGCCGACGGCCAAGCCATCGGCGCTCTCAAGTGCCGCTCCGTCCGTGGGGTCAAACAATGCGGAGAGCAGCGGCTCCGGGCAGGCGCGCAAGATCGAGTTCTTGAACGGCGCCGGATCAACAAACGTCTTCAACCCGCATCCCCTCGAAATGCCGGTGTCGCCGGACCAGGTTCTAGCTGGCACCGTGATCGCCGCGAGTTTGGTTACGGCGATCAATTCCGATCTACCCGGCTTTGTGATCGCGCAAGTCACCGAAAACGTGTTCGACACCGTGACCGGGCGCCAGCTCTTGATCCCGCAAGGCACGAAGCTCATCGGCAAGTACGACAGCGTCGTATCATACGGCCAACGACGGGCGCTGCTCGTTTGGAACCGGATGATCCTGCCGAACGGCTCATCGATCGTGCTCGACAATCTGCCCGCGACCGATGCCGTCGGGTATGCGGGGCTGGAGGATGAGGTTGATTTCCACACCTGGCAGCTCATCAAGGGCGCCGCGCTCTCGACCCTGCTCAGCATCGGTTCGGAAACCGGCGCATCCACCAGCGCAAGTCGCGACACTTTGAGCGCGGCGCGCGAAGCGGTGCAACAGAACGCAGCTCGCATTGGCCAGCAGCTCACCGAGCGCAATCTTGATGTTCAACCGACGATTACGGTGCGAGCCGGCTGGCCGCTCAGGCTAATCGTCCACAAGGATCTGATTTTGAAAGAATACAAACCGTGAGCACGCCACGCGCCCCACTGGCCTTGCGCCTCGCGAAAATTCCGGAGCGAACACCGGTCAAGCTCACGATAACGCTCGATCGCGCGACCCATACACAGCTCACCGCGTACGCGGAGGCTTACCGGACGGTCTATGGTACGGAAGAACCACTCGCCGATCTTATCCCCTTTATGCTCAAGCAATTTGTCGAAAGCGACCAAGGCTTCGCGCGGATGCGAGCTGCGTCGCGGGCAAATGATCCCAGCAAACCTCAGAAAGGAAACTGACAGATGGCGACAATTGGAACCTTCGTGCCCACGAAAGACGGCGGCTGGACCGGACACATCCGGACCTTGATGATCGACGTCAAGGTTCGCTTGGTTCCGAATGACAACAAGGAGAACGAAGCCGCGCCGGCGTTTCGGGTGTTCGCCGGGGACGCTGAAATCGGCGCCGCTTGGCGCAAGCGATCGGGCGGCGACGAACCAAAGGACTATCTCAGCGTGAAGCTTGACGACCCGATGCTGGCGGAAGGGATTTCAGCGGCGATGTTCGAGGCAAACGACGGGAAGGAACTGAAGTTAGTTTGGAACCGACGGCCGGCAACGTAGTATTGCGGTCACGCCGTAGCGTGACTTGACTGCGCGTCATCTTGATGCGAGAGCCTTACGCGCAGGTGCGAGTTCCTTTACCACATCTGTGGCTCCCATCGGTTGTTCGACATCCGTTTGCGGATTGAGCTGTGAATTCGCTTCTATCGGGAATTGGGGCCGGCGCGTTCGATCAGCGCTCTAGGTGCACATGCGATGGGTTTCATCCTGACAATCCGGGAGGCCTGAGCGACGCGGCGTCGCCAGTCATTCCGTGTCAACGACTCTCGCAGAGCCGTTCTGACACGGGTCGTAAGCCATTGACTGCTTAGAGCAAGAACAAATCAGAAATTGTCAGAATACTGGCAGAGTTCTCACATTCGATCTCGATTAGGAATCTGCCGGCAACGCCGGAAATGGCGAACGCGTCTAAACGATGCGCGACTGCCGGAGATGCATCGCGGGGCCATCACGTCTTTATCTAGAAAACCCAAGATCGAGGCTGCGTGATTACCACTGTCAAATTGTCAAACGCTACTTTGCCGGTGGCGGTATTCGGCTCGGAAGACAACGAGGAGGCGAACTTTAGACAACAACGCTGGAGACTACCGGTTCAAGCTGGTGCACGCCCGCAGCATCGACCACCGAGATGAAGAGACCTTCCGGCGCTGAGTGCGTGCCGACGATTACCAAAACGAATCCGTTGAGTGCGTGACGCGAGTTGGCGACCAGCTCTCGCATGCTTTCGGAGTCTCTTTGAGATGGAGTGGGATTAAATTCTGCGTGTGTGTGCCAGTCGCCGACGAAATGCAACCCGCGCGCATGACGAACCGCGATCTCGTCTTGCTCGGCGCGCCGGTTTGGTCTGTATGAATAGCGTGCGCGCCGATCGCCAGGCCGGGGGCCAGTCGCCTCTTCGATGGCAATATCCGGCAATGAGATGCGGGCGAAGAGCTGTCCGCCTGCTTCGCGGTGCCACCACCGCACCTGACGATGGCGGTCGAACCGCTCAAGCACCGTGCGCGTGAAGATCAGGCGCTGACCTGAAACACCGATTGGAACGACGATCATGCCGCCTGAGCTCGGCGACAGCGCCCACAGGCAGCAGCGGGCCAGGTGCGGTCGAGCAAGACGCCGCCGCTGTCGCGAAACTGGCCGTCTCCCCGCCATTTGTCGCTCCACGCGCCGCCGAGTGCTTGCAGTCGTTTGCGCCGACCAACCCATACTCGATGATGTGGAGCTTCGGCCTCGCCGAGCAACGTTTCGAGCGCCGCCTCGGCCACCAGGCTCGTCACGAAGCCCAATTCCACCGGACCGTAGGGTTGATAAGCGGCGCCGCACGCCGGCTCACGTTGTTCGGTCTCGCCTGCTGGCCAATCCGTCACGCGGAACGTTGGCGTGCCCACATTGTCGAAGCCGCACCGCAGGCAGCCGCCAGTCGGCCCGAGCACGACCGCGTGTCCGGCGCAAGCATGTGGCTCCAGCCATCCGAAAACTACGGCTCCTTTGTATTCACCGGCGTCCCGCCAAGCCTCAAGTCGTGTATCCGCCGCCCAATCGCCCGTGGCGCTCACGACAAGATCGCTAGTGACCAGGAGATCGCCGTGGCGTTGCAACGCGGTGTCGATGTCCACGTCGTAGTGCTCGACGACCATGTGCGGAAAGTCGGCGCGAAGTTTCTCGGCGAGCTCCTTCGCCTTGGGTTGTCCGACCGACGGCGCGCCGAGCGTATGGCGCCCGACGTTGGACCACTTCAGCACGTCGAAGTCGATTAGATACAATTTGCCGACGCCTGCCTGCGCCAAGGTCACGGCGACGGGAGCGCCCAGAGACCCGCAGCCGAAAATCGCGACCGTCTTCCCTCGCAACAACGCGGCTCGCGGATCTTGTCCACGCCCGTGGATCCAATCTGCATCCGCCCTCTCCACTGACTTCCGCGACACGCTGCCCTCCCCGAAATACCGCGCAATAAGGATAGATGCCGGCACCGCTCCGGGGCGAAAGCCCTTCGTCAACCGATCGCGCGCGCCGTGCCGTTCCGCGCTTGGCGGAAACGCGATGGTTGCTGCAAGGGCGGGCCCATTTGCGGTCTCGAAACCCAACGCCAGAACAAGCTTGTCCGGCCTTTCGCGCGCCAGATCGTTGATCAAGGTCTCGGCGCTGCGGTTTCGACCAAGAACAAATTCGCGAAGCTCGCGGGCGGAGCGCGGATAGTCCGACGGGGACGGCGGTGCGCCGAGCCATATCAAGGCCGCGCGGTCCAGTGCTCGATCAGGCTTTTTCCCAAACCGGTGAAGAAGCCAGCGTTGCAGGTCACCTTCAGTCTCGCCCAGGACGTAAGCGTTCTTTCCGCGCCAGACCCGAATTTGGCGTGATGGGGGGCGCGCCTCAAGAATGCTGATCAGTGCCGGTCCGCCGCCATCGGCGGCCCAATCCCAATACGAAAGGAATTCGTCGCGAAAGTCTCCCGCCAGACGGTCCGCGATAAGGTCCTTGATGAGGTTCGTCGCCGCGCCAAGGGCGCATGCCACGACGCCAATCGGATCGTACGGATCAAACGTCATCGTCGCTGGCGCCGCGCATAGAACCCCGTCTTTTTCAACATGCGGCCAGGTCAAAAACGCCGGACGGTCGACGAGCGCCACGCGCGGCAGCTGCCAGGGGAACGCGCTGGGCAGTAGAAGATCCACACGCAGCACACGATCCGAAAACTGCACCGGAAACCGCCAACCGGCGGCGAACCCTCGCTTCGCATAAGCCGCCAGATCACCCGCAGACAGAGCGTCTGCCCGGCTCGGGAATGTTCCAAGCCAGGCAGCCACACCGTCGCGCGCATTTCTGAACGTCGCGTTGTCTTCGCCGCCGGCCGCGCGCTCAGGCATAGCGGCCGCCGCCCTCCTTACGCACCGCCGCACGGGCCGCGGCGGCGCTGTCCGAGAGCAAGCCCGACGTGAGGATCGCCGGCGCGCCGATCCGCGACGCCTTGTTGGCTTCCTCGATGTCCTCCCCGCGCTCGCTGAAGAACGTGGTTGCGAAGACTTTGTCCCAACACTTCAACGCCGTCTTGCGCGTGCAGTTCGAGTCGAACAGCGGTGCGAGCGTATCGATCGCCTCAGTCAACTTGTCCCGCAGAAAACGCGCCGAGGCGTCGTCATTGCCCTTTGTGATGGTCTCGTTCGGCGTCACGGGGTGCTTTACGACGAGGTCGAAGTTCAGGCGATCACGGATCGCCTTCATCGTGTCGTAGAGCGCCTTGTCTTCCCGGTCATTGTTCGCGCGAAACTTTTCGGTCACCAATTTGGTAATGCCGAAGCCGCTCAGGATTTGCGTGGCCCAGCTCTCGCGGCTGCGCGCGAATTTCTTCATCTGACGCGTCACGCGCCGCAGCTGACGCCCGTTCTCCGTGTCGGGGCTCTGCGTCTCGTTCTCCTTCTCGAACCAGTCCGTGACTTCGCTCGCGTCGGAGCGCTTCCAGTCGCTGCTGGCGAGTTCGTGATGATGCGTCTCGTTGCCGAACACGTCCTTTGTGGTTACACGCCGGTAGACCGGGATGTCGACGTGATAGCCGGCCTCGTAGTAGACGCGAACGCAGTTCGTCCGGACCTCCGGTGCCGTCTTGAAGCTGCCGTCGTCGAGCGCGTCGCGCACCATTTGGCGCGCTTGCAGCGCAGACATCTCCGCGCCGCGCTCGCCGACCAGTTCTTCCTTCGCGAAGTACACGCCGTCATCAATGTCGTAGTCCTTCGCCGGGTGCTGGACCATCGTCTTCATGGCGTAGCTGCCCTGGCTCTTGAACTCGAGCGGTGCAGGTTTGCCCTTCTCCTTGAGGCCCTTCTTCAAGCGCGTGCGATTGGCGTCGCGGCGCTCCTTCATCGTCGTGCGCTCCGATTGCGGGAGCGTCACCTCCTCGTTGTGATGAGCGAGAATATCGTCGGCGCAGTCATGCATTATTACATTCCTTCTCGGTGGCTGGGGTGGGTGTGGTTGCCCCTTGGATGCGCGGGGGCGAGCGCTTGAACAGTGGGTTGGTCAAGACCGGCGCCGATTCGAAGAGCGAGCAAATGAGCGCCGCTTCGGGGTCGCGGTCGCGATAGGCGCACTTGCTATTCGTCATGTCGGCATCTGTGCGTGCCTGATTGATGAGTGCGCTCACGGCTTCCTGCCTGGTGTCGTCGAGGCCCAAGTACGGCACGAGCGTCGCCGGAACTTTGTCCGCCGGGAATCTCAAGACAGAGCATGGACGACCGATGTGCTTCGCGAGCTTCTTCGCCATGTGGTCGTAGGCAAATTGTTGCGCGTCGATGGCCAGCGATGCGGCGTCGCCGCCGAAGCGCCAGTCGGTCAGTCCGCGGGCAATGCTCTTCCGATCGATCTGTTCGCCCGCCGGGATGGGACACGTTCCAAGACAGAACACCTCGATCGGCTGGCCGGCTTGCGCGACATCAAGCGCTTCAACCAGTCCGACCACGACGGGGTTGTTCGCCCACAAGCCGCCGTCGACGAAGATGTTGAACCCCTTCTTGTCGTGGTGATCGATCGCGGCCATGGAACGGAAGATCGGCGCCGCCGTCGTCGCGAGGCACACATCGACAAGGCTGTAACCGTCATCGCGGTGATTGGTGGCTGAGAAGTGCGGCGTCTTGAAAACCCACGCGCGGTGCTGGCTCATCTCGACCGCATTGATCGCAAGGGCAATCCCGCGGCGTTCGTAGATGTCCTTAAGCGTCGTCTTACCTAGAATTTCTTCGAGGGCCTTCCGCAGGGACGCCTCGCCCGCGGCAAGGGCCGTCGGCCGCAGAAAGTGATCGATGATAGCGCCAAGCGAATTGCCGGGCACGGGGCGTCGAAATATTGTCGGTCCATGCTTGCGATAAAGGTCGACTACCTTCGACAGCGGCACCCCTGCGGCAAGCGCGCAGGCGATGATCGCGCCCGTGCTCGTGCCGACGATCAGGTCGAAGGCGCCGCCGATATCGATCCCATCAACCCCGCGGCGGTGCGCAAACGCCCTGGCGACCTGGTCGAGGTAAGTCGCCGTGTAAGTTCCCCGCATTCCGCCGCCGTCCAGGCTCAGGACCCGAAACGGCAATGATTCGTTCACCATGCTGCTTCTCTAACCCCGCGAAACCGCGGATTCCGGAACAAACGCAGTACATATTAGAGGACGTGTCAAAACTTCCCAATATATTTCCCATATGGGAACATAGGCCGTACGGTCAAGGGGGTTGAGAAAACTATTTCCCAATCTATTTCCCACCATTATGATCCACTGCATAAGGGGAGCCGACATGTCGAGATCCGCCGATCCGCTTTTCGGGCCTCCGCCGGAAAAGCGAACCGAGTTGGCGCGTGCGCCGCTTACAGCCGTCCTCACCCAGCTTCGATTTGGAGAAATCTTCTCAATACAAAAGCGAGAGTTCATCGCGCCGTTTCAGGAGATCATTCGGCAGTCGTACCCGCTGACGGATGAGCAGGCCGCCGTATCGATCCAAGTGGGGGAGGGCAACGCTCCCACGGTTAAGTCGTCCAAATATTGGAAATTCAGCGACGCAGAGAAGGTGTGGACGATTTCTCTTGCGCCGGATTTCTTGTCGCTTGAAACCCGGCGATACTCGAGTCGTGTCGAGTTTCGAGATCGTCTACGCGAAGTGCTTGAGGCCTTGGCGAAATCAATACGGCCGACCCTTGTGACGCGCACTGGCGTGCGATACGTCAACCGCCTAATCGAGCCAGAAGTCGGAATGCTCCGCGACCTCTTCTATGAGGAAATAGGGAGCTTCAGCTCATCGTCGTTGAGGCAGCACATTGATCACAGCCTAACCGAGGCGTTGTGTGAGACCAAAGAAGGGAAGCTTTTGGTCCGGTGGGGCTTGATGCCCGCAAATGCAAGTCCAGACCCTGGACTGCTGCCCCCCATCGCGATTAAGTCGTGGGTGTTTGATATGGATTCGTTTCGAGATCATCAGCCGGCGCCAGTGCCGTTTCATCCCGTTGACTTGAGCGACCTTGTCTACGCCTTGGCCACTCGAGCAAACACATTCTTTTATTGGGCGGCGAAGCCGAAACTGGTCGAGGTCTTTGGAGGAGAGCGCTAATGCCGTATGCACTCACCTATGATGACGCGCGCCTCACCCATCACGCTTCCCCGAGTTGGTCGGACCGCGTTGATCACGTGGCCATATGCTTTGAGCCGCTCAAGGTTCGGTGCTTCACGACCAACACCAGTTCAGCCTGGGGCCCCGGAAATCTCTGGTTGGTCATGGGCCTGTTCGGAAACTTGCGTCAAACAAACAACAGCCACGACTGGCAGGACGACGATGTCGTGCGCTGTTACGTGCCAGAGCTTGTGTTTCAGCCCAACCGGGCCTTGCCTCCCGTCAACAAGGAAGCGGCGCGAGAGAATCTGTTTGAGGTCAGGCGGCTTACTGGATTCACCTGGGAAGAGATTTCCGATCTCCTGGCCGTCGATCGGCGCACGCTCCATAACTGGTCGCAAGGCGGGTACGTTCGCAGCGCCAACCAAGAGCGGCTTGCGGATCTTCTGAGCGTCTTGCGCTATGTGGATCGAGGCTCGGTAGAAGCAAATCGCTTGGCGTTGAGCCGCCCAAATCCGATTGGCGTGACCGGCCTTGCACTACTAAATCAGGGCCGCTTCCATGAAGCTCAGGTTGTCATTGGCAAAGGTGAGGCGCAACGTGTTCCGCGTCCCGTCACCGAGCCGTTGGCTGCGCTGCGCACAGGCCCGCTGGGTATTGGCTATTTTTCGGGATCTGCTGATGCGACCGACGCAGAGAATCTGGATCCGCCACCGCAGCCGCAACGATCACGCCGCGTGAAGTTGAAGCGTGATTGAGAGGATGCCGGCAAGTCGTGGCGCAAAAGGGGTCTGATGACCAGCTCGCCGAGCGGTTAGCAAAATGGCGCCAGGGCGACTATGCCCTGGACGTCGGCGGCTTCCTTTTCGCGGACGTTAGCGAGGCCGAAGGTCGCTTCGATGCGCACGAGGCCGACGAGGATGTTCAAGGTTTGGTTGTCGTCTCGCAAACTTGCGATGTCATTCGTCTCACGCCGGACAAGCGGTTTGTCGCCGTAAGCCCGCTCATCAGATTGGACGCGAAGTTCTGGAAGGAGATCGGAGTCGGGAGATTCCCGTCGCTCACCCTGCTGGAGCATCCTCCAGGCGACGGCATCTTTGTTGATCTGGCGCGCATCATGAGCGTCAGTAAGCCTCTGCTGGCGTCTTGGTCACGGCGAGAGGGCTTTACGACGCTGGAGCGCGCTATCCGTTTTGCCGGCGCCATCGAGCGCAAGATGGGCAGGTTTGCATTTCCCGACGCATTCGATGCGGCGATGAAGGGGTTTCAGAATCGGGTCCGGAGCCGACACAACAAATCCGATTCGGATGTCGGCAAAGTCTACCGGTCGATAAACCAACTCCGCTTTTCGGCCTCGCCGCATTGGGAGGCCGACTCTGTTGAGGTGACGATGATCGCGGTCGTCCATCCGCCCAAAGGACGCCTGGCGAGCGATCAGCAAATAGCCAGCGAACTCGACACTCAATGCAAAGCGGTTGAGTGGCCGCCTCAGTTTAACTGGGCAAAGCCGGCGTTCGTCCTCGCCACAGCCGACGACCTTCGGGGCTCCGACATTCTCAATTCGCAGCTTGCTGATTTCGAGTACCTGTCGGGCTAGGTCACGAATCGCACAATCAGGTCGTGCGATCCAGCCGCGCGAGGTTCCGGTGTCTCGATCCGTCTTCTACCAGTCGTCGCTGGAAGCATCGCATTTAGGCGAGACGTTAGTACAGCTTGAGCTGTCGTTTGCGCGCGCGGACGACGCCCTTCGCTCTGACACGGCAAGAGGTTGAAGCTCACGGGAGCCGACAAGGTGGCTGATGCGATCCGCGAGCGGTTGAGGCCACTGCGATTGCTTACGCGGTCGCCGCTTGCATTGTGACGCGCTCGGTGCGCCCTCCGAGGAATATGCGCTCTGATCAAAACCTATCCGTCCGATCGCGACAGAGCGGATAGAGACCCCATGGATTATAGCTCGAGCTACGAGTCTGCGGCGCGAATTTGGAGTGCGACAACACGTTACGTGTCGCTGTTGCGCCTTCGAAAAAGCGGCCTAGTTTGGTCCGGGTTTTCGTCTCCAAATCGGTCGTGTCTTCAATTCGAATTCGCTCTCGAACAAAGCGCGTTTTCACTGCCCACATTTTGCCCACTGTTTCTTGAAAGTTCTGGGCAAAAGGGAACACGAACGTGTCAAA
>CAZLRW010000131.1:0-9735 GCA_964561925.1 uncultured Flavobacteriaceae bacterium
CGTAGTCGGAGCGGAACACGTTGCGCACATTGGGCAGGAACCAAGCCCAGTCGACAATGTGCTCTCTGACGTCCCATGCGCCGCCGGGGTCGCTTTCGAGAATCCGGCAGCTGACAAGGTTGGGAACGAAGTTCGGCGCCCGCGCGCAATCCGTCATCACGGCCCAAACCGTTTCGGGCGTTGCCGCGATATCGACGACGGCCGATACGCGCGCCGCCTCCTCGGCTTCGTCGACCGCTGCTTCGACCAGAACGCCGCCCGCCGCAAGGCGCGTTTCCGCTGCCGCGTCAATCGTGATCGCGGCATGCGCGGAAACGCTGAACACGAGAAGCGCGCATAGCGATGCAAGCGCAATCAAGCGCATGTCCGATCTCTCCAGCCCTGGCGCACGTTACACGCCGCGCGCCTCACGCGCGGTTCACCGAGACGTGATTGGCGGGCGCGTCAGTTTGCATCCTCGAGCAGCCGCCGCGCGATCACCTGCGCCTGAATCTCAGCCGCCCCTTCGAAGATATTGAGAATGCGCGCGTCGCAGAGCACGCGGCTCACCGGGTACTCCAGCGCAAACCCGTTGCCGCCGTGAATCTGCACCGCGTTGTCGGCGGCGGCCCACGCCACGCGAGCCGCGAGCAGCTTCGCCATGCCCGCTTCCAGGTCGCAGCGCCGCCCCGCGTCCTTCTCGCGCGCCGCGTAATAGGTCAGCTGCCGCGCCACCATGATCTCGACCGCCATCATGGCGATCTTGTTGGCGACGCGCGGGAAGCCGAAGATCGCCTTGCCGAACTGCTGCCGCTCGAGCCCGTAGCGCAAGCCCAAATCCATCGCCGATTGCGCGACGCCGATCGCCCGCGCGGCCGTTTGGATGCGCGCGGACTCGAACGTCGTCATCAGCTGCTTGAAGCCTTGCCCTTCTTCGCCGCCGAGCAGGTTCGCGTGGCTCACCTCGAACCCGTCGAAGCCGATCTCGTATTCCTTCATGCCGCGATAGCCGAGCACTTCGATCTCGCCGCCCGTCATGCCTTTCGCCGGGAACGGCGCGCCGTCGCGCCCGCGCGGCTTTGGCGCGAGAAACATGGAGAGGCCTTTGTACCCCGGCGCATTCGGATTCGTTCGCACGAGCAGCGTCATCAGATCGGCGCGCGCCGCGTGCGTGATCCACGTCTTGTTGCCGGTCACCTTCCAAACGTCGCCCTCGCGCACTGCGCGCGCACGCAAGCTGCCGAGGTCCGAACCCGTGTTCGGCTCCGTGAACACCGCCGTCGGCAGAATCTCGCCTGACGCAAGCTTCGGCAGCCAGTGCTTCTTCTGCTCGGCGGTTCCGCCGCCCAGGATCAGCTCCGCCGCAATCTCCGACCGCGTGCCGAGCGAACCCACGCCGATATATCCGCGCGAAAGCTCTTCGGAGACGACGCACATCGCCGTCTTGCCGAGTCCCGCGCCGCCGAACGATTCGGGAATGGTGAGGCCGAACACGCCGAGCGCACTCATTTCCTCGACGATCGGCATCGGGATGAGTTCGTCTTTCAGATGCCACTCGTGCGCGTGGGGCGCGACGCGATCGACGACGAACTTGCGGAACTGATCCCGCACGAGGTCCATCTCCTCGTCGAGGCCGAGTTCGCCGAAGGTGACGGCGTGCGGGTGCAGCGCGATCAACGAAGCGAGACGCGCCTTGACCGTCGTGTCGAAACCCTCCGCCATCAGATCGGCGACCGGACCCGATGCGAACCGCGCGACGTCGGCGGATGCGATGCGCAGATCCGACGGCCTGACGATCTCGCCCTGGCTCATCGGGATGCCGCCGACGATCTGTGCGCAGTACTCGCCGAAAGCCGCTGAGAGAATCAGCGTTTCGATTTCACCGAACTTCTTGCGCTCGGAGAGTTTCTCCGCCCAGCGTTGCATCTGACGCAACGCCTCGACATAGGTCGAAAGCCACGCAAACCCGTGCGCCGCGTGCTGCGCCTGATCGACGCCGCCGGCGGCCGCGACCGCCTCACGCACGCCGATTTTTGCCCGCGCGTGCAGGGTTTCGGCGGCGACGACGGCGGAACGGACGAGCGGCAGCAACTGCGTCGGCATGGCGATCCTTGGAGGCGTGGACTGTGTGCGGCGCAACAAGAGCGCAAACGCCAAGGCTTCGCAACGCGGAACGTCAGCCCGCGACCATTTTCCAGAGTTCGAGCGTGTGCTCCCACACCCAAGGGAACAGTTCCGTAACGACGAGATGCAGCCCCAAGTAACCGATGTAGAGCGCGAACACCGACGCCAGGACGCCCACGAAGACGAGCAGCCCATCGCGCTCGATGATCGCGATGGCCATGAACGCGATCGCGACACCCGGCGCGAAGTTCGTGCCCGGCCCCGGCAGCGCGATCACCGCCGCCAGGATGAATATGAGCAGCCCCAGCAAGCGCTCTCCCAACCGGCCGATCAGGAACAGAAAGCGCGGCTTGCAGATTCTTTCGACCCATCGCATGGCGGGCACGGCGCGCTCGATCGTGGCGATCAGGTCGGCCTTGGCGAACGAACGTCCGGAGATCGACTTCGGAAGCCACGGTGTGCGATAGCCTGCCAGCATCTGCAACCCGAAGAACAAGAGTGGGATCGCGATAATGGTGGCGAGCCCGGGGATGATCGAGATCGCGCTCAACACGCCGAAGATCAGCAACACGAATCCGAAACTGCGCTCGCCCAGACCCTCCATCAGGTCCTGGAGCGTCATCTGGTCTTTCGGGAACGCGCGCACGATTTCGAGCAACGCCTCGGACGTCGAACGGTGATTGGCTTCCATGGAACCGCTTAGAGGGCCAGTCGCAACAACGGACGCTTCGCATCGTCACGCACGACCGCAAAGCCGAGCTTAGCGTATGTCGATTCAGGGCCGTTCCACAACTCGCCCGCGTCGGCCGCGCCCCTTTTAGGAAACGCGTCGATCGATTTCGCGCCGCGCAGTCTCAGATCGTCGACGATCAGCGAAAGCGCCTCGCCCGCCACGCCTTTTGCACGGAATTCAGGCAAAACCAGAACGCAGCCGATCATCCAGGCATCGTCGTCCGCGGAAACGCCGAACTGCGTCGCAAGCTTCGCGAAAGCGTCACGCTTCCACGCTTGCACCCACCCAGCCAGTGTGCCGTCTGCGTATATGAAATAGCCGTCGTGAACGCCGTCTTGGAACAGCTTGCGACGGAGCGCGAGATTGTCGGCGGCAGTGCGATCGCCCCAACCCTCCCATGTCGGCACCCACCAGGCGACGCAATTGCACCAACCATTGCCGGTCGCATCACAATGAATGCGCGCGAAATCGGCCTCGCTGTCATGGGTCAGCCGTTTGACCGTGACGCGGGCCATGGGGAAGCCTCAGCTTTGAGAGCCGGCGAACTGCGCGATGAACGCCGCGCCCGTCATCTTCTTTGTCTGATTGGCGAACGCATAGTTGCCGGGCTTGTCCTCGATGAAGATCTCGCTGTTGAATGTGAACTGCGAAGGATCGTCGAACGCCTGCGCCGCCACCACCACATGTGCCGGTCCGCCGCGCGTACGCCAAAACAGCGTCGTGCCGCACGACTTGCAGAAACAACGCTCGCCCCAATCCGACGATTGATAGGCGCCGACCGCTACCTCGTTCTCGACCTTGACGCTGTCGCCGCAATCGACCGCCATGAACGTGCCGCCCGACCAACGCCGGCACATCGAACAGTGGCAAACGCCCATTGTCATTGTTTGAGGCGTCGCGGTGAACCTCACCGCACCGCAAAGGCAGTGTCCGTGCATGGGCTTGGTGGTCATGACGCGTCTCCCTGACCGGACTGCCAGGGAGAAAAACTACTGCGCTCTTGCAGTCGCCTCAATGGCGATCAGCGCTTTCCGGCTTCGACCGCGTCTTCGAACGTGCGCAGTCCAGTTTTGACCGCGTTGACAAGCACAGCCATGTTGCCAGGCAGGTGCTCGTTCTTCCACATCTTGGTGTGCGCCTTCGGAATGTCGTTCCAGCCGAACACCTCCGACATGCACGGATCGATGCGCCGCTCGACGACCAGGCGGTTCGCTTGGGACGCCTGTTGCAGGTTCGCGAAGTGCGAGCCTTGAATGCGCTTCTGGCGCATCCATACGTAGCGCGCGTCGAACGTGATGTTGTAGCCGGTGGTGCCGGCGCAGAACACGACCATGCCGCCGCGCTTCACGACCAGGCACGAGACCGGGAATGTTGATTCGCCCGGATGCTCGAACACGAAGTCGACGTCGTTGCCTTTGCCGGTGATGTCCCAGATCGCCTTGCCGAACTTGCGCGCCTCCTTGGTCCATTCGTCATAGGCGGGCGTGCCCACCTTCGGCATCTCGCCCCAGCATTTGAAGTTCTTGCGGTTGATGACGCCCTTCGCGCCCAGGCTCATCACGAAGTCGCGCTTCGTATCGTCGGAGATCACGCCGATGGCATGCGCGCCCGACACGGCGCAAAGCTGCACGGCGAACGAGCCAAGACCGCCCGACGCGCCCCAGACCAGCACGTTGTGTCCGGGCCGCAGGATGTGCGGGCGATGCCCGAAGAACATGCGGTACGTCGTGGCGAGCGTCAGCGTGTAGCAAGCCGACTCTTCCCACGTCAGATGTTTCGGCCGCTCCATCAGCTGCCGGTCTTGCACACGGCAGAACTGTGCGAACGATCCGTCCGGCGTCTCGTAGCCCCAGATGCGTTGCGACGGCGAGAACATCGGATCGCCGCCGTTGCACTCTTCATCGTCGCCGTCGTCTTGATTGCAGTGGATGACAACTTCGTCGCCGACCTTCCACCGCTTCACCTTGGAGCCCACGGCCCACACGATGCCCGACGCGTCGGACCCTGCGATGTGATACGGATTCTTGTGCCCGTCGATCGGCGAAATCGGCGTGCCGAGCCCCGCCCAAACGCCGTTGTAGTTCACGCCCGCCGCCATCACGAGAACGAGCACGTCGTGGCTGTCGAGCTCCCACGTGGGAACGACCTCGATTTGCATCGACTTCTCGGGCTCGCCGTGCCGCTCTTTGCGAATCGCCCACGCGTACATCTTCGCGGGCACGTAACCGAGCGGCGGAATCTCGCCGATCTCGTACAAATCCTTGTAGGTCGGTTTCGTGTCCTGTTTCACTGCCGTGGCTACCGCTGACATGAGGCCCTCTGCCCGCTTTGGGAGCCAGCCGCATAACATCGACGATTGTGCGGCGCAATATGCGGAAACCGCAAGTATCCCCAACAAGTCGGCGGAAATGTTAACGGAAATTGCGTTTGGGCGCTGATTTCGGCAGTTTTCTGGCGCAATGTGCTGCGGCGCAACACCGACGAATCGAACAAACGTTCGAATTGTTTCTGCTCGTTTCAACCGCCCTTAGCGCGCGCCGGCCTTAACTCCGCTCCCGCTATTCGGAGCCAGCCATGCGCTACATCGTGCTTGCCGCCTCGCTCGCCGCCTTGTCCGTCGCGCCCGCATTCGCAAAGCCTGGCAAAGGCTGGGGCGGACCGCATGGAAAGCAAGCCCAACACGCCATGTCCCCGCAATTCACGGCGGCGGACGCGACGCGCCTGCGCGTGCACTTCGCGCAGCAGCCGGTTGTGTGGACTGGCCTGCCGCCCGGCATCGCCAAGAACTACGGCCGCGGCAAACCGCTGCCGCCCGGCATTGCGAAGAAGCTGTCGCCCGACGTGCTCGCTCAGCTCCCGCGCCATCCGGGCTATGAGTACGCCCGCGTCGGTCAGGACGTCGTGCTGATCGAAGCCGCGACCCGCATCGTGGTCGACGTGATCGAACGTATTCTGAATTGATCAGTGCTTCGGCGGAATCTTCTCGCCGGCGCGTAGCTCGACCGGGATCTTCTCGACCGCGTACGGACAATTGTAGTGCGGCGACCGGGCACAATTCGGATTGTATGCACGGTTGAAGTCGATGGTCAGCCGCGCGGGCAGGCCGTCGACGTCGATGTCGAGATAGCGCCCCACGCCATAGGTCTCTTTCCCCGACAATTCGTCGAGGAAAAACGCCGACAGCTGCTTCACTTTCTTGGGGTCCGTCTCGTCGCTGTACATGCCGAGCCGGACGGGCTTTCCCTCGAGCGTGAATGACGCATACCCGACCCGATTGATCCGTTTCAGCCACCCGCGCGACGTTTGAAAGTCGACGCCCTCAGCGCTGGGCGAGGCCTCGAACGTCGCCTCGACGACGGCCGCGGGGTTGTAGGCGAAATGCTCGAGCCCTTTGAAATCGCGCGCCAGCGGATGGCCCTGATTGTAGACCATCACGCGCAGGCCGTTGACGCCGGGGTTCACCTGCGTCAGCGCGAAGCGAACGTCGACCCCGGACGAAATGTTCACGCGCTGCATCTTGTCGAGCGGAAACGTCTCGCTCTTGCCCATCGAATTGACGACCTTCGCCGCGCCGTCCTTGTAGGTGATCGTGAAGTGCGACCCGCGCGGCACGCCCAGCGTCCACTTGTGCTCCAGCATCTTCTGCTTGCGTGCGCCAAGCCACGCCGTCTCGCCGTCGTTCAGATAGATCGCGTCGTCGATCTTGAGGATCGCGAACTCCTTCGTCGACCAGGCCGCATTCTCCTCCGCCCGCCACGTCTCCCATTCGGCAATCGCGTTCGCCGGCGCCACTGCAGCGACGGGTCTCGCGGCATCGTCGCTCGCGCAGGCCGAGATCGTGAGCGCGAGAACAACAGCAAGGGCGGCGCGACGGATCATGGGGTTCTCTCTGAGTGACTTCGCCGATGAAGCGGCAAGTGCACGGGCTCAGTCAACACCTGCACGCGCCGCCTTGGGGATCGCGCGGTGCTTCGCCCGAAACGCCGCCATTTCCTTGACGAGCCAGTCCACGAACGCCTTCACCTCCACCCGCCCGCCATCCGCTTTGCGGTGCACGACATAGTAGGACGAGCCGCTGTCGACCTTGAGCGCGAACGGCACGACAAGATCCTTCGCGACCGGCGATTCCCACACGAGCGGATGCATGCCGAGCGCAACGCCATGCCCCCGCGCCGCGGCGTCGAGCGCGGCCGGCACCGTGTCGAACGAGAGATCGCGCTTGCCCTTCAAGCCACCGACGCCCGCCGCCTTGAGCCAAGCGCCCCACGCATCGGCCCGCGCCGAAATGTGAATGAGCGTCTGTTGCGCAAGGTCGCGCGGCGACGCCAAGGTCTTTGCCAGCTTCGGCGAACACACGGCAACGCCCGTCACATCCAGCAGCTTCTTCGCAACCAGCCCCGGCGTCGGCGCGCGCAGATTGCGGATCGCCACGTCGACGCCGTCACGGTCGAGATCGGCAATCCGGTTCGTCGTCTCGATCTCAAGCGTGATGCCGGGGTGCTTCGCCTCGAAGTCCTGCAGGCGCGGGATCAGCCAAGCCCCGGTGATCAACGGCAACGCGCTGACGCGCAGCTTGCGCCCGCCCGCCGCCCGCAATCGCTTCGACGCCACCGCGATGCGCGCGAAGGCGAGTCCGCTCTCCTTGAGCAGCGCGCGTCCTGCCTTCGTCAGTTCGATGCGCCGCGCCCCGCGCGTAAACAACGGCGTGCCGAACCATTCCTCCAGCCCGCGAATTTGGTGGCTGACCGCCGACGGCGTAACGGAGAGCGCCCGTGCTGCCTCCTGAAAGCTGCCATGGGTGCCCGCCGCATGAAACGCGCGCAAGGCCGTCAGCGGCGGCAGATCGTCGGAGGTCCTCATCCGACAGATGAAATCATTTCACGTGTCGGAAAGAAAGCGCGTTTGTCGCCGCCCGCGCGCGAAGGGCAGGCTTGGCCGTCAAACGAGCGAGGAAACCATGAACGCGTGGACGAAACCATCAACCTGGCTCGTGCTGTTGCTGGGCTTCTACATGCTCTTCAACACCGCGCGCGCCTTCGCAGACCCGGCCGCCTTTGCGGCCTATATGGGTCTGCCGCTCAGCGACCCCGCGAACGGCGCGTTCGTTCAGGTCTATGCGCTCCGCGCGGCGTTCCTGGGCGTGTTCGCGCTCGCGCTGCTTTGGCGTTGCGACACCCGCGCGCTCGCCCTGTTCGCGACGGTCGCGATCTTGATGCCGGTCGGCGACGCGATCCTGACCGCGACCCACGGCGCGTCGCTCGCCATCGTCGCCCGCCACGCGGCGACCGCGATCCTGCTCGCCTTGACCGCAACTCTGCTTGCCCATCGCGCAAAGACGGAGAACGCGTAGGTGCGCCAACTCACGTTCATCAAACCCGGCGTCTTCGAATGGCACGACGTCGCCGCGCCCAAACTCGCGGCCGACACGGATGCAATCGTCAAGCCGATCGCCGTCGCGCGCTGCGACCTCGACCTCTACATCGCGAGCGGCTTCGTGAATTACCCCGGCCCCTTCGCCTTCGGTCATGAAGCCGTCGCCGAAGTGATCGACGCGGGCGCCAAAGCCAACGTCAAACCGGGCGACCGCGTCGTCGTGCCGTTTCAGCTCTCCTGCGGTCGCTGCGACGCTTGCAAGCGCGGCTACACGAACACCTGCGCAGCCTTCGCGCCGCGCGCGGCCTACGGGTTGAAGCCGACGAGCGGCGTCGAATACGGCGGCGCGCTTGGCGAACGCATGCACGTGCCGTTCGCCGACCACATGCTCGTACGTCTATCGCCGAACCTAGACCCCGTTGCCGTAGCGAGCGCCGCCGACAACGTCCCCGACGGTTGGCGCGCCGTGGCCCCGCATCTGAAAGCCCGCCCCGGCGCGAACGTGCTCGTGGTCGGCGGCCTCGCGCAAAGCGTCGGCATCTACGCCGCGGGCTCGGCGAAGGCGCTCGGCGCAGGTCGCGTGCTCTATCTGGATGACGACCCGGTCCGCCGCGCAGCAGCCGCCCGCCTCGGCGCAACGGCAGAACCGCTCAGCCTCTCCGACCGGCGCCCAAAGTCCGCCGTCGCCGCCGGCGGCTCTCCGCTCAACACGAGCGTCGCCAGCGAACAATTCGACATCACCGTCGACGCCAGCGGCAACGTCGACGCGCTTGACTTCGTCATCTCCTCGACTGCCCCGAACGGGGTCTGCACCAGCGTCGCGATCTACTTCGGCCCGACCCCGATCCCACTCACGAAGATGTACGGCAAAGGCATCACGTTCATCACCGGCCGCGTCCACGCCCGCGCAAACCTGCCAGACGTGCTGGAGGCCTGCGCCCACGGACACTTCCACCCCGAACACGTGACCGCGCGCGTCGTGCCCTTCAGCCAAGCCGTCGAAGCCATGACCGACAGCGCCCCGAAACTCGTCTTCACCAACGACCTCTAAGCCGAATTGCCCGCGCAGCGAATCTGCTGTTAGATCGCCGTTGCTGCACTGCAGCGAGGGCGAGACGAAATGCGTGACAAACCTTGGATTTTCCGCACTTACGCGGGCCATTCGACCGCGAAGGCGTCGAACGCGCTCTATCGCCAAAATCTCTCGCGTGGCCAAACCGGCCTCTCCGTCGCTTTCGATCTCCCGACGCAGACGGGCTACGACTCGGACGACCCACGCGCGAAAGGTGAGGTCGGCAAGGTCGGCGTTCCCGTCTCTCACCTGGGCGACATGCGCGCGCTGTTCGACGCGATCCCGCTTCAGACGATGAACACGTCGATGACGATCAACGCGACGGCGCCCTGGCTGCTCGCGCTCTACATCGCCGTCGCCGACGAGCAAGGCGTCGCGCGAAAAGATCTGCAAGGCACGACGCAAAACGACATCATCAAAGAATACCTCGCGCGCGGCACCTACATCTTCCCGC
>CAZLRW010000132.1:0-9730 GCA_964561925.1 uncultured Flavobacteriaceae bacterium
GACGTTCGGCAAGCGCCTCGCCGACCATCAGGTCATCCGCCACAAGATCGCCGACATGGTCCGCCAGATCAACGCGACGCAGGCCTATCTCGAAATGTGCGCCTGGCGCGTGCAGAACGGCGAGACCCCCGCGGCCGACCTCGCGCTCCTGAAGGTGCAGGCGACGCTGACGATGGAGTATTGCGCGCGCGAGGCGATGCAGATCATGGGCGGCACCGGCTACATGCGCGGCAGCCGGGTCGAGCGCATCTACCGCGAAGTCCGCGTCAACGCGATCGGCGGCGGCTCGGAAGAAATCATGCGCGACCTCGCCGCCCGCCAAATGGGGCTGTGAGCCAAAACCCAGGGAAAACCTGAATGTCCGCGCGCGCGCCGGGGTTGTCGCCCCCGCGCGCCCCTGACATTCTTTGCGGGAATCACGAGGCAACAGGAGCCCGAACCCCCGCGATGTTCTCCCTCACGATCGGATTTCTTCTCTTCGCCGCGATGGGCGGCGTCATGTTGTGGCGCCCGGAATACCTCACGCGCGTGACGAACCTCGAGCTCTCGACGCCCGAAAGCCGCAACGAGGCGCGCGCCGTCTACGGCGGCTTCGGTGTGGCGATCGCGCTCGCGCTGTTCGTGGCGATGGTGTCGGACCTGCGTGGCGGCATCATGTTCGCCGTCGGCCTCGCCTTGATCGGCATGGCGGCGGGCCGCGGCTATGCCGCGTGGCTGGAGCGCCCGACCTCGCCGATCATCTGGGGCCTGCTCGCCGGCGAGGCGCTGCTCGGTCTCATGATCTTCTTCCGCGTATGACCGCAAGCTTCAAACACCTCGCGTACGAAACCAGCGGCCGGATCGCGACGATCACGCTGAACCGGCCCGATCGCCTGAACGCGATCGCCCGCGGCATGCCGCAGGAAATCCGCGAGGCGGTGGAGAAGGCGAACGACGACAACGCCGTCCATGCCATCATTCTCACCGGCGCCGGCCGCGCGTTCTGCGCCGGCTACGACCTCGTCGATTTCGCCGAGCACAAATCCGCATCGGCAGGCGGTCAAGACACCGCGAAGGGCCCGTGGGACCCGATGGTCGACTTCGCGATGATGTACCGCAACACGCAGGACTTCATGAGCCTGTGGCGCTCGCACAAACCGACGATCGCCAAGGTGCGCGGTCACGCGGTGGCCGGCGGCAGCGACATCGCGCTCTGCTGCGACCTCGTCGTGATGGCGGAGGACGCGAAGATCGGATACCCGCCCGCGCGCGTCTGGGGCATTCCCACACCCGCCATGTGGGTCTATCGCTTAGGCGCGGAGAAGGCGAAGAGGATGCTGCTGACCGGCGACCTCGTCACCGGCAAAGAGGCGGCCCAAATGGGCCTCGTCCTAGAAGCGGTTCCGGAGCCCGAACTTGATGCCCGCGTTGTTGCATTGGCGACACGCATCGCCGCCGTTCCGAAGAACCAGCTGATGATGGCGAAGCTGACAATCAACCAGGCCATCGAGTCGCAAGGCCTGACCCAGACCCAGATTTTTGCGACGATTTTTGACGGAATTGCGCGCCATTCCCCCGAAGGCGCGTGGTTCAAGAAGCTTGCCGAAGAGCACGGCTTCAAGGAAGCAGTCCGCCAGCGAGACGGCGGAGAACCAATCGCACAAGGTGTATCGAAGCCGTTTTATCGCTTCTAGTGTGTTGAACGCCGTTCAAACTTGAGCGATGAAAATTGTGACGACTTCGATTCGTTTCATCCGGGGGGATGCACTTTGTCTCACGCTGAGATTCCGTCTGACAAACGCCGCGAAGAGCGCCGCGAACTCGCGCACGCGAATAAGCGCGGGGAAATCCTTGCGGCCGCACGCCGCGTGCTTGCCCGCGTAGGCCCCAAGGGGCTGACGATCCGCGCGGTGGCGTCGGAGGCGGGTTACGTGCCGGGCGCGGTCTATTTCTACTTTCACTCCAAGGCCTCGATCCTCTCCGAACTCGCGGTGTCGGAACTGTCGGGCCTGACGAAACAGCTGAAGAACACGACCTCGCGCGATGCCGCCGAACGCGCGTCGCAAGCCGCCGACGTGTTCGCCGCCGCCCACACGATCTTCGAGCAGGACACAGCCCACCGCGTGAGCCCCGGCTCGGAGCGCGCCCTGCTCGGGCGTCTGATCGCACTGTTCCAGGCGGTCAGCGAACCGCTCGACCTCGGTCACCTGCCGCCGGAGCAGGCCCAAGCCCGCGCGCTCGGTCTCTCCTCCGCCGCGATCGGCCTCGCCACGCTTTCGCGGATGGGCAAGCTCGACAAGCTCGGCGTCACCTCGGCCTCGGCCCTGCGCGAGATCGCCCACTGCCTGAAGTCGGCCCCCGAACGCGACGAGAAGACGGGAACTTAAGCCCGCTCGAACACCGCGGCGATGCCTTGCCCGCCGCCGACGCACATCGTTTCGAGCCCGAGCCGCGCCTTGCGCCGCTGCATCTCGTGAAGCAGCGTCGCCATGATGCGCACGCCCGTCGCGCCGATCGGATGGCCGAGCGAGATGCCGGAGCCGTTGACGTTCAGCTTCTCGCGCTCGTCCCATCCCCAGCGCTTCAGCACGCCCAGCACCTGCGCCGCGAACGCCTCGTTCAACTCGACGAGGTCGATGTCCTTCCACGAGAGCTTCAGCCGCGCGAACAACTTCTCGACCGCGGGCACCGGCCCCAATCCCATCGTCGCCGGATGACACCCGGCCGCGGCCCAACCGCGCAACACGCCCATCGGCGTCAGCCCCAACGAAGCAAGCTTGTCTTCGGCAACGATCAGACAAGCCGCCGCCGCGTCGTTCTGTTGGCTCGCATTCGCCGCCGTCACGACGCCGCCCTTCATGATCGGTTTCAGCGCACCCAGCGTTTCGAGAGTGGCGTCGGCCCGCACGCCCTCATCCTTCGTCACAAGCACGGGATCGCCTTTGCGCTGCGGCACGGGCACCGCCACGATCTCGTCCGCGAACTTGCCCTGCGCCCACGCGGACGACGCGCGCTTGTGACTCTCGACCGAAAACGCATCCGCCGCCTCGCGCGTGATCTGACATTCGCGCGCGACGTTCTCCGCCGTCTCGATCATGCCCGAAATGACGCCGAAGCGCTCGACCGGCTGTGACCGCTCGCGGCCCCGCTCCAGCCGGTCGTACATCGTCACGTTTCCGGCCCGCGCGCCCGAGCGCATCGACGTCGTATAGTACTCGATGTTGCTCATGCTCTCGACGCCGCCCGCGATCACGACGTCGGCCGCGCCGGTCTCGACCATCATCGCCGCCGTTACGATCGCCTGCAGGCCGCCGCCGCAGCGCCGGTCGATCTGCAAGCCGGGCACCTCGATCGGCAAGTCGGCCGCGAGCGCCGCCCATCGCCCGATGCAAGGCGCCTCGCTGTTCGCATAGGACTGCGCGAACACGACGTCGTCGATCCGCGCCGGATCAACGCCCGACCGCCGCACCGTCTCCTTCACGACGTGCGCCGCCAGCGCCTCCGCCGGCACGTCCTTCAAAGCGCCGAGATACTTTGCGACCGGCGTGCGAACCGGCGCGACGATTGCCGCCCTGCGAACCATCAGATCACTCCCTTGCGTTTCAGTTCTTCGATGCCGCCGATGCCCCAATCGCGCAAGACATCCACATTGTGCCCCCCGATGACAGGCGGCGGTCCCTGCACGGCGCCAGGTGTCGCGCTGAAACGAGGCGCCGGCGCCGGCTGCACGACGCCCGCGACGTCGACGAATACACTCCGCGCCTTGTTCGCCGGATGCTGCGGCGCCTCATCGATCTCGAGCACCGGCGCGAAGCAAACGTCACTCCCCTCCATGATCGCGCACCATTCCGCCCGCGTCTTCGTTGCGATCACGCGCGCAAGCTTCTCCTTCAGCTCGGGCCAGCGCGCGCGATCGAGTTGCGCGTCGAACGCCGGATCGCTCAAGCCCGCCTTCTCGCGCAAGAGCGCATAGAACTGCGGCTCGATCGACCCGATCGCCACCCACTTCCCGTCCGCGCACTGATAGACGTCGTAGAAATGCGCCCCGCCGTCCAGCCGGTTCGCTGCGCGCTCGGTCGAGTGCGTCCCCTCGGCGCGAAAGCCGTAGAAATAGGACATGAGCGACGCCGCCCCGTCGACCATCGCGGCATCGACGACCTGGCCCTTCCCCGTCGCCCGCGCGTGCGTCAACGCCGCAAGCAGACCGAACGCGAGATAAAGCGCCCCGCCGCCGAAGTCGCCGACAAGATTGAGCGGCGGCACCGGCCGCTCCTTCGTCCCGATCGCGGCGAGCGCGCCGGTGAGCGCGATGTAATTGATGTCGTGACCCGCAGCATGTGCCAATGGCCCATCCTGCCCCCATCCCGTCATTCGCCCATAAACGAGCTTCGGATTGCGCTTCAAGGCGATCTCCGGCCCAAGCCCCAACCGCTCCATCACGCCGGGCCGGAATCCTTCGAACATGATCTCCGCCCGCTCGAACATCTGCAGACACAGCTCGATCGAATCCTTGTTCTTGAGATCGAGCGCGACCGACTTGCGCCCGCGATGCGTCACCTGATGCGGCGCCGCCGCGCGCGCATCCTTGCGATCGATCCTCACCACGTCGCCGCCGAGATCGGCGAGCAGCATCCCGCAGAACGGCGCCGGTCCCAGCCCCGCGAACTCGACGACACGAACACCCGAAAGCGGTCCCTGCGCCACGTAAAGCCTCCTTGAGCGGCGCCTTTGTCGAACCTCGCCGCCCGGTTGTCCAGCCTGTCGACGTAACGGAAGCCCGCCGCCACCCCAATTGCCTCGGTCCGTTCGAGGCGAACCGCCCGCGACTTCTCGCAGCCCCTATGGCATCAAGTCGTGCATGGTGCGCCGAAGCGTGGCGCGGGGAGCCTCATGCGCAAATACTGGTTCACGATTCACAAATGGGTCGGCCTTGTCGTCGGCCTGCAAATCCTGGCGTGGGTCGTCAGCGGCCTCTACATGACCTGGTTTCCGATCGATCAGGTGCGCAGCGAACACAACATCCGCGAACAGCCGCCGCGTGATTTGAACCAGGCGACCGGCCTGATCTCGGCCGAGCGTGCGATCCTGGCCGCGGGCGTGCCGGTCTCGCGCGTCGAGCTTGCCGACGTCGCCGGACGTTGGATGTGGCGTGTCGACAGCGCCGGCAAACCCCACATGCTGATCGACGCCGAAGGCGGCAAGGTGATCTCGCCGCTCGACGAAGCGGAAGCCCGCCGCATCGCAACCGCCGACTTCAAAGGCGAGGGCAAAATCATGAGCGTGACGTTGATCGAAAAGGACCCGCCGATCGAATACCGCAACACGCTGCCCGTCTGGCAAATCGTATTCGACGACGCCGACGCGACGCACGTCTATGTCGCGCCGCTCACCGGCAAGGTCGCCGCGCGCCGGTCGAGCCTGTGGCGCACCTATGACTTCCTCTGGTCGCTCCACATCATGGACTACACCGAGCGCGACCGCTTCAACCACTGGCCGATCATCTTGATGGCCCTCGGGGGCCTTGTGCTCACGATCACGGGCATCGGCCTTCTCGTCATACGTCTGTGGCCCATGGCCCGGCGCAGCTGAAAGTGAACCCAGCAATATGGGACAGATGATCGAAGTCGTACGCTCCAGCGTTCAGACGTGGGAGTGCGATCAGATGGGCCACATGAACGTCCAGTTCTATGTGGCGAAGGCGGACGAAGGCCTGGCGGCGGTCGCCGCTTCATTGGGGCTGAGCGCGCGCGCCCAAGGCAGCGATCGCGCCGCGCTGATCCCGCGCGAGCATCACGTCCGCTTCCATCGCGAACTGCGCCCCGGCGCGCCCTATGCGATGACGGCGGGCGTACTCGCCGCAAAGAGCGAAGGCCTAATCGTCTATCAAGAGATGACGAACGTCGTGACGAACGCGGTCGCCGCTACGTTCGTCGCGCGCGCGGAATGGGCCGATGCGGCTGTACGCGGCGGTTTGCCGTTGCCCGTGATCGCCGTCGCAAAGGCGGCCGCGCTCGGCGTCGATCTGCCCGAACACGGCAAACCGCGCGGGCTCGACATGGGCCCGCCGCGGCGCGCGCCGTCGCTGAGCGAAGCCGACGCGATGGGCCTGATGACGACCTTCCGCGGCACCGTGCAGCCCGACCAATGCGACGCACTCGGCTACATGCAGACGCGCCACTACATGGGCCGCGTCTCCGACGCGATCCCGAACTTGATCGCGCAAACGCGCGGCGAAGATCGTTCGTCCGGAACGACAGGCGGTGCCGCGCTCGAATACCGCTTCGTCTACCGCACGCCCGCGCGCGAAGGCGATCTGCTGGTCGTCAAGAGCGGCCTCAAATCCGTGTCGGCGAAGACCTATGTGTGGTGCCACTGGCTGTTCGACGGCGAGAGCGGCGAATGCTTCGCCACCGCCGAAGCCGTCGCGATCGCCATGGACCTCGCCACCCGCAAGGCGATCGAAATCCCGCCCGCGATGCGCGCCCATCTCGAAAGCCTGGTCATCCCGGGCATTTCGGCTTAGCTCGAAATCAGAAATCAGAGATCAGACATCTGACTTCTGATGTCTGATTTCTGATGTCTGATCTCTGATCGCCCTCACCTCCCGCCGGACCTCGTCCGGCGTCTCCATCGGCAGGAAGTGGCTGGCACCCGGTACGCGCACGACGCGGATGTCGGGCCGCCGCTCAAGCAGCTGCTCGATCACGGCCGGCGGACAGGTCGATCGCTTCTCGCCGACGATTAGCGTCACCGGGCAGCGCAGCTTGCCGAGGTCGCGCCAAACATTGGGCGGCCCGGCCCGGTAGTTTGCAGCCTCCCACCCGGGCGTGCAGGCAAGGCGCACCTGCGCATCGTCGAGATAGTCGAGCGAACCGCCTGCGATGTAGTCCTGCACGACGTCTTCAGGCCAAGAGCGGAACGCCCCCCGTCCGCGATAGGCCTGAAACATCGCTTCCCGCGACGGCCAGATGCTGCGCCGCCGCTTCGCCTGCGCGACCAGCGGAAACATGCGCTCGGCAAACCCGAGGAGGCGCATCACCGCCATGAAGCGCAGCGTGCGTTCCGGCAGGATCACCGGCTCGACCAGCACAAGCCCCGTCACCCAATGCGGATTGACCAGCGCCGCCGAAAGGCTCGCCGTCGCCCCCATCGAATGCCCGGCCAGGATCTTCGGCCGCCCGTCCAAGTCTTGCAGCAGCCTCAAGATGTCGTCGCGATAGATGTCCCACGACCCCATCCCTTTCGGATTCGCGGCCAGCGTCGTCTGACCATGTCCCCGCAAATCGCTGGCGTAGAGCCGCATCTCGCGCGCAAGCGGTTGCAGCATCGTGCAGTAGGTCTGCGCGTTGAAGCCGTTGGCGTGCGCGAAGTGGAGGGAAGGCGCCCGTGGGTCCGCTTGCTCCCAGGCCAGCACCGACACCTCGCCGTCCCACATCTTCACGGAACGCCGCGACGGTTCGCCGGACGCCGGCACCGAGGGCGCAGGCGTGGGTCGGAAGGCAGGGCGGCGCGCGGACAAGGACGACCCGTGAATCAGTTGTGCCGGCGCGAGTCTGCCAGCCGGACGCGACGTCACAAAGCGATCACCGCACGATCGCGGGCGATTGAACGGTGTTCGAAAATTGGAACGCCGCTCAGTCCTTCGCGCGCGTCATGGCGAGGCTGGCCTGACGCGCGATCGCGCCGTTCTTGATGCGCGTGAAGGCGAGCGTCATCTGATCCGAACCCTTCAGCGTGCGGTCATAGACGGTCAAATCCCACTGCCCGTCCGGTGCGATCACAAGCTGCGCGACCGACAGCGTGTCGCCCGACACCCGCGCCCAGGTCGTCTTCTTGCCGTCGACCGCATGGCCGGAAGCGACGTCGGTGAAATAGCTCGCTTTGCTGCCCTTCTTGAACGTCAGCGTCGCCGTCTTCACTTTTGACTTCGATCCGTCGCCGACCGCGGACGACATCGTCGTCCAATTGACCTTGAAGCCGTCGGCGGCCTTTTCGATGATGACCTCGCTGTCGCGCGACTGCGTCGGCGTCGGATTGACGATCCCGGTGGTCGCCTGCCCGGTCCCGATCCAGCGGCCGTAGAACTCGTCGATCTTGCGGTCGGCGGCTTGCGCGGCCGCGGACAGCGACAACGCAACGAAGCCCAGCATCAAACCCATACGCATGCGTTTCCGTCCCTTGAAGAGAGCAACACGAGCCTAACGCGCATCAAAACACGCGCCCGCCGCCCGCCGCAACGCCCCCGTCAGTTAACTTTTGCCGGCCCTTTGAGCAGGCTCAGCTTCACGGCCCGCACGATTCGGCTGTTTTCGAAGCGGGTGAAGCGCACGTCCAAGCCTTTCGCGGTCAGCGTCCGGTCGTAGTGGGCGACGAAATAGTTGCCGTCCGGCGCCACCGTGACCTGCACCATGCTGAGCGTGTCGCCGTTGATCACGGCCCAGGCGGCGTCCGCCCCCAGGTTGGGATCGCCCGAGGTCACGTCGCGATAGACGTTGGGGCGGTCCGTCGCGCGAAAAGTTTGGACGTAGGTCTTGGTGTCGGCCTCGCTCGGCAGTTCGTCGCCCTTGAGCTTCAGCGTCGACCACTCGATCGTGAAGCCGCGCTCGGCCGGCGCGGGACGGATGATCACCTGGCTGAAGCGCGTGACCTTGTCGTTGGCGGGCGGCGCCACCTTGCCGTCCGCCTGCTCCTCGCCGCCGTGGCCCAGATAGACGCCGTAGAAGTCGGCAATGTTGCGGTCGGCGGCAAAGACCGCCGGTGCGAACGCAACCAGCAAAAGCGAAAAGAACGCGGCGCGCATCGAGGTGACCCCTTGTTGTCGAATCGCAGCTAACACAACCGCGGCCGGACGCGGAAGAGGCGGCGCGCACAGCGCCGGTGGACCGCCCGTCAGCGCAACTTGGAATCGCGCATGTCTTTCTTGGACAACTGCCGCTTGGCGACGGCATAGACCCCGGCGCGCCCGTAGAGCGCGGCCCTGTCGAGTGCGCTCAGACCGGCGCGCAGAACGGCGTCCTCGACCGCCTTTTCGAAGCTGTGGCGCCGAACGCCGTGCCGGGTTTTCACCTCTTCGACGCCGGTCGGCACCGGTGCGAGCGTGACCTCCCACCACGCGCCGTCGTCGAGCAGGTGCAACTGCTTCGTCGGCGATAGAACACGCATGCGCGCCTCGCGCGCCTTTGCCTGCTCGGCTTTGCGCGCACGCGCAGCCGCGTTCCACGAGCGCCAATGCTTGTTCTTCCGCAAAAGGCCGCTCTTCGGATCGACGAACAACCTTACATGCGAGCCCTTCAGCGGTTCCCGCGACCAGCGATGATGATGCACCCACACCTCGCCGTCCTTGAGCAAGGTTTTCGTTGCCACGAAGTCGCCGATGTGGTCGCGCACGTGCTGCTGCACCGTATTGGACGGTTTCAGGTTCTCGCAGATCTCCGACCAAACCTTGTTCCATGGCCGCCCGGCCTGCGACTCGAGAAAGCGCTTCAGCGGCGCGAGATTCTCGTTCAGGTTTTTGGTTGTCCCACGCGCCCGATCGTGCCGCTTGACCTCGGCTTCGGACAACGAAAGATCGTCGTCGCGCAAAGGACGTCCCTTGCGCCGCCACCCGCCGCCGCGGCGGGGCCTTTCCACGATGACTTTCGGCATGTCGCCGCGCATGGAACCAACTCTCTTCGCGAAAAAGGGCGCGGCTTATGACGCCGCGCCGCCTGCCCGTCAAGATCGCCGATCAATGCGGCACAAAATAGGCGGC
>CAZLRW010000133.1:0-9711 GCA_964561925.1 uncultured Flavobacteriaceae bacterium
ACGCGCACGGGGAGCGTTTCGTAGCCCTTCACGAAACTTGAGCGTACGCGTTTCGGTTCGCCGACGACTTCGACGAAGCGCCAGCGCTTCATGATTTCTTCCCAGACGATCTTCAGCTGCAGTTCGGCCAGGCGGTTGCCGACGCAACGGTGAATGCCGAAGCCGAACGACAGATGCTGGCGCGCCCGCTCGCGATCGATGACGAACGCGTCGGGGTTCTCGATCACGTCGCCGTCGCGATTGCCGGAGACGTACCACATCACGACCTTGTCGCCCTTCTTGATCGTCTTGTCCGTCAGCGCAATGTCGGAAAGCGCCGTGCGCCGCATGTGCGCGAGCGGCGTCTGCCAGCGGATGATCTCAGGCACCATGTTCGGGATCAGATCGGGATTGGCGCGCAGCTTGTCGTACTCCGCCGGGTTCTGATTGAGCGCGAGCACGCCGCCCGAGATCGAGTTGCGCGTCGTGTCGTTGCCGCCGACGATGAGCAGGATGACGTTCCCGAGATACTCGTCGGGCGTCATGTTTCGCGTCGCGTCGCTGTGCGCCATCATGGAGATCAGATCGCCGCGCGGCGGCTGGTTCACCCGCTCGTTCCAGAGGCGCGTGAAGTAGGCGAGGCATTGCAACAGCTCCGCCTGACGCTCGTCTTCGGTTTCGACCAGCGCGCCCTTCATCGGCAGCGTCGTCGCGACGTCGGACCAATGGGTGAGCTTGCGCCGCTCTTCGAAGGGAAAGTCGAACAGGGTCGCCAGCATCTGCGTCGTGAGTTCGATCGAGACGCGATCGACCCAGTCGAACGTCTCGCCGACGGGGAGCGCATCCAGGATCTTCGCCGCGCGTTCGCGGATGATCGGCTCCATCAGCGCCAAGTTGGCGGGCGAGACGATCGGGCTGACCGCCTTGCGCTGCACGTCGTGCTTCGGCGGGTCCATCGCGATGAAGCTGGGCCGGCGCACATCCGGCCGCGCATCGCGGATCGTGATGCCGCCGAGCGCCGCCTCGGACGAAAACACCTGATGGTTCGTGTCGACCGCCATGATGTCTTGGTACTTCGTCACCGACCAATAGGGTCCGAACTCGCTGTCGCGGCACCAATGCACCGGCTCCTCGGCGCGCAGCCGTTCGAAGTAGGGCCAATGCGTGTCGGTGCGAAAGAGCTCCGGATCACCCGGGTTGAAGTCCGCGAGCGGCGTGGCATAGGCGCGGTCCCGCGCCTCCCGCTGCCGCGTGCCGATGCCGCCGTCGCCCATGGTCTTCGCCTTTCGATGTCGCGCTCGCGCCAGCATTGGGCAATCCCCGGCGCCGCGCAAGCTGTGCGGGGCGAAAGTGCGCTATAGAAGCGGCCATCCGCCATTCGCAAGGATTTCTCATGGACCTCATTCTCATCCGCCACGGCCGCCCGGAACGCAGCGCTGCGACCGCCGATCCGCATCTGAACGCACTCGGGCAGGAGCAGGCGGCGCGTGTCGCCCGCTGGCTTGCGCACGAACCGGTGCACGCGGTGTGGTCGAGCACGATGCGGCGTGCCGTGCAGACGGCCGAGCCTTTCGCGTCCGCAGCAGGTCACGACATCCGCGAACACGCGGGCATCGTCGAGTTCGATCAGGCGGCCGGGACCTACGTTCCGACGGAAGAGTTGAAGCGCGAGAACTTCGCGCTCTGGCAACAGCTCGCGACCGGCGCCCACGGCGTCGACATGGCGGCGTTCCAGGCGCGCGTCGTGGCGGCGATGGAAGAGATCGTCGCCGCGCATCCCGGCGAGCGCGTCGCCGTGTTTTGCCATGGCGGCGTCATCAACATGTGGGCGTCACACGTGCTGGGCGTGGCGCCGCGCATCTTCTTCGAAGCCGACTACACGAGTATCAACCGCTTCGTCTGCGCGCGGAGCGGCCAGCGCAGCGTCGTCAGCCTGAACGAGCGTGCGCATTTGCGGTGACGGTTTGGCGGCTATTCCCGCGCGAGCGCGGCAATGAAATCGGCGGGGGGCGCGCCTTCGGGCCAACTCGGCACGTTGCCGGGGATGTCGATGCCGGCCAGCTTTCTCTTCGCCCAGATGTGAGCGACGATTCGCAGTTCGTCGCTGCGGTCGAGCGTGCCAGCGCGCAGGACCGCGAGCCCCGGCCGGGCGCTGTTCGTGTTGTAGACGCGCGTGAAGCAGACGGGGCACGCACGCTGGCGCGAGATGCGGGCGCCATCAGGCGAGGTCAGTTCGAACAGCGCCGGGTCGCCCGTCACCTGGAGGCCGCTTTCGGGCAGGATGACTTGCATGCTGAAAGCGCTGCCGGACCACGTCTGGCAGTCGAGGCAGTGGCAGGCGTAGGCGTTCGGCAATTTGTCCGCAGTCACGCGGTAGCGGATGCGACCGCACCGGCAGCCGCCTTCGATATGCTTGCTCATAGCGCCGGCGTCAGCGCGCGATCGCGCGTTCCGGCGGGGTGTATTCGCGTTTTTGGAATTCGGCGACGGCTTGGTAGGTGAGCGCGCCGCGGTGGATGTTGAGGCCCGCCATCAGATGCGGGTTGTCCTTGCAGGCCTTCGCGTAGCCCTTGTCGGCGAGCGCGAGCGTGAAGGGGAGCGTCGCGTTGTTCAGCGCGAACGTCGACGTTCGCGCGACGGCGCCCGGCATGTTCGCCACGCAATAGTGGACGACGTCGTGGACGCGGTAGGTCGGCTGGGCGTGGGTCGTGGGTTTCGACGTTTCGGCGCAGCCGCCTTGGTCGATCGCGACGTCGACGATGACGGAGCCCTTCTTCATCTTCTTGATCATCGCCTCTGTGATCAGCTTCGGCGCGGCGGCGCCGGGCAGCAAGACCGCGCCGACGACGAGGTCGGCGGAGAGAACGGATTCTTCGATCGCATCGACCGTGGAATAGATCGTGTTCAGCATCGCGCCGAATTGCAGATCGAGTTCGGCGAGGCGCGGCAGGCTCTTGTCGATGATCGTCACGTGCGCCTCAAGACCCATCGCCATGCGCGCGGCGTTCGCGCCGACGACGCCGCCGCCGATGATCACGACCTTTGCCGCGGGCACGCCGGGCACGCCGCCCAAGAGCATGCCGCGGCCGCCCTGCTCCATCTCGAGGCAGTGCGCGCCGGCCTGGATCGACATGCGGCCGGCGACTTCCGACATCGGCGCGAGCAGCGGCAGGCCGCCGCGCGCATCCGTCACCGTCTCGTAGGCAACGGCGACGCAATCGGACTTCAGCAGGCCCTCGGTTTGTTCCGGGTCGGGGGCGAGGTGGAGATACGTGAAGAGCAGCTGACCGGCGCGGAGCATCTTGATCTCGCCCGCCTGCGGTTCCTTCACCTTCACGATCATGTCGGCTTTCGCGAACACGTCGGCGGCGGTGGGCAGGATCTCCGCGCCCGCCGCGCGGTACATGTCGTCGGTCAGGCCGATCGCGGTGCCCGCGTTCGTCTGCACGGCGACCTTGTGGCCGTGCGTGACGAGTTCGCGCACGCTCGAGGGCGTGAGGCCGACGCGGTATTCGTGGACTTTGATTTCCTTCGGAACGCCGACGAGCATTTGGTCTTCTCCCCTTGATCAGGATAGGCGGCGCAGCACGCGGTCGACGCCTTCGACCAGCCGCTCGATGTGGCTCTGTTCTGCTATGAGTGCGGGGCCCAATGCAATCGTGTCGCCGCCGACCCTGAGGACGATGTTCTCTTCGAAGAAGGCGCGGCGGATCGCTTCGTGGCCGCGCTTGCCCGGGGCGCCCGGCGCAGGCTCGATGTCGATTGCTGCTGCAGCGCCGCAATTTCGGATGTCGGCGACGAACGGCGCGCCCTTCAGGCGATGCACCGCCTCCTCCAGCCAGCGTTCGACAAGCTTGCCGCGCTCGAACAGGTTTTCGTCGCGATAGACATTTAACGTCGCAAGCGCGGCCGCGGCCGCAACAGGATGTCCGGAATAGGTGTAGCCGTGAAAGAGTTCGATCTGCCAATCGTCCTTCTGGGTGAAGGCGTCGTAGATCGATTTCGACGCGATGACGCCGCCCATGGGGATCGCGCCGTTCGTTACGCCCTTCGCAAACGTGATCATGTCGGGGGTGACGGCGTAGCGCTCGGCCGCGGTCGCCGTTCCCATGCGGCCGAACATCGTGATGACCTCATCAAAGATGAGCAGGATGCCGTGCTTGTCGCAAATTTGCCGCAGGCGCTGGAGGTAGCCCTTGGGCGGGGGCAGCACGCCGGTCGAGCCCGCCATCGGCTCGACGATGACGGCCGCGATCGTGTCGCCGTGCAGCATGACGAGTTCTTCGAGCGCGTCGGCGAAGTGCGCGCCGTGGTCGGGGTCGCCTTTCGTGAACGCTTGGCGTGCGCGGTCGTAGGTCGTGGGCAGGTGATCGACCTGGCCCAGCATCGTGCCGAACGCCTTGCGGTTGTTCGCGATGCCGCCGACCGACATGCCGCCGAAGTTCGTGCCGTGATAACCGCGCACACGGCCGACGAGGCGGGTGCGCTGTGCCTGACCCTTCGCGCGCCAGTAGGCGAGCGCAATCTTCAGCGCGGTGTCCGCCGCTTCCGATCCTGAGTTGCAGAAGAAGACGTGGTCGAGATTCGCCGGCGCCATTGCGGCGAGACGGCCGGCGAGCTCGATGACGCTCGGGTGCGCGAACTGGAACGTGGGCGCGAAGTCGAGTTCATGGATCTGCTTTGTAACCGCCGACGTGATCTCTTTGCGCGCGTGACCGGCGAGCGAACACCAGAGGCCAGCCAATCCGTCGAGCAACTCACGCCCCTGCGGGTCGTAATAGAACATCCCCTGCGCGCGCGCGAGGATGCGGGGCTCGGACTTGAACTGACGGTTGGCGGTGAACGGCAGCCACAGGGCTTCTAGTGCATTGGAAGGTGACGACATGCGAGGTCCGATTGTGATAGGCGGCTTATAGCATGGGACTAGGGCTACGTGAGGTTGGCAATTCTTCAACAAATCCGCGCCACCGTCCGATCGTCTTGATCATCGCCGAGGAGTTCGTTAGCTTTCAAACATCAGCTCCACACTTTTTCCAGGGAGGCGACAATGCAGATGTTTTCCGGCGCCCCCAAGGTCGCGGGCGATATTCACTGATCCTCTCCGCGTTTGAGCGGAGATTCTTCAGCCAGGCCTGACCGAGTGTTCGACGACGGACGACGCTTGGCTTGTGCCTTCGCAGCAGAATTTTGGATCAGCAAACATGGTATCGAAGCATGTGAAGCCAGGCATTGCGTCGCCTGCTAAGCCGAAGCGTCGTCTAAACGCGGCGCAAAAGCGAGCACTGAAGGCGGCAAAGCTGGCAGTCTATTTGAAAGAAGTGGGGCGGCGTGCGCAGAAGCGAACGGAACCCAACGATCGGCGGGACTCTTACGATCTTGGAGACAAGATCAGAAACATCTCGCCGAATGAGTTCGACCAACTCATGCGAGAAGACGAGGATTGAAGCGTGGCCAGACCCGGAGCGCTTTCAAGAATTGCTCCGGGTCGGCCATACCGGTATGGCCGACCTGCAAATTTGGCGCGAGGCAGCGTTGGTTAGGTTGGAGACTTCTGCGGTCCGGGACCGTCGGGCTGCGCGCACACGCCGTACCCGTTGGATGCTGTTACAAGCGAACACCAGCGCAATGTTCAACCCCTAACGGGCATGTTTCCGGCCGCGAACGGATGTAAGCTCCCCCGCCGTCGAAGCCTTGAGGCCTTGCTATGAAACGCATTCTCCGCTGGGCGCTTGTCGCCCTCGTCTTGCTCGTCGTGGCGGTGTTGGCGCTGCCGTTCTTGCTGCCGACCTCCGTCTATAAGGAGCAGATCATCGAGCAGACGCGGCTTGCGACGGGGCGCGAGCTCAAGATCGAGGGGGATCTCAGGCTTTCGTTCTGGCCGGCGCTGGGGGTGCAGGTCGACAAGGTGCGGTTCGCGAATGTGGCGGGTGCGGCGGAGCCCGACATGGCGACGATGGATTCGCTCGTCGTGGGGGCGGAGCTTTGGCCGCTGATCGGCGGCGTGTTGAAGGTGACCGAGGTTCGGCTCGTCAATCCTGTCATCAATTTGGAGATCGACAAGCAGGGGCGCGGCAATTGGTTGTTCGAGCCTGTGGCGGGGCCGCCCGCGGCCGATCAACCGGCGGCGGCGCCGCCTTCGGCCACGACGTCGAGCGCCGATTTCAGTTTTCGCGACGTGACGCTTTCGGGCGGCGTCTTGACCTATCGCGATCAGCGCGAAGGCACTTCGCAGCGCGTCGAAGCCATCGACGCGAACGTGAAGCTGCCCAGTCTCGATCAGCCGCTGGAGTTCAACGGCGGGCTGACCTGGAACAAGGAAGCAATCACCGTCGTCTCTACGATCGCCAATCCGCGTGCGCTGTCGACTGGGGGCAAGAGCGCACTCTCGTCGAAGGTCGGCGGCAAGGTGCTGTCGGCGACGTTCGAGGGCGAGATGGACGCGGCGGCAGGCGCGATCAAAGGCACGGTCGACTTCTCGACGGAGTCGGCACGACGGCTTGCAGCGTGGGCGGGCGTCGCGCTGCCGAAGGTCAAGGGCTTCGGTCCGATGCGCCTGAAGGGCGAACTCGAGTCGTCGGCGTCGAAGATCGCGTTCCGCAAGGCGACGCTCATGCTCGACGGCATGAACGGGTCGGGCAATCTCGCGCTCGATACGGGGCGCGCGAAGCCTTATGTGAAGGGCGACTTCACGCTCGACCGGCTCGATCTCAACGCCTACACGAGCAGCGGCGGCGGCCGGCGGCGCGGGCGGCGGGCTTTCGGCGTGGAGCGATGCGCCGATCGACTTTTCGGCGCTCGGCCTTCTCGACGCCGACTTCGACTTTGCGGTGAACAGGCTTTCGGCCGGCGGTTTGCGGATCGGGCGCAGCGCGCTTGGCATCGCGCTTGTCGACGGGCGCATGCGCGCGAACTTGAAGCAGCTTCAGCTCTACGGCGGCAACGGATCGGGTGTCATCACGTTGAACGGTGCGGGCGCCGCGCCGCAATACGGGATCGACGTCACGGTTTCGGGCGTACAGGCGGCGCCGTTTCTGACCGACCTTGCGGGGTTCACGCGTCTTGAAGGCACGGGCAGCATCGTCGCCAAAGTCACAGGGTCCGGAAAATCGCAACGGGCCTGGATGAAATCGATGGGTGGTGCGGCGCGCATCAAATTCGTCGACGGGGCGATCAAAGGCGTCAACCTGGCCGAGATCGCGCGGACGATTCAGTCGGCGCTCACCGGCTCGGCGATCGGCGGCGCAGCCAAGACGGATTTCGCGGAACTGAGCGGGTCCTTTGCCATCCGGCAGGGTGTGGCCGGCAACCGGGACTTGAAACTGCTCAACCCGTTCGTGCGGTTGAACGGGGCCGGCATTATCGACATCGGCGAGCAAACGATGGACTACCGCGTGGAGCCGAAAGCCGTCTCGTCGATCAAAGGCCAAGGCGGGCAGAGCAACCTGGGCGGGATCGGAATTCCGTTCCGGATCAAAGGGCCGTGGAGCAACCTCTCCTATTCTCCGGATCTTTCGGGGGTGTTGCCGTCGCTGCTCGATTCGCTGACGAAGGGCGACAATCCGCTCGATAGCCTTAAGGACGGCGGGATCGACGGGATTTTCGGCGGGAAGGAGCCACCACCGGAAGAAGGTGCTCCGGCCAAGCCGCCGGAAAAGAAGAAAAAGCCGATCGATCCGCTGAAGGACCTGTTGGGATTCCCGCGCTAGGTTCCCGCTTTCAATTAACCGCGGCGTTGCCTAGGATTGCCGCGGCCTTTGGCCGAAGGGCGTGGGGAAGAACGGATTCGTCCGCATTCATGGCGGCAGACACACGAGATGCGCCGGCAAAGGGTCAAAAGACCTTTTCGCTTAGATCGCGACTGCTAGGCATCCCGGCCGGCGAAGCGCCGACGGGTCCGGCCTCGATCACGGCTGCGTTGCAGCCGCGCGACGATCCACCTCCAGCAGCGGCCGTCGAGCCTCAGCCCGAAATCACGGCCGTTCCCGTCGCGGACGAAGCTGCGCCTGTGAGGCAAGCGGAAGCGCCGCGCGCGGCACCTGCGGAGAAACAGCAGAGCGCGCCACTGCCGCCGGGCGATGACGACGACGAGGGCGAGGAGGAAGCGCCGCGCGTGGGGCTCGCCGTGCCGCGGCGCAGCTCGCTTCTGTCGGTTGCGTTCGGATTCGGCGATCGCAAGATGAAGAGCGAGCCGCCGAAGGAAGAACAGGCGGCACCCGTCGTTGTCCGCGCGGAACCGGAGCCTGTCTCCGAGCCGGAGCCCCAACAGCCCGCCGTCTACGCGCCGCCGCCGGAACCGAAGCCCGAACCCGCGCCGGCACCGGCACCGATCTACATGGCGCCCGTCGTCGCAAAGGTCGCCGCACCGCGCGAAGCGGAACCCGTCCGTGAAGAACCTGCGCCGGTCGCCGCAGCCGCTGTGGAACGTGCGGCGCCTATCGAAGAACCCGCGCCCGTCGCCGAAGCGCCAGCTGCGCCGGTGCCGTTCGTGCGCTTCAGCGCGGTGCGCAAGACCTACGACGGCGCGCAGCTTGTCGTGAAGGACCTGAACCTCGAGATTGCCAAGGGCGAGTTCCTGACGCTTCTCGGGCCGTCGGGCTCAGGCAAGACGACGACGCTGATGATGCTCGCCGGTTTCGAGACGCCGACGTCGGGCGACATCGAACTCAACGGGCAGTCGCTCGCCACGTTGCCGCCGCATAAGCGCGGCCTCGGCTTCGTGTTCCAGAACTACGCCCTGTTTCCGCACATGACGGTGGCGGAGAACCTCGCCTTCCCGCTTGAGGTGCGAAAGACGCCGCGCGGCGAGATCCGCGAGCGCGTGGCGAAGGCACTCGCCATGGTCGAACTCGCGGGCTTCGAGAAGCGTAAGCCGCATCAGCTTTCGGGCGGACAGCAGCAGCGCGTCGCAGTCGCGCGCGCGCTCGTGTTCGATCCGGAACTCGTGCTGATGGACGAACCGCTCGGCGCGCTCGACAAGCATCTGCGCGAGCAGATGCAGTACGAGTTGAAGCGGCTGCACCACGAACTCGGCGTCACCGTCGTCTACGTCACGCACGATCAGGGCGAGGCGCTGACGCTGTCCGACCGGATCGCGGTGTTCCACGACGGCATGATCCAGCAGCTCGACACGCCGAAGGCGATCTACGACGCGCCGGCGAACGCGTTCGTGGCGGGCTTCATCGGCGAGAACAACGCGCTGCCGGGCAAGGTCGTGTCGGTGAACGGCGGCGAGTGCGTGATCGAGTTGATCGGCGGGGCGCGCGTCAAAGCGCAGAACGGCAATTGCGACGCGGTCGGACGCTCGGGCGTGGTGTGCGTGCGACCCGAACACCTGACCGTTTCGGCCGAGACGCAGCCCGGCGGCAACCACGTCGCCGCGCTGATCGAAGACTTCATCTTCCACGGCGATCATCTGCGCGTGAAGCTTTCGGCGCCGGGCATGAACGAGATCATCGTCAAGGCGCCGGCGCGCGGCGCGTCGTTCCCTTCGAAGGGCGTCGCGGTGACGTTGTCGTGGGATCCCCATGCCGCGCGGGCGTTCGTGTCGTAGTCCCCGAGATGCGGCGGCCCGAACAACCTGAAGATTGCAGCCGAATGCAGTGTGGTCGGCGTTTTCGGCCCGTGACACGTTAGACGAGAACGATTCGAGCTTCGAGGAACCAGCCATGGGCCGCACCACCGGAATCATCATCGCCGCCGCCGCCGCCATCGTCATTCTGGCGGGCGTGCTTC
>CAZLRW010000134.1:0-9474 GCA_964561925.1 uncultured Flavobacteriaceae bacterium
GTGCGCGGCACCTTGTAGCCGGCGATCTGGCTCTTCACGAAGGCGATGATCTCGTCGGCGGTCGCTTTCGCGCCGGGCTTCAGTTCGATGAACGCGACCGGCGTCTCACCCCATTTCTCGTCGTGCTTGCCCACGACGGCGGCGAGCCCGATCGCCGGATGCTTCATGAGAACGTCCTCGACCTCGATCGAGGAGATGTTCTCGCCCCCCGAGATGATGATGTCCTTCGAACGGTCCTTGAGCTGGATGTAACCGTCCTTGTGCCAGACGCCGAGGTCGCCCGAATGGAACCACCCGCCCTTGAACGCGGCGGCGGACGCTTTCGGGTTTTTGAGATACCCCTTCATCACCACGTTGCCGCGGAAGAAGACCTCGCCCATCGTCTCGCCATCGCGCGGCACGTCCTTCATCGTCTCCGGATCTTTGACGGACAGCGCCTCGAGCACCGGATAGCGCACGCCTTGCCGCGCCTTGATCTTCGCGCGCTCGTCCATCGGCAACGCGTCCCATTCCGAATGCCATGCGTTGACGACCGCAGGTCCGTACGTCTCGGTCAGGCCATAGACGTGATGCACCTGAAAGCCAGCGGCCTCCATCCGCGCCAGCGTCGCGGCGGGCGGTGGGGCGGCGGCCGTCATGAACTCGACGCGGTTCTTGAGCACCTTGCGTTCGGCATCGCTCGCATTGACCAGCATCCCCATCACGATCGGGGCGCCGCACATGTGCGTCACGCCATAGCGCGCGCACGCGTCGAACATGTTGGCCGCGTTCACGCGCCGCAAGCACACATGCGTTCCCGCGACGACCGATATCGTCCACGTGAAGCACCAGCCGTTGCAGTGGAACATCGGCAGCGACCACAAATAGACGGGATGCGCGCGGATCGAGGCCGAAATCACGTTGCCCATCGCCAGCAGATAGGCGCCGCGCGAATGAAACACGACGCCCTTGGGATTCCCCGTTGTGCCGCTCGTATAGTTCAGCGTGATCGCCTGCCACTCGTCGGCGGGCAGCGACCATGCGAAATTTGGGTCGCCGCCTTTGAGAAAGTCCTCGTACTCGATCTCGCCGATCAACTCGCCGCCGTCGAACTCGGGATCGTCGATGCCGATGACATAAGGCTTCGCCTTGCACAGCTTCAGCGCCTCGCGCGCCAGCGCCCCGAACTCCTTGTCGACGATCAGAACCTTCGCTTCGCCGTGATCGAGAATGAACGCGACCTCTTGCGCGCTCAGGCGATAGTTGATGGCGTTCAAAACGCCGTTCGTCATCATGACGCCGTAGTGCGCGTCGAGCATCGGCGGAATGTTCGGCGCGATCACCGCGACCGTGTCGCCAAGCCCGATGCCGCGCATGGCGAGCGCCGAAGCCAGCCTGCGGCAGCGCGCGTAGAACTCGCGATAGGTGATCTTCTGCTCGCCGTGCAGGATCGCGACGTGATCCGGGAACGTGAACGCCGCCCGCTCCAGGAACGTCAGCGGCGACAGCGGCTGATAGTTCGCGTCGTTCTTGTCGAGGTCGAGCGTGTAGGGGTCGACGTTCTTCCTGCGCCCAGCCTTCGGCGCAGCCTTCGCCTTCACCGCGCTCTTCGCCCTTTGCTTCGGCAGAACCTTCGCCTTAGCCGTCTTGCCTTTGCGCGCGCTTCCCATCGTGAAAATTCCCCGGACGCTGATCTGAAGTCGCCGGGACGTTAACGAGCCCGCCGATGCGAGGCAACACGCGCGGGTGACGAACCGACGCATCGCCCGCGCTGGCGTGGCCCCTACGCCATTGGCTAAGCAGAGACGATGACCCACCGCGTCACCTCGGCCGACATCGCCTCCATCGTGTCGCTGCTGGCGACCGCGGTGATCATGCTGCTCGCAAACGGGCTGCAAGGCACGCTGGTGCCGGTCCGCGCGCACGAGTCGGGTTTCACCGAGACCGAACTCAGCTTGATCGGCGCGACCTATTTCGCGGGCTTCGTATCGGGGTGCGTCTTAGGTCCGCGGCTCATCCACCGCGTCGGCCACATCAGAAGCTTCGCGATCCTGGGGGCGCTGACCGCGGCCACGATCCTCGTCCACGCGCTGATCGTGAGTCCGATCGTCTGGGCGGCCTTGCGCGCCATGATCGGCTTCTGCGCCGCCGGCATGTTCGTGATCCTGGAAGGATGGCTGAATCAAAAGGCGCGCAACGAAATCCGCGGCCGTATCTTCACGACCTACGCGGCGCTGAACAATCTCGCGCTGCTCGCCGGCCAGTATCTGTTCACGCTCGGCGATCCGAAGTCGCACGAGCTGTTCTCGATCGTGGCAATCCTAATCATGCTTTGCCTCGTGCCGGTGGGCGCCACGCGCCAACCCGAACCCCATCGCACGCACCTCGTGAAGCTGCGCCCGCTGCGCCTCTACGGCCTCTCGCCCGTGGGCGCCGTCGGCGCGGTCGCCGTCGGTCTCGTCAGCGGGGCGTTCTGGACTCTGGCGCCGGTCTTCGCCCACGCACGCGGCATGAGCGGCGATAACGTCGCGCTGTTCATGGCGGTGGTCATCTTAGGGGGCGCTCTGGCGCAGTTTCCGTTGGGCCGCGCCTCGGACTTCGCCGACCGCCGCCTCGTTATCGGCATTGCCGCCGCAGCCGCCGCGTTCGCGGGCGTGATGCTGGCGATCCCCGCGCCGTTCGGAATCGCGAGCACAACCTGGTTGTTGATGGGTGGTTTTCTGTTCGGCGCGACCGCCTTCCCGATCGGCTCGCTCACGAACGCGCATCTGAACGACCACGCCCAGCGCGACGAGATGACGGAAGTCGCGAACTCGAACCTGTTCCTCTACGGCGTCGCCGCCGCGATCGGCCCGCTGTTCGCCGCGATCGTGATCAACACGGCGGGGCTTTCTGCGATCTTCTTCTACACGGCCACGATCCACGCGCTGTTCGTAGCCTTCGTGCTCGTGCGCGTCATGATGAGGGCGCCGGTGGCGCCCTCAGATCGCACGAAGTTCGAACCCGCGCCGCAACCCGCGGCGCCGGTCCACCTCAAGCCCGAACCGTCGCCGGGCCGATAGTCCCTACGTCTTGTCGCGCGCCTTCTGGAAAGACGCGAACACCGACGCCGGATCGTATTTCAGCTGCGGAGCGTCTTCCTCTTTCTCGGCCTCGGCCTTCACGGCCTCGCTCGCGGGGCGGAGCGTCGCACCCTTAGGCTCGGCGACCGGCGCGCCCTTCGACTTGCGCGCGGCCGCCTTCTCGACCGCGAGATCGAGTTCGAGCTGCGAACACAGGCTCAGCGTCACCGGATCGACCGGCTTGATGTTGGCGATGTTCCAGTGCGCGCGGCTGCGGATCAGCTGGATCGTGTTCTTCGTCGTGCCGAGCAGCTTGCCGATCTCGACGTCGGTCAGCTCCGGGTGATTGCGCACAAGCCAGGCGATCGCGTCCGGCTTGTCCTGCCGGCGCGATACCGGCGTATAGCGCGGACCGCCCTTGGCCTTCGGCGGCGCAACCTCGACCGCGGGCTTCGTCATGACGAGCCGCTTGCGCGGATCTTTCTCCGCCGCCGTAATCTCATCGCGCGTCAGCTGCCCCATCATCACGGGATCGAGCGGCACGATCTTCTCAGGGTGCATGTCGTCGGCCATCGCTTTGATCTCAAGCGGATGCAGCGCACAGAACTCCGCGATCTGATCGAACGTCAGCGTCGTTTGATTCAAGAGCCACATGGCCGTCGCCTTGGGCATCAATGGCTTGTTCATAGGCAAAACCTCTCTTGAGGGCGCCGGCGGGATCGTCCGCCAGGCCACGAAATTCACCTCGATGAAGGGAGTTTCAAGGGCGCTATATAAGCCCTCGCGCCCGCTTAGGGAAGCGCCAACAAAGCCTGGAAAGCCGGATTTCCGGAGCGTTCTCGGATTAACTGATTGGCCGCCCGAGATAGAGAAGCGTAAACCCCAGCGTATCGGTCAGCCCGTGCGCGATGATGGCCGGCCACAGATTGCGTCCCCATGCGACGGTCGCGATGCCGGTGATGACGGCGCCGATGCCGATCGAGATCATGCCGACCACGCCCTGGTACCAATGCGCGAGCGCGAACATGATCGCTTGCCCGACAATGGCCAGCACCCAAGCCATACGGCCGCCGCCGAAAATGCCGGCAAGCCGCGTCATCAGGTAGCCGCGATAGAGGAACTCCTCGCCGAACGCCGCAAACGCCCACACGGCCGGAATGATCATCAGAAAGACCGGCAGGTTCCCTTTGATCGAGGCGAACGTCTCGGCCGCGAGATTCGGATTCGCGCCGGTCCACGCCACGACATGGGGCGTCAGGAACTGGTCCACGAGGTTGGTCGTGGCGATCAAGACGATCGTCAACAGCACGCCCAAGCCGATGTCGCGCAACCATCGCGGCGCTACGAGACCGAACGTGACGAGCTGCTCGCCGCGGAGCTTCAGCCAAACGATAAGCAGGAGGATGATCGCAAAGCTGATGTAGGTGTAACGCAGGAGCGGCATGGCGGGCAGCACGATCCCGGCCGCCAACGCCGCGGCCACCACCCACGCCGGAGCGAAATTGCGAAGCAAGAACAAGGCCCCGACTTCGAAGGCGTTGAACATGCGGGCTGCGTCGCTGGACATTGGTCAGACCCAATTGATCGTCTCATCCTCATTTAGTACGATTAGGACTATCTGCAAACGGGGCGATCGATGACAAAATCGCGAGCGGGTTTGACCGAGCTGGAAGGCGCCATTTTCGGCGTGCTTGCCCGCGCACCGTCCGCGACCGCCTACCGGATTCGCCGTGTGTTCCAAGAGTCCCGCTCGGCCGAGTGGAGCGGCAGCGCCGGCGCCGTCTATCCGGCGATCCGCCGCTTGGTCGCCGAACGCCTGGTCAAGGAGCGCGCTGAGACCGACGGCCGCGGCACCCACACCTACGAACTGACGCAAGCCGGAAGGACCGCTTACGAACGCTGGCTCTGCGATATCGCCCGCGCTGTTGGCCCGGGCCTCGATCCCTTCCGGACGCGCGCGCCGCTGTGGATCGGCCTTCCGCCGGCCACGCAACGCAAACTTGCAAGGGAACTCAAATCGGCGCTGGAGCGACAGCGAAAAGTCTTGGCGGACGCGCTGCGCGACCTCGACGAGAGCGACGCCACCGCCGCGCGCCTCCACATCGCGCTGCTGGACCTGCGCCTGAAGTGGCTCGCCGATCGAGGCAGCTAGGGCGTCAGCAGGATCTTCCCGATATGCCCGGACCCCGCCATGCGCGCGTGTGCGTCCGCCGCTTTGGAAAGCGGCATGACGCTGTCGACGATCGGCTTGACCCGTCCCGCTTCGATCAACGGCCAAACCTCTCGTTCCACAGCGCGCGCGATTTCGGCCTTCTCCGCATGCGCACGCGCCCGCAACGTCGAACCCGTGATCGTCAGTCGCTTCAGCATCACGATCATCAAGTTCAAGTCCGCTTGCGACCCGTGCTGGAACGCGATGTTGACGAGCCGCCCTTCGACCTTGAGCAACGAGATGTTCTTCTGGATGTAATCGCCGCCCACCATATCGAGGATCACATCGACGCCCGCGCCGTCGGTTGCGGTCCGTACCGCGGCAACGAAATCCTCTTCGCGATAGTTGATCGCCCGTGTCGCGCCCAGTTTGACGCACGCCTGACACTTGTCGGCTGAGCCCGCGGTCGTGAACACGCGATGACCCCGTGCGGCAAACAATTGAATCGCCGCCGTCCCGATCCCGCTCGACCCGCCGTGCACGAGCAGCGTCTCGCCGGCCTTCAAGCGCGCCCGGTCGACGATGTTCGTCCACACGGTCATGTAGACCTCGGGCAGCGCCGCCGCATCGACGAGCTTGACGCCGCGCGGCACCGGCAGAACGCTTCCCTCATCCGCGATGCAGAACTCGGCGTAGCCGCCGCCCGAGACGAGCGCGCACACCTGATCGCCCACGCTCCAGCGCGAACTGTTCGGCGCGCCCGCGACGATCGTGCCCGACACTTCAAGCCCCAGCGTCTGCGGCGCGCCCGGCGGCGGCGGATACATGCCCGCCACTTGCGCAAGGTCGCCGCGATTGACGCCGGCCGCCGCCACCTTGATCAGCACCTCGCCCGATCCCGGCGCCGGCATCGGCACGGGCAGGGTGGTGAGCACGGCCGCGCGGCTCCCCGACACTTCGGCGGGCACGACGGCGGTCATGGTTTCGGGCAGCTTGGTCACGGATTTTTCCTTCTTGCGGCGGCGACGTGGGATGGCAACTATTACGCTTCGACAAGGGACCCCGCCATGGCCTGGGACGATCTCGATCCGAAACCGAAGAAACCCGCGCCTGTGGACCTTGCGCTCATGTCGATCGAGGACCTGAAACTTCGCATCGCCGAATTCGAAGCGGAAATCGAACGCATGCGCCAGGCGATCAAGGGAAAAGAGGCCCAGCGCTCCTCGGCCGACGCCTTGTTCAAGAAGACCTGAACCTCAGTCCTCGCCGAACGCCAGGAACACGCCGTGCGCCGCCGCGGCGGGCACCACGACGCCGGCCTTCGTCTCCCGGTGCGGCACGCGGCCCATGTCGAGCATCGCGGAGGCCGCGTCGACCTCGTTGACCCGGATCGAAAGCCCGACAATGCCGCGCTGCGGCGCACCCTTGAGCGCATCCGGCCCGAACGCGGCGGCGATGTCGGCCGGCGTCTTGATCGTGATCTTCGTGTTGTCGAGCATGGCGTGCAGAACCCCCGGCGTTCCGAGCTCGACGGCGGTGCGCACCGCGCCGAACAGCTTTTCGCACGCAGCCACGGCATCGTGCGGCCGGTCGTGCGCCACGATGATGCCGGCGACCCCGGTCGCACCGGAGGGATGCAGCTGCCACTCGCGCCGCGCGCGCGTAAGTTCGGGCGTCAGATGCGTGCACACGAACTGCATCGTCTCGGGCAACCCGGAATCGGGCATCATGACGTTGCGAAACCGCACCATCTCGCGCACGCCGTCGAGTTCCAGCGGGCGCGAAAGATCGTTCGGCGCCTCCGCAACAACGCCCGCACGCGCGAGTGCCGCGTAGACCTCGTCCGCGTCGTCCGCCCCATAGGCGATCGCCATCCCGCCCTCGCCGCGTTCGTTCACGCGCTGCGCAAGCCGGCCCGTCGCACCCACGCCGTCCACGATGCCGAGCAGCTCGACATAGGTGTCGCCGAACATGATGCAGTGGTTGCCGGTGCCCTTGCCCTCATGCAACCCGCGCGGGGTCAGCGTGACGCCGAACTTGCGATAGGTCGCGGCGGCGGCCTCGAGATTCTTCACCGCGATGACGACGTGATCGAGGCGCGTGATGGGAGCCATCAAATCGCGCGCGTCGACTCCGTGATCCACGCCTCCGTCGCCGTGTCGGTCTTGCCTTTCAGCACATCGCGGACGCGGGCGTGATAGGCGTTCAGCCACCCGCGTTCGGCGTCGCTCAGCATTTTCGGCTCGACGAGCGCGAGGTCGATGGGGGCGAGCGTCAGCGTCTCGAACTCCATCATCTTGCGGTCGCCGCCGACATCCTTCGGTTCCGTCACGACGATCAGGTTCTCGACGCGGATACCGTAATGGCCGACTTTGTAGTAGCCGGGCTCGTTCGAGACGATCATGCCGGGCTTCAGCGCGACGTTGATCTGGCGCTTCGAGATGTTCTGCGGGCCTTCGTGCACGGAGAGATAGGCGCCCACGCCGTGGCCGGTGCCGTGGTCGTAGTCGAAGCCACCCTCCCACAGCGCCATGCGCGCGAGCGTGTCGAGCTGCACGCCCGTCGTGCCCTCCGGAAAGCGCGCGCGGGCAAGCGCAATGTGGCCCTTGAGAACGCGCGTAAAGCGGTCCTTCATCTCCGCCGTCGGTGCACCCACGACGATCGTGCGCGTCACGTCGGTCGTGCCGTCGAGATACTGCCCGCCGGAGTCGATCAGGTAGATCTCGCCCGGCTTGATCTTGCGGTTCGACGTCTTGGTGACACGATAATGCGGCAGCGCGCCGTTGGGCCCGGCGCCCGAGATCGAACCGAAGCTCAAGTCCTTGAGCGCGCCGGTCTCGGCGCGGAAGTCCTCGAGCACGCGGCAGGCTTCGATCTCGTCGATGTTGCCTTTCGGCCCTTCCTTCGCGATCCAAGCGAGGAAGCGCGAGAGCGCGGCGCCGTCGCGTTCGTGGGCGCGGCGCGTGCCGTCGAGTTCGGTCTTGTTCTTGCAGGCCTTCGGCAGGAGCACGGGGTCGGCCGCGCGGACGATTTCGGCGCCGCCTTCTTTCAGACGGTCGAACATCCAGGCAGAGGCGGTTGCCGGATCGATCTGAATGCGCTTGCCTTTCTGCGCCTTCAAATGCGCGGCCAGGTCGTCGGGTGCGCGTACTGTCACGCGATTGCCGAGCCAGGCGTCGATGCCGGGCGTGAACTTGCGGCGGTCGATGAAGAGTTCGACATGGCCGTCGTTGTTCAGCATCGCAAAGGCGTGCGGGAACGGCGTGTGCGGCACGTCGGAGCCGCGGATGTTAAGCAGCCAAGCGATGGACTCGGGCAGCGTCAGCATCGCCGCGTCGACCTTAGTGCCGCGCAGCGCCTTGGCGATGTCTTCGCGCTTTTCCTCCGACGCTTTGCCGGCATAGTCGAGCGGTTGGGGCGTCACCGCGCCCAAGGGCGCGGCGGGCTGGTCGTCCCACGTCGCGTCCAAGGGGTTGTCCGTACACGGAACAAGCGCGCCGCCCGCCTTCGCCACGGCGGCGGCCAGCGCCTCGACGCCTGAGGCCGTGTGCATCCACGGGTCGTAGGCGAACTTCGCGTCCTTCGGCAGATTTTTCTCCAGCCAATCGGGCGGCGGCTCGTCGACGAGCGAGCGGTACTCGAACGCCTTGCCGTCGACCTGCTCGGCCGTCTGCACGGTGTAGCGGCCGTCCGTGAAGATCGCGGCCTTCTCCAAGAGCACGACGGCGGCGCCGGCCGAACCGGTGAAGCCCGTGAGATAGGCGAGCCGGTCGGCGCGCGGCGGGACGTATTCGCCCTGATACTCGTCGGCGCGGGGCACGATGAAACCGTCGAGGCCGCGGCGCTTTAGTTCCGCGCGCAGTGCGGCGAGGCGGGGCGGACCCTGCGTCGGGCTCGTGGTTTCGGCGAAGGATTGGAATTTCGTTTGGTGCAGCATGGACGGCAACCTATTCGGCTGCGTCGCGCGCCTCAAGGGCTGCACCATGGATTTGACGGTAGGCCGCGGGGGTGACTCCGAAACGGCGGTTGAAGGCGCGGATCAGGTGGTCGGGGCCTGAGAATCCTGCCCGCGCGGCGACGGCGGCGAGGTCCAATCTGTCCTCGTCCAGCCAGCGACGGGCGGCGTCGAGGCGGATCGCTTCCACGAACTTCGCCGGTGAAACGTCCACTTCGTCTTGCATGTGCCGGTGGAGCGAGCGCGGGCTCATCGCGGCGCGCGCGGCCAACGTTTCGACGTCGAGGCGCTTCGTCAGATTCGCTTCGACCCAGCTGGCGAGATTT
>CAZLRW010000135.1:0-9441 GCA_964561925.1 uncultured Flavobacteriaceae bacterium
CACCCCGGGGGAGAGGGGTGCGGGCACCCCGGGGGAGAGGGGTGCGGGCACCCCGGGGGAGAGGGGTGCGGGCACCCTGGGGAGAGGGGGGTGCGGGCACCCCTCCGAACATTCCTAGGAACATTCCTAGGAAATTTGCGCGCGTGCGCGCGAACGCGGCCGAACGGTCCGCGCCGCCCGCGCGCTCAGCCCGAAGGGAGGGGGGTCTCAAATCGCACCAGTCCTGCACGTGCGCGAACCGCATGGGTGCTCATTCGGAGATTTTGCACCGCTCTTTTTCACGGGAAGTTTTTTTTGAGTGAGACGCGGGAACTCTTGCGAGAACGAGCCGCGGCAGGGTGTGCCGACGCGCTGCGTTGTCTACGGTTTCTCGAAGCGCCGCGTTCGCCAGGTCGTCCGCCGGCGGACGATCACGACGCGTTATCGGCCATTTGCGATTTGCTGACGCGCGGCATCGATCGGTCGACCGCAATCGCAATGGTCGGCCGAAACCTAGGCGTCGACCGTCGCACACGGGAACGATGGTCCCGCAAGCTCAAGAGATTTTCCGCGAAATAGCTATTCGCGGCACGCGAAGGACGGCATCAAAGAAACACGAACGGCCACGCGGAAAAAGGAAACAGTATGGCTAAACACCTACGGGGAGAGTGTGATGTTGAACTCGCCGGCGAGAAGTTCACGTTGCGGCTCGCGCTCCGCGATCTCGAGGAGATCGAAAATCTGACCGGTGCCGGGATCTTCGCCATTGCGTCGCGGATGTCGAAAGGCGAGGCGCGTCTCTCCGATGCTCGGGCTATCCTGCGGCAAGGTTTCATCGGCGCCAGTATCAAAATCGCCGACGCGAAGTTCGCGTCGCTACTGGAAGGCGCCGGCTTCGGTCCAGTGATGACCGCAGCGGCGGCACTGCTGTTGAAAGTGCTGTTCGACGATTCAACAGCGGAAACCGGAACCACAGACGCGGCGCGGTAGGGGGGGTCTCAAATCCTCAAAGCCCCGCCCCGGCCGGACCTGCGGGGGCGCCACGCGGGAAAAATTTTCGGGGACGGCGTGGCTTTGATTGAGCTCTTTGATTGAGGGGTTTTCAAACGGTGAGAGTGCAGATGCAGAATCGCAAGGCCTTGTCGGCCACCAAGGCACCCAAGCAGCCAGCCCCGGACGCACTGGCTCATCACACCACAGCGACACTTGAGGCCCGCTTGCGCGAACTGCGCGAACACCTCGGCCGCAACACCGAAGAGACCATCCGCTTGGAGCGAGCGCACATCCTCGCGGCCGACCTCGACGACGAGCGCGCGCACGACACGCGGAAGGCCGGAATCGAATTGCTCGCATCCGGCGGCAACGAGCGGTTTGACGAAGCGCGCGGCATAAACGACGTGCACCGCCGGCTAGCGCTACTACGTCGCCTCACTCGCGACATCCACGCCGCGATCGACGTAGGCGAGCAACGGCTGAACGTGCTTGCAATCCGCGAGGAGGCGCAACGCTGGGAGGCAGGTAGACCGGAGTACAAACGGCATGTCCGCGCCGTCTGGGAATCGCTCGTTGCTCTTGATCGGGCGCAAACCGAGCGGGACCTGTTCCTTCGCAAGATCCGTGTGACGGCGAGCGGCGTGGAGTGCGGAGCCGGGTGGCCCTTAGCGGGCCGCTTGGCGCGCAATGAATCTCAGACCTACCGCTACGGCCGCGCATGCGTCGATTGCGGCTACCTCACCGAGACGGAGTTTCAACGGGCGTTTGAGGACGCCCAAGCAAGGGACGCGCAAAGATGAAAAAGCGTGAGATCTTCAAGTCGATGCATGCGCGTCGCGAAGCTGTGAAGTTCTTCCGCCGCCTCGCGGCAGAACGCCAGATCGTCGCGAAGGTCGGCCATCAATCGAACTCGAACACGTCCGGCGGCTTTCTCGTCGACGCCGAGCTCGCAGAGGTAATCGAGACGATCGCCGAGGCGCACGGAATCATTCCGGCTCATGCGCGCAACTACACGATGAAGGGTGAGCAGTTGCGCATCCCGCGCCGCAGCGCAGGCGCAACCTTCCACTTCACGCATGAAGCCGAGACGGCCGCCGAATCCCAATTGAACTACGCCCAAGTGAACCACCTCGCGAAGAAGGTGATGGGTTTCGTTATCATCTCCAACGAATTGCTAGAGGACGCCGAAAATTCCGCCGAGGACATCGTGATGGCGTTCGGCACCGGCTACGCCGAGATGGTCGACAACACCGGGTTCAACGGTGACGGCACGGAGGATCACGGCGGGTTCAGCGGGCTCGCATGGCTTCTGTCTGACGGCGCACACGCGGGCGGTGTTGAAGCAGCTACTGGGCACGACACGCTTCTCGAAATCGATATCGCCGACCTGGCGAAATTGGTCGCGGCGCTTCCAACGCGCGCGGCGGCAAACGCCGCTTGGTACTGCAGCCACTTCGCCGCGGCGAAAGTGTTCTTCCGTCTGGCCGCCGGCGCCGGCGGCATCGGACGCAGCGCGCAGGGCGAGCCGACGTTCTGGAATTGGCCTATCCGGACAACGCCCGTTCTGCCGGCGGTTGACACGGCGCTCGCCGGCGAAGCGATGGTTCTCTTCGGCGACTTGCGACACTCATCCTCTTACGCCATTCGCCGCGGGCTCGAGATCGGCGCGAGCGCATTGGGGCTCAGATTCAATTTCGACCAAACGAAGTTTCGGGCGAAGGCGCGTTTCAGTGTTCTGCACCCGGACATCGGCGACGCAACGGCGCCAGGCGCGATGGTCGCGCTCATCGGAAAGGCCTAGCGGATGCTAGCGCTGCAGCATCGACTGTTTGGCGGCAACCGCATTCAATGGCGAGCGCAAGACATCGACCGTATTGCAAAGCGATTCAGCGCCAGCACGCACGACTTGGCTGGAATGATGTTGCCGCATCGCGGCGGCTCATCCGGACCTGCCTCTGCTGAAGTTGCGCGCGATGTTGGCGGCAAGACGATTGCAGAGGCCACCTTCATCATCAGTACCAACGGCGTCGACAGCTATGGCGACACGATCAACCAAGACGGATGGAACTTGAAGCGCTTCGCTTCGAATCCGGTCGTATTGTGGGCCCATGACGGCCACTTGCTACCGATCGGCAAGGCAGTGAAAACGTGGCTCAATGGTGGCAAGCTGAAGAGCACTGTGTCTTTCGACAGCGATCGCTTCTCCCAGAAGGTCGCTGGTATGGTACAGCGCGACATGCTGCGCGCGACGTCGGTCGGCTTTAGGCCGGGCGAGTGGGAATTCTCGAAGGATCCAAAGCGGCCGTACGGGATCGACTTCAAGACCGGTCACGAACTTTGTGAGTGGTCCATCGTTGCCATTCCGGCGAACAAAGACTGCCTGCTCGTGTCGATTGCCAGTGAGTCAAAGACGCTCTTGAACGATGTGCGCGCTGCAGCGCATGCGCTCCGCGAGGAGATCAAGCGCACATGAACGCGTGCGGCAAGCAAGCCATCGCCGAGACGGCAGCATTGTGGTCCCCCGTTCGCATTGCGGAGCACGCGGCGAAGCACCACGACCCGCACCACTTCGTGACGACGGCCATGCTTTATGCAGGCTTGGACCTTGCCGCCGCCGGCGCCGATGAAAATCAAATCCGTGCGCACCGCGCCTCGATCGTCGCGACTGTGAACGAGACATTCGCGACAATCTCTGAGTACGGCAAGATCGGTCACGGATGACAATGGAATCGCCGGGGTGCTGCGAGCCCGGCGGCGCGTGTGTCTCCCCTCTCACGCGCAAATGGCCGCTGGCTTGGGTCTCTTGCCAGTGGGAAATGCCCGGCCGGGGCTTCGTTCGCCCCGGCCGGGTGAACTGCACCTATTGCGAAAGGATTCAAGCATGGTCGCGATCGCAGAAGACGTCGTCGTCAAGCTGACGGCGGAAATCTCCGGCTTCAACAAGGGCATGGAGAAGAGCTCGGCCGCGCTCGGCCGCTTCGAGGCGAACTTCAACAGGTCAATGGCGAACGTGCGCCGCGGCCTGGCGGCGGTCGGCGCCGGCCTTGTGGTGCGGCAGTACGTGCAGCTGGCGGACGCCAGCACGAATCTCGCGGCGCGCATCAGCCTGGTCGCCGGTTCGGGCGAGAACGCGGTGCGGGTGCAAAAGCAGCTGCTCGACATCGCCAACCGCACGCGCGTCGGCTTCGAAGGCGTCGTCACCCTCTACACGCGGCTCGGCCGGTCGGCCGACGAACTCGGCGTCAGTCAAGAGCGGCTGTTGAGGTTCACGGAGACGCTCAGCCAGGCGATGAAGATCTCCGGTGCGACCAACGCGGAAGCGAGTGCGACCGTGATACAGCTCAGCCAGGCGCTTGCGTCTGGTCAATTACGCGGGGCAGAGCTCAACTCCGTGCTTGAACAGGGCGGTCGCGTGGCAACCGCTTTGGCCGAGGGTCTCGGCGTGCCGATCGGCGCGCTGAAGAAGCTCGGCGAAGAGGGCAAGCTGACCGCGCAAACCGTGATCGGCGCGATCGAATCGCAGTCCGAAACGATCCAACGCGAGTTCGATCGGATGCCCTCGACTGTCAGCGACTCGCTGACGGTGATGCAAAACAAGCTGCTCGACTTTGTTGGGCGCGTCGACAAGTCATCCGAGGCTTCGCGCCAGATGGCCAAGGCCGTCAAGGACTTGAGCGAGACACTCGACAACCCGGAGGTTGCCGCAGCCTTTTCGGCAGCGATATCCGGTCTTGTCAGTCTCTTCAACGAGTTCTTGAAGGCCGCGACTGGCGTCTACGGGATGATGCGAGACTTGGGGAATCTCGCGAACGAATTGACCGGGCGAGAGTGGGTCAACCCAGCGCTTACCAGCGAGCAGCGGCACGCGCGCGCAAAGCACGCGCGCAAGTCAGGCTTTGTGTTGCCTGGTGTCGAATTTCCGCCTGGTGGCAATGGCGGCGGCTTGGGCGGATTAGACCTCGGCCGCGATCGTGCAGCCGAAGGCCTTAAGCGTCTACGAGAAGCGAACGAACGTTACGTCGAAAGTCTGATGTTCGAGCGCGACATCATGGGTTTGTCGGCGGTCGACCAAGAGGTGCAGATCGCACTTCGCAATCTGAATTCGCAAGCGACCGACGGTCAAGTAACCGCCACTGAAGCGCTGACGCGGCTACTCTTCGAACACAAGGAGAAGATGAGAGAGTTGGCAGACATCGAGAACTTCGCCGGTGAAATCAAACGTGAATATGGGGACGAAACAGAAAAACTCGCGGCGTTCGTCGAGCAGCTAAATGCGGCTTTCGCGAAAGGTAAGATTACTATTGTCGAGTACAAGAAGGCTTTGGCTGATGCAACGAAGTCGAAGGCCGCTCGTGAGATGGAAGAGGACTGGAGAGCCATTGGCGAACAAGCGAAATTCGGTCTTGCTGATGCGCTTGTCGATATTGCGATGCGCACTGAAGACGCCCGCGCGGCGATGGCCAGGTTCGTCGAAGAGATCGGACGTGCTGTCGCGAAGATGCTGCTGCTAAAGGGGATCGAGGCGGGTGTCGACGCGATCTTCGGTGGCTCGGCCGGCGGCAAGGCGCTCGGCGGTCTCGTCAACGCGGGCAACCGATATCTTGTGGGCGAGAGCGGGCCAGAGCTTTTCGTGCCGCGAGTGTCTGGCCAGATCATCCCAAGCAACAGGTTAGGCGCCGGCGGCAGCTACGCCTTCAACTTCACCATCAATGCGCCCGGCGCGGACGCCGGCACGATCGCGCGCATGGAACTGATGCTGCAGCACGCAAAGGCAGAGATCTTGCGGGTGATGCCCAAATTCGTGGACGAGCAGCGTGCGCGCGGGAAGATGCTGAAATGAGGCAAGTGGATTTGGTTCGCGAAGCGATGCGCCAATACCATGAGGCTCGATCCACCTTTATAGAGCTGGGCCGACGCACCTTTCACGCCGAGCGAGACCCAACAGACGACGAGATAGATGCGCTCGCCATGCTGGCACTCAAAGCAGCGGCCGCGAAGACGGCAGGTGAGATGATCGCAGAAAGCATTGATGAACGAACCGGCAAGGCAAACTGACCCACCATTTGCCGTCAAAGAGCGGCAGGCAGGCTGCGAAGACAAGCCCGCCTGGCAATTTTGGGCGCCCCGTCGAAGATGTGCCGTGCGCGTCAGTTCTGCACGTACGTGGCTCAGCGAGATTTCGTCTTTGGCATGTACGCGCGTTGATAGCCCCAGGGATTGAAGCGCTTGCCCATGTAGAATTCAGTGACCGCGGGTCGGTCGACTTGGTGCTCGCGTTCGATCCAATCCGTGATCGAGTAAAGCACGCGTTCAGCTTTGCGCAATAGGGCGAGATAGTTGACCTCACGCGAACGCTGATCAGCGCCTTCGTAATCGAAGCTTTCGATTTCAGCGCTGAGCCGGGCAATCTGCACCATCGCGTCCTGCGGCGTTTGCGCAATCGTCCAAAAGATACGTTCTTCGAGAGAGTGCTGAAGATCCAGGAGGTGGCCGTGCCGGAAAGACTTCACGTTCGATCCATCGCTGGCCTCGGTGTCGTCAAGGATCGATTGAATCGCCTCGCCAATCTGAGTGATCGTCGCTGGAGTTCGTGCAATAGATTTGGCCTTGGCCATGTTAGCGCTCCTGTTCAGCGTTTTGGTGTGGTCGGGGGCCGCCGACGTTCGTGCGTTCGACGGCCGCCCACAACAACTGAGGCTATTCCCCAGCCCCCAAGCGGCGCAAATTTGAGGGACGGTATAGGGGACGGCACACGCGACACGAGGCCGATTTCCCTTTTATATCAGAGAGTTACTGGATAAATCTGGCGGAGCCGGAGGGATTCGAACCCTCGATACAGCTTTTCAACTGTATAACGGTTTAGCAAACCGCCGCCTTCAGCCTCTCGGCCACAGCTCCTTAAAGCCCACGCGCTTGGACGCGGGGCCGGCCTTTTTGCCCTTATCCGTTTGCGGATGCAAGCCGCGTTCGCCGCTCAGGCCTTGCTGAGGAAATCAAGCCGGTAGGCGTAACCGCGCATCACCGAGCGATAGGTCATCCGTCCGCGGCCAGCGCGTTCCTGCGCTTCGAACCACTCGCGCACCTCGGGACGGAAGCGCACGTGGAATTGGTCGAGCCACGTGCCCAGCATCTTCTTGAACCAGCCGGGCAGGCCCTCCTGATTGCCGAAATCGACGACGTGCACGGTGCCGCCGGGCTTCAGTTGCGCAAACCCGTGATCGAGCGCCGAGCGCCAATCGTCCATCATCGACAGCGAATAGGAATAGATCAGCCGGTCGAACGGCTGCGCCCGCCCGAACAGCGCACCCGAAAAGTCCGTCGACAGCGCCGTCGCAAGCTTCACCTGCGCGCCCACGCCGCCGGCGTCGACCGACGCCTGAGCGGTCTTCAGCATCTCCGACGACGCATCGATGCCGTAGAACCTGGCGCTCGGGTGCCGCTTGGCAAGCAGCACCAGATTGCGCGCCGTGCCGCAGCCGACCTCGCAGATATGCTCGTCGCGCCCGACCGGCAGCTCCTGGATGAGCTTGTCGCGGCCGAACAAATAGTACTTGCGGGTCAGGTCATAGATGTACCGCTGATGGCGGTACATGTTGTCCATCGCCACGCGGGCGTCTGCATTCATCAGGCGGCGGCCTTCAGGCTATAGACGTGGAACCCGCCATAGATTGACGAGCGATCCTTCTCGAAATACTCCCGCGCGTCGTCCGCCTCGTACTTCCAGCGATCGAGAATCTGCCGCGGCAGTTTGCGGTCAAGCGGCGAGTCGGGCCCGGCGGTGCGGAAGATGACGCGCGCATCCGGCGCGGCCGTTCGCGTAATCTGCTCCCAGAGCGCTGTGATCTGCTCCTCGTTCATCCAATCCTGCGCGTCGAGCAGCACATAGCGGTCGAGGCTCTGCGCCGGCTTGTCGGACAGGAAATCCGTCATCGAGGCGAGATGCGTCTCCACCCGCCCCGTCCGCTCGCGCACGATCTTGTAGGTCTCTTCCTGAAGGTAGGCCGGTACCGCTCCGCGATCCTGTGTATCATAGCGCCGCCCGAACGCCTGCCAGGCGAAGTAATTCTCGTTGATCGGGAAATCGCAGGCGAGCTTTTCGATACGCCGGCGGATCAACCCGGCCGGATCGCCGCCCGAGGCCTTGTTGAGCTCTTCGTACTGCGCCGGCGGTATCCCCAGCGCATAGAACGACACCGGCAACTTCGACAGCGCGCGCACGAACTTCGTATCGAACAAGGGCGCTATCACGCGATTGAAGATCGCGCGCTGCTCCTCCGGCGTTCGCGCCGTCAGCATCTCGTTCAGCCGCTTGCCATGCAACCGGGCGACCGTCTGCAGAATGCCCAGGAAGCGCCCGAGCAGCCCATAGCGATAGAGATTGCGCGCGAACATGTTGATGCGCCGCCCGCGCAGCGGGATCCAGTTCTCCCAATACTTGCGCGTCGTGTCGTCCAGCCGGTCGACCAGGAATGTGTCGAACTTCACCCGGTTGTCCTTGGCGTTCGCATAACCGAAGAACTGAAAGAAATCCTCGTAGCTCGGAAGATGCTGGAGCGCGGCGAGCTTCAGCCGCGTCAGCGCGATGTGGTTCGGGTTCAGGTCGACCGCGATCACCTTCGCCGGGTTCGCGGCCAAATAGTTGACGACGTTGCACCCGCCGGACGCGATCGTGATGATCCGGCTCGACGAATTGATGCGCATCGCCGCCATGTCGACATCGGGGTCTTCCCAAATCTGATTGTAGACGAAGCCCTGGAACATCAACGTGAAAAGCCGTTCCAAGACGCCGCGCTTCGAGACCAATTTGTGGTTGACCGCGGCTTCTTTGAGAAGTTTGTTGCCCATGGCTTGTGATGTTGAATCCGGCTAGAGAGCGCCTCGCGCGCCGCGACCGGGCGGCGAACAACGCAAACCGGCTATTTAATGCGGGAGCCCTCGGGTTGCAAACGACCCGCCCATGACAAAGCGCACGCCAACCCGGAAATCGGCACAAAACCCGAAACGTTCCCCGGCAAAGAAGCCCGCCATGGCAAAGGGGGCGACGCCGACCTGCGTGATGCAAGCGGTCCTTTCTGCGCTGACCGATCAAGAAAACGGCGCATCTCTCGACCTTGCCCTATCGAAAGCGCTCAAAACAACGCGCGATCTGGACGATCCCAAGGACCGCCGCCGCGTCGTGCAGGAGTTGCATGCGATCAATCGCCACCGCGCACGCCTCGCCTGGCACTTGGGGCAGGACAACACGCGCGTGAGCCCGCACCACCTGTTCCTCGCCTGGAACGCATTCGAATCGCGACCTGAACCGATCGGCATTCGCATCACGGAACTCGACCGCGCCCTGCTCCAGCGCATCGCCGCGCGGACGTTCGCGGACCCAAAGATGCCGGAGGCCACGCGCCTCGAATGCCCACCAGCCTTCGAAGCACCGTTGCGCGCCGCACTCGGCAGCACCTTCGCCGCCGAGATGGA
>CAZLRW010000136.1:0-9379 GCA_964561925.1 uncultured Flavobacteriaceae bacterium
CGCAGCCTACTACGGCGCGCCGCGCAGTCCACCGTCTCGCGCGTGCGCTATGCGGCCAGACCCCGCGCGACGAGAGCGGCGCGGTAGTCGGCGAAGCGCGACTTCATGAGATCGGTTTCGGCGGGGGCGACGATCGCATCGCGGTCCTGCAGCGTCTTTTCAAGGCGGGCCGCGATGCGCGAGAGGGCGGGCGCGCCGGCTTGAGCGCTGGCGCTTTTCAGCGAGTGGGCAAGCCTGACCGCCTCCTCGCGCGAGCCTTCGCCGCGCAGTGCGCGGCCGATCTTCTCGAGCTTTGCGGCCGTGTCGTCGAGATACGTGTCGATCAGAAGGCGCAACAACTCCTCGCCCGAGTCGGCGCGAAATGCCTCAAGCACGTCCCAGTCGATGACGGGATCGGCGGCCGGCGCGTTCTCTTCGGCGGCGCGCGGTTCGAACTTGAGCGTGCCGCGCACGGCTTCGGCGAGCGCCACGATCAACGCTTCGCGGCGGAACGGTTTGCCAAGGTGCCCGTTCATGCCCGCGGCGCGGCAGGCTTCGGCGTCGCTTGCGAAGGCGTTCGCGGTCAGTGCCAGGATCGGCACGCGCGCCCTTGCGCCGGGCAGTGCGCGGATCGCGCGCGCGGCGGCGAGGCCGTCCATCTTCGGCATGTGCAAGTCCATCAAGACCACGTCGTGGTCGCCGCAGCGCACGGCTTCGACCGCCTCAACACCGTCGCAGGCCAAATCAGGTACGATGCCGAACTTCGCGAGCGCCGCGCGGGCGACGAGCTGGTTCGTCGCGTTGTCTTCGACGAGGAGCACGCGCAGCGGCCGGCCCAGCGCGGCCACAGCGGCGGTCGCCTCTTCGGCGCCGGCCGCGGCCGGCGTACGCTCGCTTACCTGGCTCGCCGAGGCGATTTCGACAGGCAGTTCCACCCAGAACGTCGAGCCTTCGCCCGGCCGGCTGACGACGCCAATCGCACCGCCCAGACGCTCGGTCAGGCGCTTCGAGATCGCAAGACCGAGTCCCGTGCCGCCGTAGCGGCGCGAGATCGACGCGTCCGCCTGGCTGAAGCTCTGAAACAGACGATCTTGCCGGTCGAACGGGATACCGATGCCGGTGTCGACGACTTCGATACGCAACATCGTGCGCTCGGGCGTCACGGCATGGGCCTCGGCTCGCAGCTTGACGAAGCCGCGGTCGGTGAACTTCACGGCATTGCCCAACAAATTCAGCACGATCTGGCGCAGGCGCCCCGCGTCGGACGAAATGCAGTGCGGCACCGTCTCGCCGATCTCGACGTTGAGCGCAATCGCCTTCGCATTCGCGCGCGGGGCGACGATCTCGCCGGCGTAGGTCAGAAGCGCGTGCAGGTCGAACGGCGCACTTTCGATTTCGATCGCCTGCGCCTCAAGTTTGGAGAAGTCGAGCACGTCGTCGATGATCGCGAGAAGGCCTTCGGCAGATTCGCGGATCGTCATGGCACTGTGACGTTGTTCGGCGTCAAGCTTCGTGTCGAGCAGTGCGCTCGTCATGCCCAAGACGCCGTTCATCGGCGTGCGGATTTCGTGGCTCATCATCGCCAGGAAGTCGGACTTTGCCCGATTCGCGCGCTCGGCCGCCTCGTAGGCTCGTTCGGAACGTTGGAGACCGGTGCCGAGCAGGCCGCGCAGGGCAATCGCGCCGCAAAGCGCCGCGACGATCACCAAAACGACGAGCGCCGTCGCTTGGGTCTTCACGCGCGCAAGGTCGGCGCGCACGGCGGCGAACACGGCTTGGAGGAAGCGATCGGTTCCCTCGGACAAGATGCGTTTCTGTGCGGCGTATGCGCCGCCATCGAGGATCGCGCGGGCGCGCTCCTTGTCGCCCGCCCGCACCGCGTCGAAGGCGTTGCGTTCGAGCGCGACCAATTGGTCGTTGGCGGCGGTCGTCTCGGCATCGAATCGTCGCGACGCCACAGGCGACGCCAACTCGCGGGCGCGGGCGATCGCGGCATCGATCAGCGGAATGTTCGCTTCATAACGATCAATCCAGATGTGCTCGCCCGTCGCCGCCGCCATGTTCGCCGACATCGTGAGCCGCTCGTCGGCGAGCAGAATCTCCTCGGCGGCTTTGGTCGCGGCGAGCAGGCGGTGCTGTACGGCGTCGCTCTCGCGCTGATGCAGCAGCCAGACCGCGATCAACGCGGCAAGCGTCAACGCTGCGCCCAGGAAGGCGAGGCGGAACGAGGCGCGCGCTTTAGCGCTCTCTTTGGCGACGATCGTCGTCATGTGGCGTGCGAACCCAAGACCTGCCGAGATTGGCACGGCAGGCCTAAAGACCCGGTGAAGTCTCGCGGCGGAATTAACCCCGCGGCAACTATCCGGACGTCAGGCGGCGGGGTGCTTCAAGCGGTGCTTCAGCAGCGCGTTCTCGACCGTCGCCACGAAGTTCGAGAGTTCGAACGGCTTCTTCACGACGGCGTCTGCGCCCATCGTCTCGGCGAGGTGCAGCACGTCGACATGGACGCTTCGGCCGGCCGACTTGCCGCCCGAAGCGGCGACGAGCGTCAACGCGGGATAGGCTTGTCGCGTGTCGCGCAGCAGATGCAGCCCGTTCTCGTCGGGCAGAACGATGTCGCAGACGAAGACGTCGAAGTCCGCTTGGGCGAGAGCGGCGCGCGCGCCTTGCGCGTCTTCGGCAATCACGACCTCATGGCCGTGCTGCTGCAGCGCGCGGCGCATCAGCGCGGCGAACAACTTGTCGTCGTCGCAAACGAGAACGTGCGCCATCGGACCCTCCGCATGAGGCTGCTGCGAGTGTCGCGCGGCGCGGCTTAAGGAGGCACGAACGGGAAGGCTTTTCGGCGCGTTAGGGTTTCGCCGGCGTTAAGCATCGCCGCTCAGAATGTGGCGGGCGACGAGGGCCGGGGCCTGCATCGGGATGAAGTGGGTCAGGTCGGGCAGGAAGACGTCGCGGCCCCGTTTGAACCGGGCGGCGAGTTCGGGCCAGGTGGGCGAGGCCGCGAAGTCGGTCGGGTTCCGCGGACCCGGCGGGCGCGGCTTTGCCCGCAATACGGTGACAGGGTGTTCGATGACGCGCACGGCATCGTAGATGTCGCGGCCGGCGGCCGCCTTGTAGATCGATGCTTCGACTTCCGGAGGGCATGCGAGCTCGAAACCCGCATCGCCGGCGCGCGGGACAAGACCGTATCGGCAGTAGTCCGCAAGCACTTCATGCTGCCACAGCGAATAGGGATGCCGGCCCTTGAACGCGTCGAACATCTCCTGCCAAGAGGCCCATTGGTTGCGGCGGCGGGCGACCGGGTGCTCGGTTTCGGGGGGCCAAAAGTGCGTCGCGGTGTAGATCTCGGGCGCCATGATCACCGGGTCGATCAGCACGAGGCGCTTGAACGCGCGCGGGTTTGCGGCTGCGACCTGTACCAGCGTATGGCCGCCCATCGAGTGCCCCGCGCCGATTGCGCCGTCGAGATCGAGATGCGCGACGAGTTCGGCGACGTCGCGTGCGGGTTCGGACCAGTCGGCGATCGGGCCGGTCTTTTCGCTACGCCCGTGGCCCCGCAGGTCGACGGCGAAGACGTTGTAGCCCGGGCCGATCGCCTCGACGGTCTTGTCCCAGCAGCGGGCGTGGAAGCCCGTCGCGTGGATCAGAAGGATCGCGGGCTCGCCCCGCCTGCCCCATTCGACATAGGCGATGCGGGCGGCGGAGGCTTGGAAGACATGCTGGACGGGATCGGCGCGTTCGCTCATCGCGGCCAATCGATAGCAGCGCGCCCGCCTCATCGTCCATGCGGAGGCGGGCGCGCCGTTTTACGCTACGTCAGTGCTGCGCGCCGCCGGTGGCGAGCGGCTTGACGACGAGGGCGACTTCGACGTCGCCGGCCTTTTCGAACGTCAGCGTTACGGGGACAGTGTCGCCTTCGGCGAACGGGGCTGCGATGTCCATGAACATCAGGTGCAGGCCGTCCTTGCTGAGCGCGACCGAGCCGCCGGCGGGCACCGCGATGCCGTCCTTCACGGGGCGCATCTTCATCTTCGTGCCGGCCTTCGACATCTCGTGAAGTTCCACGCGGGCCGAACGCGGGCTCTTGGCGGCGACGATGCGGTCGCCGTCGGCGCCCGCGTTCGCGACCGTGAAGAAGCCCGCCGCAACTTTCGTGCCCTTCGGCGTGACGGCGGCCCAGGCGTCGGCGACGGCGAGCGTCGGTTGCGGCGCGGGCGCAGGCGCGGCGGCGATTGCTTCGGCTTCGACCGGCGGGGTCATCGCCGTCTTCTCCGCGTCACCGCCTATCCCTAGGTACGTGCATGCGGGCAGCGCTACGAGCGCCAGCAAGGGAAGGATGCGTTTCATGAATTTGTACTCCGGCTTTGAGGGGGTGCGCATGAGCGCTGGGGGACGGCGCGACGCAGCACCGAAATAGAAAGAGGCCGCGCGCCCGTGACGGCGCGCGGCCCCCCGAAAACGAATGCTACTCGGCCGCTTCGGCGGCGCGCTTGGATGCCTGCTCGCGATGGCGCAACGCGGACATCACCGCATCAATGAGATCGAAGGCGAACGTTTCGTCGAGTGCGGCGTGACCGTTCAGAAGACGATAGAGGATCGGGCCGTAGATCAGGTCGGCGGCAAGATCGGCGTCGGCGTCGAACGGCGCCTCGCCGCGCAGCTGGGCGCGGGCGACGACGGCGCGCACGACCTCGCGATGGGCCGCCATCAGCGAGGTGCGGAACGCTTCGGCGAAGCGCGGGTCGGCTTGCGCTTCGGCGAGCAGGGCCTTGTAGACGGGCCCACGGCGCTGGCTCAGCGCACGCACCGTCGGGCGCGCGAGTTCCAGCAAATCGCCCTTCAGCGACCCCGTGTCGGGCGCGAGGCTTTCCTGACCCGGCATGTCGGAGGTCAGAGCTTCGAGCACGATGAAGGCGGCCGACGGCCACCAACGGTAGATCGTCTGTTTCGAAACGCCCGCACGCGCGGCGATCGCTTCGATGTTCAACGCGGCGTAGCCGTCGTTCTGAAGAATGGTCATCGCCGCCGTAATGATGGCGCGGCGCGATTCGGCGCTACGCGGACGTCCGGCACGCGGCTTCGTTGCGGGATTGGGTTCCGCAGCTTCTAAATTGGACATGAGCCCCTCATCAAAAGTGCCCCAGTGATCCGGCCGAACGGCGCGAATCACCACTCACAAGCGAGCGTGTTCGCGTCGGGCGTGGGGGTCAAGCACACGACGGCGCAATTATTGCGTCGTGGCGATCGATTCGAGGAAATACGAGGGATCTACAGGCACGCGCGACTTCACTTCGCCGCGCCGGCCCATCACGCCGATCACGCGACCATCTACTTCAACTTGAAGACCGCCCGCATTGCCCGTGACCATAAGCAATCCCGGACGGTCGGGCGCGACGAAGGTTTCACCCGCGTCGAGCACGCGATCGACAAGCACGGCGCCACCGGCCTGCGCGCTCTCGCGCACGCGAATATATGTTTGTTCAAGAGCCTTTAGGACGAGACGCGGTGCCGGCGCTTGAGGTTGGCTTGCGCCCGGCTCGGCGGCCTGCGGTATGCCCGCAACTTCCGCGATCTGGAACGCAAGCGCCGGCGCTTCTGCGGCGCCGATCAGCGTGTGATTCGCTTCTTCGAGCTTTTGCGGCAACGCCGTGTCGCCGGCGACATAGGTGACGTCGGACGGCGGACGCCACAGATCGGCGACGTCGGAGGCGGGCGCGGCCGGCTCAGCGGCGGGGTCCACAACGACGACGGGCGGCTCGGCCTTCGCGGTCGTCGTGCGCGCGCGGCGGTCGGGCAGCGTCAGATACGAGATGACGTATATCACCATCGCGATCAGCATCGCCCAAACGACGATCGAGCCCGACGGCAGCATGCGTTGCTCTTCCGTCGCCTCAGGGAAGACGAGTTCGACGGGCTTGGCGATTTCGTTGGCCGCGGTTTCGTCCTTGAAGCGCTGAACCAGTGCTGCCGCGTCGAGACCGAGATGGCGGGCGTAGGCCTTGATGAAGCCGACCGCGTACGTGCGGCCCGGGAGGCGCGCGAAGTCGCCCTCTTCGATCGCTTCGAGCTGATCGCGGCGCATCTTCAGCTTGGCGGCGACGGTCGACGGTTCTTCGCCGCGTTCGAGACGGGCGGCACGCAACGTCGCGCCGACGGATTCAGCCGGCGCTTCGACGGCCACGGATTCGGGTTCGTTCGAGACTTCGCGCAGGTGAAGGCGGCGGCGTTCCTTCCGCTCCTCGGCCGATGCAATTTGCGACACGCTCGTCATCGCGATCCGCTGTCCCCACGCAGTCCGTTCTTGGGCGATGAAACACAGTTCGTTTGCGCCAACGCCGAGACTGACACTTTAGACATTCAGCCGTTAAATATTGCAAAATGAAGCCCTGCGCGCAAACGCGCAGGCATGAAAATTCATGCTCAAACGGGCACGCGCTCGTTGATTGCAAATTGTTTCAACTGCTCCCGAAGCGAGTGCTCCGTGCGGTCGTAGAGGCCGGCCATGAACGAGGCCAAACGCCCGGTGTTCAGTGCAAGGAGCATCTGCTTGACCGGGCCGATCGAGGCCGGCGCCATCGAGAGCGAGCGGAAACCAAGGCCGATCAGGGCCATCGCCTCAAGCGGGCGGCCCGCCATCTCGCCGCAGAGCGTGATCGGGACGCCGCGGGCGCGGGCGGGCTCGACGATCCCTCGGAGAAAATTAAGCATAGGCGGCGAAAGCAGGTCGTAACGCTGCCCCAGGCGCGGGTTGCCCCTGTCGCTGGCGAAGAAAAACTGCATCAGGTCGTTCGAGCCGACCGAGACGAAGTCGGTGAGGCTCAAAAGCGAAGGCATCTGAAAGGCGAGCGCGGGGACTTCGAGCATCGTGCCGACGCGGACTTTGCGTGGCGGCTGAGCCCCCAACTGGGCGAGGCGGGCGAGCTCGCGGTCGACCAGCGCCCGGGCGGCCCGGAACTCGGCCATCTCGGCCACCATCGGGAACATGATGTCGACATCGCGGCCGGCAGCCGCCCTCAGCAATGCGCGGATCTGGTAGCGCAGCAGCGAGGGGCGATCGAGCGTCATGCGGATCGCGCGCCAGCCCATGGCCGGGTTCTCTTCGGCCTGCGGGCGCGCATAGGGCAGCACCTTGTCGCCGCCAAGATCGAGCGTGCGGAAGACGACCGGCTTGCCCGCGGCCCCGTCGAGCACGGCGGTGTAGAGGTCGACCATCTGCTTCAGGCGGGGCATCGCGCCCGACATCATGAACTGAAGTTCAGTGCGGAAGAGGCCGATGCCCTCGGCCCCCGTCTCCTCCAAATGCGCGATGTCGGCGACGAGGCCGGCGTTCATCAGCAGGCGCACGCGCTCGCCGTCCTTCGTGACCGCGGGCAGCGTGCGCATCGCGGCGAACGCGGCCTGGCGCTGCGCGCGCAGCATGAGCTTGTGGCGGTAGGCCTCGCGCACGTCGTGTGCGGGGCGGACGTGGATTTCGGCGGTGTCGCCGTCGGCGATGACCCAGTCGCCGGTTTCGATCTGCTCCAGCACGTTTTCGACGCGGCCGACGACGGGGATGTCGAGCGCGCGGGCGACGATGGCGACGTGGCTGGTGGGCGAGCCTTCCTCCAACACGAGGCCGCGGATCTTCGACCGGTCGTAGTCGAGCAGTTCGGCCGGGCCCATGGTGCGGGCGAAGAGCAGCGTGTCGGCCGGCAACGCGTCGTGGGCGGCGGTGTCGGCGCGGCCCGTCAGGTGGCGCAGCAGGCGGTTCGCGAGGTCGTCGAGATCGTGCAGGCGGTCGCGCAGCAGCGGATCGACGATGCGGGCCATGCGGGCCTGCGTTTCCTTCTGCACGCGCTCGACCGCGGCCTCAGCCGTCAGGCCCGTGGCGACCGCCTCGCGCAGCTTGATAAGCCAGCCGCGGTCGTTGGCGAACATGCGATAGGTTTCGAGCACGTCGCGCGACTCGCCGACGATGACGCTGTGTTCGGCGAGCATCGCGTCGATCGAGGCCTGCAGCTCGGCGATCGCGTTGTCGAGGCGAAGGCGCTCGGCCGCGCTGTCGTCGGCGATCAGCTTTTCCACCTTCACGCGCGGTTCGTGCAGCACGGCGCGGCCCATCGCGATGCCTTCGCAGAACGGGACGCCCTGCCCGCGCCACGGGCGGTCGCGCTTCGGCCCCGCGTCTATTTCGCCGAGATCGATGAGCGAGCCGGAGACCACCATCTCGGCCAAGACCATCGCGATCGTCTGCAGCGCTTCGACCTCGTCTTCGCCGTAGTGACGATGGGTGCGGTTCTGCACGGCGACGACGCCGACCGCGCGCGGTCCGCGCAGGATCGGCACGCCCAACATCGACTGGTACGGGTCTTCGCCGGTTTCAGGGCGGTACGAGAAACTCGGGTGCGCGGGCGCGTCGGAGAGATTGAGCGGCCGGCCGTTCTTTGCCACGTCGCCCACGATGCCTTCGCCGAATTTGAGGCGCGTCGTGTGGACGGCGGCCTTGTTCAGACCTTCGGTTGCGAACAGTTCGAGCCAGCCGCCGGGCTTGGCAAGATAGATCGAGCACACCTCCGCCACCATGTTGGCGGCGATCAGCTGCACGATTTGGTCCAGACGCTCCTGGGGCGAAATGCGCTCGACCATGATCTCGCGCATCCGCTTCAGCAGCAGACGTGGGCCGGCGGTGGTTGGCATCTCTCGCCTTAAGCTGTGCGGGCGAACCGCATCAGGTGAATTACTTATCCAATCCGTAGGCCGTGTGAAGCGCGCGGACGGCCGTGTCGGTTAACTCGGCGGCGATCAGCACGCTGATCTTGATCTCGGAGGTCGAAATAACCTGAATGTTGATGCCTTTTTCCGCCAGGGTCTTGAACATCGTTTGCGCGACGCCCGCATGCGTGCGCATGCCGACGCCGATGACGGAGACTTTGGCGACGTTCTTGTCGGTCAGAAGTTTCTGATAGCCGATCGCGCCGATATTACGCTCGATGATGTGAATAGCGCGCTCGAACTCTGCGCGCCCGACCGTGAACGTCATGTCTGTGAACGTGCCGTCCTCGGACACGTTCTGGACGATCATGTCGACGTTGATGCCGCCGTCGGCCAAGGGTCCGAAGATCGCGGCGGCGACCCCGGGTTTGTCGGGCACCTTGACCAGCGTGATCTTCGCCTCGTCGCGGCTGTAGGCGATGCCGCTCACCAATTGCTGTTCCACGATTTCGTCCTCATCGCACACGAGCGTGCCGGGCAGATCCTCGAAGCTCGAGAGCACCTGCACGCGCACGCGGTGGATCATCGCCAATTCGACCGAGCGGGTTTGCAAGACCTTCGCGCCCAGCGACGCCATTTCCAGCATTTCTTCGTAAGCGATCTTGTCGAGCTTTTGCGCCTTGGGCGTGATGCGCGGGTCGGTCGT
>CAZLRW010000137.1:0-9160 GCA_964561925.1 uncultured Flavobacteriaceae bacterium
CCGCCGCGCGTATTCAGATGTCAGCAAATACGGCCCCGCGCGCCCGCGCGAACACCACGGCAGGTCCATGTCGAAAAAGCGCCCATTCACGGATCAGGAAGCCCTTCTTTTTCATGCAGGGCCTAAGCCTGGCAAGCTCGAAATCACGCCGTCGAAACCGATGGCGACGCAGCGCGACTTGAGTCTCGCCTATTCGCCGGGCGTCGCCGTTCCGGTGCGCGCGATCGCCGAAGATCCGTCCACAGCTTACGACTACACCGCCAAGGGGAACCTGGTCGCCGTCATCTCGAACGGCACCGCGATTCTGGGCTTGGGCGACCTCGGTCCCCTCGCCTCGAAGCCCGTGATGGAGGGCAAGGCCGTCCTGTTCAAGCGCTTCGCCGACGTCGACTCCATCGACCTCGAAGTCGACACGACCGACGTGGACCAGTTCGTCAACTGCGTGCGTTATCTCGGACCCACATTCGGCGGCATCAATCTCGAAGACATCAAGGCGCCCGACTGCTTCATCATCGAACAGCGTTTGCGCGAGCTGATGGACATCCCCGTCTTCCACGACGATCAGCACGGCACGGCGATCATCACCGCCGCCGGCATGATCAACGCGTTGCGCCTGACCGGCCGCGACATCAAGAAGACGAAGGTCGTCGTCAACGGCGCCGGCGCCGCCGCGATCGCCTGCCTCGAACTCATCAAAGCGATGGGCTTGCCGAACGAAAACGCGATCCTCTGCGACACGAAAGGCGTCATCTACAAAGGCCGCACCGAGGGCATGAACCAGTGGAAATCGGCCCACGCGGTTACGACGAAGGCGCGCACGCTGGCCGAGGCGATGGTCGGCTCCGACGTTCTGCTCGGCCTTTCGGTCAAGGACGCCGTGACCCAAGAAATGGTGAAGTCGATGGCGCCAAAGCCAATCGTCTTCGCCTGCGCGAACCCCGACCCCGAGATCACACCGGAAGACGTGCAGGCCGTGCGCCCCGACGCGATCGTCGCGACCGGCCGCTCCGACTACCCGAACCAGGTGAACAACGTTCTGGGCTTCCCCTACATCTTCCGCGGCGCGCTCGACGTGCGCGCGCGCACGATCAACGACGAGATGAAGATCGCCGCCGCCCACGCGCTCGCCGAACTTGCGCGCCAAGATGTGCCCGATGAAGTCGCCGCCGCCTATCACACGACGCGGCCGAAATTCGGCCCCGACTACATCATCCCCGTGCCGTTCGACCCGCGCCTGATCTCGACCGTGCCGGTCGCGGTCGCGAAGGCGGCGATGGCCTCCGGCGTCGCACGCAAACCGATCGCCGATCTTGAGAACTACAAGAACACGCTCGCTTCCCGCCTCGACCCCGTGGCCTCGATCGTCCAGCGCGTCGTCGCCCGCGTGCGCCTGCAGCCGAAACGCATGGTCTTCGCCGAGGGCGAGGAAGAAGCCGTCATTCGCGCCGCCCTCACGTACCAAAACTCAGGCCTCGGCAAGGCGATCCTGATCGGCGACCCGGAGCGCATCCGCGAAACCGTGCAGCACGCGGGCGTCGAAGACGTCGGCGATCTCGAAATTCAGTTCCCGCGCAAAAGCCCGCGCACGCCGGAATATGCGGAGGCCCTCTACAAACGCTGGCAGCGCAAGGGCTCGCTCTACCGCGATTGCCTGCGCCAAGTAACCTACGACCGCAACATCTACGCCGCCTCCGTCGTCGCCGCCGGTCACGCCGACGCGATGGTCACGGGCGTGACCCGTCACTACTCCGTCGCACTCCAGGACGTGCGCCACGTGATCGACGCGAAGCCCGGCGAGCGCATGATCGGCGTCTCGATCGTGCTCGACCGCGGCCGCACGGTTTTCGTCGCCGACACGAACGTGCACGAAATGCCGACGCCCGAAGAACTCGTCGACATCACGATCCAGGCGGCCGCCGTCGCGCGCCGTTTCGGGCACGAGCCGCAAGTGGCGCTGCTCGCCTATTCCACGTTCGGCCAACCCTGGGGCGAACGTTCGCAGCGCGTGCGCGAGGCCGTCGACCTCCTCGACAAGCGCGGCGTCGACTTCGCCTATGACGGCGAAATGAACGCCGACATCGCGCTCGATATGGAGCACCGCGAGCGCTACCCGTTCTGCCGTCTGAAAGGCCCCGCGAACGTGCTGATCATGCCGGCGATCCACTCGGCCTCGATCGCGACCACGATGACGGAGGTGATCGGCGGCGCCACGGTGATCGGCCCGCTGCTCGTCGGCCTCGCGAAACCCATCCAAATCGCCCCCTTGGGCGCCACGATGAACGACATCGTCAACATGGCCGCCCTCGCCGCCTACAACATCTCGAGCTGACCCGCATGCTCACGATCCATCTCGTCCCCTGCCTCAGCGACAACTACGCCTATCTGGTGCACGAGCCGGAGACGAACGGCGTCGCCGTCGTCGATCCCTCGGAAGCGGCGCCCGTCTTCGCGGCGCTCGACCGGCACAAGCTGAAACTCACGCACATCCTGAACACGCATCACCACTTCGACCACACCGGCGGCAATCTGGAGCTGAAGGAAAAGACGGGTGCCAGCGTCGTCGGCCCGCGCGCCGACCGTGAACGCATTCCGGGCATCGACGAAGAAGTCGGCGAAGGCGACATCTGGGCGCTGGGCAAGGCAAAGGCGAAGATCTTCGACATTCCCGCCCACACGAAGGGCCACATCGCGTTCTGGTTCGAAGCCGACAAGGCCGTCTTCACCGGCGACACCATGTTCGCGATGGGCTGCGGCCGCCTGTTCGAAGGCACGCCCGCGCAAATGTGGTCGAGCCTCTCGAAGCTCGCGGCCTTACCGGTCGACACCCGCGTCTATTGCGGCCATGAATACACGCTCTCGAACGGCCGCTTCGCCCTCACGCTCGAACCGACGAACCAAGCGCTGAAAAATCGCATGGTCGAAGTCGAACGCCTGCGCGCCGAAGGCAAACCGACGATCCCCTCGACCATCGGTCTCGAACGCGAAACGAACCCCTTCTTGCGCCCGGCAAGCGGCGAACTCCGCCGCACTCTTGCCCTCGAAAGCGCCGACCTCGTCGAAGTCTTCGCCGAAACCCGCCGCCGCAAGGACGCCTTCCGCGGGTAGGAGTCTCACGCGAAGGCACGAAGAACAAGAAAATGATTGAAACACAAAGAACACGAAGAACCCCAAGACGCTCATGACTGCCGCCAGTGCGATCGGCGCGAAGCGCCAACAATGCGCGCGTTCCGCGCGCGGGTGTCATTCCGGGTAGCTTGAGCCTCTTGGGGTTCTTCGTGTTCTTTGTGTTTCAACCTTCTTTCTTCTCTTCTTCTTCGCGCCTTCGCGGCTTCGCTTGAGACCTTCAATGACCGCCGACAACATCATCCGCCTGCTCGACCTGAAGCCGCATCCCGAAGGCGGCCACTTCCGCGAGACGTTTCGCGACGAAGGCACCCCACGCGGCGCGTCGACCGCGATCTACTACCTGCTCCGCGCAGGCGAGCGTTCGCATTGGCATCGCGTCGACGCCGCCGAAGTGTGGCACTGGTACGCAGGCGGCCCGCTCGAACTCTCGCTGTCACAAGACGGCCGCACGGCGATGCACGTCTTGGGCGCGAACCTCTCCGCAGGCGAGCGCCCGCAAATCGTCGTCCCGAAAAACGTCTGGCAAAGCGCCCGGCCATTGGGCGCCTACGCGCTCGTCGGCTGCACGGTCGCCCCCGCGTTCGCGTTCGAAGGCTTCGAGATGGCGCCGCCGGACTGGCGTCCCGCCTAGCGGAAGATCTGCCGCAGCTGCCGCTGAATGGCGAACGACGAAGGCCGCCCGGCGAGCCCCTGCTCCACGCTGAACTGCACGATCAGCATGTCGCCTTGCATGGCGATCATCGGAAACCGCGCTGCCACGAAGCGCACCCGTCGCAGATAGCTGACGATGCCTTGCCGCCCGTGCCCCGTGCGCACGACGTTGACGAGCGCGGTGCCCGCGTTGCGGATCGAATCGTTCAGAATGCTGCGCGCGCCGGCATCGTTCGCGACCGCGTTCCAGTTCGCTTCGAACGCGATCTCGCGCCCCGTTTCGCTGCGCAGCTGCATCATGATGCGACCCGCGATATCGCGAATTGCGCCGATCGGCGGCGACGCAGGGACGAGCGGCTGGGCGGGGCCGTTGACCGCCACGGGTATGCCGCGTCGGTTCTCCGGCGTGAACAGCGTGATCCCGCCGAGGCCCGAAATCCGCAACACGATCTCGCCGTCGTCGCGCAGCAGGATGCGATCGCCGCCCGCGGCCGGCTGCCAGCGCAGCACGAGAATCTCGTCCGTGCCGTCGAAGCGCATCTTCGGCACTTCGCTCGACCGGTCGAGCACGAATCCGATCCCCGCATACTCCGACACGAAGTGGCCGATGCGCGGCGGCTCGCGATCGTACGCGCGCGTGATCATCGGCACCGCACTGACCAGCACGGCGAGGACGATGACGCTGAGACGCACGAAACGATGCAAGCCCGAACGCTCCAATGCGGATCGCGGCGTGGGGCCCGGCGTTCGAACGCCGTCCGAAAATCGAGCCACACCCCGCAGAAAGCCGAGCAGCGTCTATGGCCTGCGATGATGGCAACAATGTGGTTCGCGAGGACCGGCAATTCCCTTGCGTTAATCGGGAGTTACCACACGCGCGGCGTCGCCCGCGTGACCTCGGATTTTACGTCGCCAGTGCGGCATTCTTGCCACCGGACTGTGCCGCGCGCGCACGCGCGTAAGCGGGTCTCGCCTGCAAGCGCGCGTGATAGCCGCGGACACTTGCAAATCCCTCAACCAGCGAAGGATCGACGACGAAGTTCAACACATGCCCCATCAAGATATCCGCGCCCGAGAACGCATCGAGCAGGTAGGAACGTCCGCTCAGGTGCTCATCGAGCACTGCGAGACGCGCGAGCGCGGCGTCGCGCAGCTGCGGCGCCCGCTCTTTCGCCCAGGCTGCGTCTTTCGCCAGGGTGGTCGCGATCATGAGCTGAAACACGGGCGGCTCGACGGTGTTCAACGCCGCAAAGCACCATTGATCGTAGAGCGCACGCGCCTGCGTGCCGGACGGCGGCACGAGCGCGCTGCCGCGCTCGCAAAGATAGGTGACGATCGCCCCGGACTCGAACAGCGAGAACGCGCCGTCGGTAAGTGCAGGAATGATCCCGAACGGATTGATCGCCTTGTACGCCGCCTCGCGTTGCGCCTGCTTCGAAACATCGAGCCAATGAATGCGATAGGCGGCACCCGCCTCTTCGGCGGCCCACAACGCGCGCAGATCGCGCACCCACGCCGGGTCGAGAAACGGCGGCGTGTTAGCCGAACAGTAGATCGTAATCATGCGCCCTCCACACGACCGGCATGGGCACCGAAGCTTCCGAGAAGCACGCCCTCCCAGCCTTTGTCGTAGTTGTCGCGCGTCTCTTGCGCTTGCGCACCCGACATCCGCTCCCAATGCCTGTGTTCGAGCGTGACACGGGTTCTATTCGCCCCAACGGGATCGAAGCGCAGCTCCACTTCCGACGCGTGGGCGGGGTCGGTCGAGACATGCCACGTGTGAACGATCCTGCGCGGCGGATCGAAGACGCTGACCGTGCCCCAAAGCTTCTCCGTACCGTCAGCCCAGCGCTCGAAGATGCGCCCGCCTTCGCGGCATTCGAGCAGGATGTCGGCCACCTTCTCCTGGCCGAGCGAGTGCGTCGCACGCGGCCACCACGTGCCGAACTCGCGCGTGTAGAGCGCGAAGGCATCGTCGACCCGGCGCGCGACGACCAGCGTTTTCACGACCGGCGGCACTGTGAAAGGCACGTTCATCGCTTGCTCCCCTTCCGCTTCGGCTTCGGCGCATCTTTCTCCGCATGCGCTTTGAACGCCTCCAAAGCGCCGTCCCAGAACCCGTCGAGATAAGCGCGAACCGCAGCCAGCCCCTGCGTGTCGATTGCGTAGAACTGTCGTGTACCGTCGCGATACGCCGTCACGAGCCGCGCCTCCTTCAACACCCTCAGATGCTGCGACACCGCGGGCCGGCTCACCGGCAATCCTTCCGCCAAATCGCCGACCGCGCGCGGTCCCTTCCGCAGCCGCTCGAACACCGCCCGCCGCGTCGGGTCCGCCAAAGCCGCCAATGCTTCACCGTAAGTCATAGCTTACAATTACGCGCACGAAGAACGTAAGTCAAGACTTACGTCGTTCGTGAACCTAACGGTGAGCCCGCCATGCAGGCTGAGGACGGCGTGTTTCGGCCGCCGAACGCCGGTCGGCAATGATGTCGCCGACGATGCCGATGAAGAAATCGCGCAGCCCGACGAGCAATTGCGTCTCGGCGGAGTAGAACACCCGAAACCCGTCGCGGGTCGACTTGACGAGCTTGGCCTCCTCAAGCGCCTTCAAGTGCTGTGCCACCGCCGGCTGGCTCATCGGTTTGAGCGCATGGGCGATGTCCGCGATCGCGCACGGACGTTTACACACCTGTTCCAGCACCGCGCGCCGCGCCGGATCGGCCAAGGCAATCAAAGCGTCGTCGAATGACATGGGTGACCCTGAAGGGGGGGATGCGGAGGACCACTGTCGCAAGCGCTAGCTGAACCCTGTCTGAACTCCGGGGTCAATACAAATGCCGCGCAACACCGGAGAACGAGGTGTCGTCCGTCACAAAAAACAGTCGTTCGAATCCTGTGAAGAGAATTAACGGGTAGCCCCGAACGTTTAGTTGCGGCCGAGCGAACGAAGATAAGCCTCCGCCGCCGCCTGCTTGCCGTGGATCGCCCAGTCGAGCGGCGTGCCCCGCCACAGCGTGTCAGCCGCATCGGTCCGCGCACCCGCCGCGACCAGCAGTTTCATGATCTCAAGATCGCCGTGAAGCGCAGCATTGTGTAGCGGCGTCGAGTGCGCGTGCACCGGCATGAACCGCGTCGCATCCGCGCCGCCTTCAAGACAGAGCCGCGCAGCCTCCGCGTGATGATTGATGACGGCCATAGCAAGCGCATCGGCCTTCTCATCCGCCGACGCCGCCTGCAGCAAGGCGGGCAACGCATCGACGCACCCAAGCCCCGCCGCCATCGCTGCATCGAGCGCCGGTCCACGAGCGACAAGCCAAGCGACCACGTCCCGCTGTTCGTGCCCCAGCGTCATCAAAATCGCTTGCTTTGACGCTGTTGCGCCCGCCTCGACCAGCGCTGCCGTCAAGGCGAGCTGCTGCGCCTTCGCCATCATGCCGTTCGTCATCGTGAGTTCGAGCGCGTAGTCGAGGTCGCGCTGCGCGACGCCGCGCGCGATCATCAGCTTCGCGATCTCGACGACGTTGGGCGGCGACTGCGGCACCAGGGTCGGATTGTTCGCCACGAACCAGAACAACATCGGATCGCTGAAGTAGCCTTTGGGCCCAAGGTCCGGCTCGACCGCCCGCTCGCTCAGCAACGACGGCCGCGCATCGAGCAATCTCGCCAGCGATGACGCATCACCCGCCTGGATCGCAGCCACCGCAGCACGAAAGCCCGCATCCTCGATCTTAGGCCCGTCGGCCGTGAGGTAGAGAATACGCTCACGATCGATCGGCGTGCCATCGCGCGCATAGTCGTGCGGCCGACGCCCCGCGTCGTCGCCTTGCCAGAACAGCGCGCCGCGCCGAAGCAACAACTCGACAAGCGCCGCAGGACCTCGCCGCGCCGCCGCATGCAGAGGCGTCATGCCTTTGGGCCCGCCGCCACGCGGAAACGCGCCCGCATCAAGCAATCGCGACGCAACGGCCAGCCGGCGCTCCCAAGGCGCATCGCCGTCGCACGCGAGAAAAAGCGGCGTCGCACCATCGTCCGGCGCACCATCGACAGGAGCACCCTGGGCAAGCAAGGTCGCGACCGCTGCGTCGTCGGCCGCGGCGGCGGCAAGCCCGAGCGGCGACCGCAGCGTGCCGACCGCATGCGCCAGCGCCGCCCAATTGTGAAACCCATAACTTTGCGCCAGACGATGCTGCGCCACGCTGAGCTTCAGCCGTTCGTCCTTCGCAAACCGCTTCGCTTGCTTGCGCAAATGCTCGATCGACGGTGAGGCCGGCAACGGCCGGCGCGGCGCCTCTGGCGCTGACATGGGCAAACCCTTCCCTTCAAGGGCCCGTGTCCGCCGGCTCGGGCAGGAAAAGGTCGCAAGCCGAAGGCGACGTTCTCGTGAGGCGGGCTAAGCCCTTTCCGCGGACAGGAGGCCGCCTGATCGGCCAGCCCCGACGATAGCACTGCCGACCCACAAAACGAAAGCGGCGCCATTTCACTGGCGCCGCTCAAAAAGCATGACGGAACCCTCAATACATATGCTGCCCGCCGTTGATCGACATCGTCGATCCGGTCACGAAGCCGCCCTCATCCGCGACGAGGAACAAGACGCCCCGCGCGATCTCCTCCGCCTTGCCGAGGCGGCCGACCGGAATCTTCGCCACGATCTTCTCGAGCACGTTCGCCGGCACCGCCGCCACCATGTCGGTGTCGATATAGCCGGGCGCGATCGCGTTGACCGTGATGCCCTTGGGCGCGCCCTCTTGCGCCAGCGCCTTCGTGAAGCCGTGAATGCCCGACTTCGCCGCCGCGTAGTTCACCTGCCCGTATTGGCCGGCCTGCCCGTTGATCGAGCCGATATTGACGATGCGCCCGAAGCCGCGGTCGAGCATCCCGTCCCACACCGCTTTGCACATGTTGAAACAGCCGCCGAGATTGGTGTCGAGCACCTCGTCCCACTGCTTGCGCGATTGCTTCTTCAAGGTCGCGTCGCGCGTGATGCCGGCATTATTGACGACGATGTCGACCGGCCCGAGTTTTGCCACAACTTCGGCGACGCCCTTGATGCAAGAGTCGTAGTCCGCAACGTCCCACTTGAACACCGAAATGCCGGTCTTCTGCGCAAACGCCTGCGCCCGCTCGTCGTTGCCGGCATAGTTCGCGGCGACCTTGTACCCGGCCTTCTTCAAGCCGACCGAGATCGCCTCGCCGATCCCGCGCGTGCCGCCTGTGACGATAGCCACCCTGCTCATGTGCTCTCCTCCCAATCCGTCTTGTTGTTAGCGTTCAACGCACAGTGCGATACCCATGCCGCCGCCGATGCAAAGCGTGGCGAGGCCCTTCTTCGAATTGCGCTTCTGCATCTCGTGCAGAAGCGTCACGAGCACGCGCCCGCCCGA
>CAZLRW010000138.1:0-9152 GCA_964561925.1 uncultured Flavobacteriaceae bacterium
GGCATGGCCTCGCTCGCTTCCGACGTGCTGACGAAAGGCACGAAGACGCGCAACGCGACGGAGATCGCGCGCCAGATCGAGTCGCTGGGCGCGACGCTCTCGGCGGCCGCCGGGGCCGACAGTCTGGGCGTTTCGCTCGAGTCGCGCGCCGACCGCGCGAACGAAGCGCTGACGATCATGAGCGACGTCGTGCGCAATCCGGCCTTCGCCGGCGAAGAGGTCGAGCGCCAGCGTCAACAGACGCTCGACGGGTTGCAGGTGGGTTTGCGCCAGCCCGGAACGGTCGCGCGGCTCGCGCTGTCGCGCTTGCTGTTCGGGCTTGGGCCCTACGGCAGCGTCGCTTCGCCCAAGAGCGTCGAGGCGCTCAAGGCCGAAGACCTGCTCGCGTTCCATCAGAAGCATTTCCGTCCCGACAACGCGCTGCTCGTGATCTCGGGCGACGTCGCCGAGGCGGAGGGCTTTGCGCTCGCCGAAAAGTTCTTCGGCGATTGGGCGAAACCGAACAACCCGATGGGCACCGACCCCGACGCGACGATGGCGGCGACGGCGCCGTCGGCCGTCGTCGTCGATCTGCCGAAATCGGGGCAGGCGGCAGTCAGCTTCGGCATGCGCGGTCTCGCGCGCACCGATGCGGACTACTTCCCCGCGCTCGTCATCAACTCGGTGCTGGGCGGCGGCTACTCGGCCAGGCTCAATCAGGAGATCCGTATCAAGCGCGGCCTCTCCTATGGCGCAAGCTCAAGCCTTGCCGCCCGTCAGGCGCCGGGACCCATCGTCGCCCTCGCGCAAACGCGCAACGACGCGGCGGTGCAAGTCGTCGACTTGATGACGCAGGAGTTCGCAAAGCTGACGCAGACGGAAGCATCCGCCGCCGAGCTTGGCGCGCGCCAGGCGAATCTGATCGGTTCGTTCGGCCGCGACGTCGAGACGGCCTCGGGGCTTTCGGGTCAGCTGGCGACGCTTGCGATCTTCGGTTTGCCGCTCGAAAAGCTGCAATCCTACGTCGCTGATATCGCGGCGGTGACGCCGGGACAGGCGAAAGAGGTCGCAGCGCGCCTTTACGATCCGAAGAAAGCGACGCTTGTCGTCGTGGGCGACGGCGCGGTCTTCTTCAACGCCTTGAAGAAGAAGCGACCCGACGTCCAGCGCATCCCGATCGACAAGCTGAACCTCGACAGTGCCACGCTGCAGTAACGACGTGCGGCGGCGGTTCTTGTGACCGCCGCCACAGTTCCGGCCACAGATTTGCCCTGAAGCCGCATCACGCTTGGTAGCCATCCTAAAGGAGGGTTGTGGAATGCGTGTCGCTTCGTTGCTTTTGGCCTGCGCAATCCTCATCGTCACGATGGGCGCCGCAGAGGCAGGCGCACCGGGCAAAGCGCGCGTCGATCTCGTAAAGAACCCGACGACCCAGATCGTGGTCGCGGTCCCGAAGAGCGGACCGCTGAAGCTCAAAAGAATGGACATGGATGGCGTGCACTTCGCCGGCCGCGTGAAGCTCACCGGCGAGTACGTGTACGGACGCGAGAGTTCCTATGTGTCCGACACCGGCTGGCGGCCGGAACCGGATCTTCACTTCGTGCCGGACGCTGCGTCGCGGGCGTTGCTGCCGTGTTCGCGCGAGGACGGACCGGCATACGGCCTGCGCTTTTCGAACGGCGAAGCGTTCTTGAAGAAGGTGGTGGCGCGCGGCACCGTCGCGAAGATCGCGGCGAACAAGCTCAACTCGGTGCGCGGACGCGTGACGATTTGGGTCGACCGATACGTCGTCTCGATCTCATGCGGCACAGCCCTCTACACCGCCAGGTTCCTGCGCCTTGAGACGCCACGCCAGGTCATCGCGAGCCGCGAACACGCCCAGCCGACCGGCTGCGGGTGACATGATCGGACCGTTCCGGCAGGATGGCGGCCGCAAGCGGGGAGGTTCAAGCGATGGCGCGCGCGTCGATCGGACGTTGGTTTCTGTGGCTCGTGCTCATCGCGGTAGTGCCTGCGCACGCCGACGAACTTCCCTTCACCCTCAAAGAAATCGCGCCGGGCGTCTACGCAGCAACCGACATCGGCGGCAAGGCAGGCGCGAATGCGGGCTTTGTGATCGGCGAAGAGGCCGTTCTCATCGTCGACACGTTCTACAAGGTTGCGGCCGCGAAGGTCCTGCTGGCGGAGATACGCCGCATCACCACAAAGCCGGTGCGCTACGTCGTCAACACGCATCACCACATCGATCACGTCGCGGGCAATGCCGTCTTCGCCGAGGCAGGCGCGACGGTCCTCGCGCACCGCAACGTGCGCGCTTGGATCCGCGACGAGAACCTTCGTTTGATGGGCGGTGACAAGGCGAGTGCCGACGCCCGCGCGGCCGTCGCCGCGCTCAAGGCGCCGCATGCAGGTTACGACGAGGGCCTCGACATCGACCTCGGCAAACGCCGCGTCCGGCTGCAACACTTCCCTGGTCACACCGGCGGCGACACCGTCGTCTGGGTCGAAGGCGCGAAAGTCCTGTTCGGCGGCGACCTCGTCTGGCACCGCACGGCGCCCAATCTGATCGACGCGAAAGTCGAGGATTGGCTCATGACGTTGACGAGCCTCGCGGTATCGCCGGAAGGAACGGTGGTCGTTCCCGGTCACGGTGACGTGGGCGATGTCGACGACTTGATCGTGTTCCGCAACTACCTGTCGCAACTCAAAGCGTTCGCCGAAGAGGCGCGCCGGAAAACGCCCGCGGACGCCGAGGCCCAAACGCTCGCGCGCCTCACGGAAAGCTACGGCGACTGGGCCTTTTTCAAAGGCCTGGGCCCTACGGCCGTCAAGCACATGCTCGCCGAGCTCGCGGGAACCAAGCGTACGCCGCCTCCGGTTCACCCGCCGCCCGTGCTGTTCGATTGACTCAGGCGAAGGCTCTTCCGCCCTGCTAACGACGGAGAGGGTTCCCTTGTCCGGCGCAGCTGCGCGCACGATCGACGCTTGAGCCACACGCGCCGCTCGTTGACGCGGAGGTCGCGTTGGACTTTGCCGATAGCGGTTGGGAAGGGGGCGTCGGGAGGCCGCTGATGACGGCCCCCACGCGGCCAAGTTCGAGCGGCGTGATGTCCATGGTACCGCCGGACGCGATGATCCGAAGCTTCTCCGGAGGGTAGCCGAACTCCGCCTCGCGCGTTTCCATCTTGTCGTCGCGGCCGACCGAGGCGGTTAGTTTGCCCGATGGTGTCCAGGCCATCTGGAGGGTAAACGCTTCGCCCTCCCGCGGTTCGAAGTCGAAGATGTCGATGGCGGTGTCGGTACCTTCGTCAAATTGCCGAAAGTACGCGGTGAGCGTCCCGTTGTTGACGCGAATGATTTGAAAGGCGAGAAACCTCTCTTCGCCGTTCCGGATCGCGAACTGAAACGATGTTGCCCACCTGGAATGCGACTCAAATTTGCTGAGGGTGATGCGCGCGCGTAGCGCGTTTGGCCCGGTGGGTGAAATCTCGGAAGTTCTTGCTTGGTATTGCCCACCTGGCGCTTTGAGCGACACGTCGGTGGAGCTGTCGGCCAAGAAATCGTCGGCGCAGGCAACGCCGGCGGCGCCGAGCCACATGAAAACCAAGAGCTTTCCGATCGCGCGCATGTGTTCCCCCTATCGTCCGCAAGTCGCAGCCAAAGCTAGCCCACCCCATCCGCCGCAGTCCATTCTGTGAGCCTTGACCAGGCGGGTTGATGTGATGAAAGGGCGGATTTGCGCCGCTTGGCGGGCGCCGCTATGACTGGTGTTCGAACCCGAGTTGAGAATCGCTCCTGTCATGCGCGTATCACGTTTCTACATGCCGCTGCTGCGCGAGACGCCGGCGGAGGCCCAAATCGTCTCGCACCGCCTAATGCTGCGAGCGGGGCTGGTGCGCCAGGCCTCGGCCGGCATCTACTCGTGGCTGCCGCTCGGACACCGGGTCCTGCGCAAGATCGAGCAGATCGTCCGCGAAGAGCAGGACCGCGCGGGCGCGATCGAACTCCTGATGCCGACGCTTCAATCCGCCGATCTCTGGCGTGAGAGCGGCCGCTACGACGACTACGGCAAGGAGATGCTGCGCATCAAAGACCGCCACGAGCGCGATCTGCTCTACGGACCCACGAACGAAGAACTGATCACCGACATCTTCCGCTCGACGGTGCGCTCGTACAAAGACCTGCCGCGCATCCTCTATCACATCCAGTGGAAGTTCCGCGACGAAATCCGCCCGCGCTTCGGCGTGATGCGGGGGCGCGAGTTCCTGATGAAGGACTCCTACTCGTTCGACATCGACGCCGAAGGCGCGCGCAAAGCCTACAACAAGATGTTCGTCGCTTACCTCCGGACGTTCGCCCGCATGGGACTGAAGTCGGTGCCGATGAAGGCCGATACCGGCCCGATCGGCGGCGACCTCAGCCACGAGTTCATCGTGCTCGCCGACACCGGCGAGAGCCAGGTCTATTGCCACAAGGACCTGGTCGACATGGCGGTGCCTGAGAACGTCGACTTCGACGGCGATCTCGAGCCGCTGATCCGTCAGCGCACCTCGCTCTACGCCGCAACCGACGAGAAACACGATGCCGAAGCGTTCGCGAAAATCCCTGCGGACAAGCAGCTCGCCGCGCGCGGGATCGAAGTCGGCCACATCTTCTATTTCGGCACGAAATATTCGAAGCCGCTGAACGCGAAGGTCGCCGGGCCGAAGGGCGACGACGTCCTCGTCGAGATGGGCTCCTACGGCGTCGGCGTCTCGCGCCTCGTCGGCGCGATCATCGAGGCGTCCCACGACGAGGCGGGCATCGTCTGGCCGGAAAGCGTCGCCCCGTTCAGGGTCGGCCTGATCAGCCTCAAGCCGGAAGACACGAAAACGCGAGCCGTTTGTGACGATCTTTACCGCAAACTCACGAACGCGGGCGTCGAAGTCCTATATGATGACACCGAAGAGCGGGCCGGGGCGAAGTTCTCGATGTTCGATCTGATCGGCCTGCCGTGGCAGGTGCTGGTGGGCCCGCGCGGTCTGCAAAACGGTCAGGTTGAGATCAAGAACCGCAAGACGGGCGAGCGGCAGCATCTGTCGCCCGACGCGGCCTTCAACATGCTCTCGCATAGGGTTGGATGAACAGCATCGACTTGCAGCGGCCGCAGCAAAGACGCGTCGTGCGCGCCCGGCGCAACGGCGGCGGCACGTCGCCATTTTCGTATTTCGAGTGGATGCTCGCCGGCCGCTATTTGCGCGCCCGCAGGCAGGAAGGCTGGATCTCCGTCGTCGCCGGCTTCTCGCTCGCCGGCATCGGGCTCGGCGTGGCCACGCTCATCATCGTCATGGCGGTGATGAACGGCTTCCGCGAAGAGCTGATGGGCAAGATGCTGGGCTTCAACGGCCACTTCTTGGTGCAAAGCCCCGGCGGGACGCTTGAGGGCTGGGACCCGTTGGCGAAGAAGGTCGCGCGCGTGCCGGGCGTCGTGCGCGTGACGCCGCTCGTCGAGGGTCAAGCGCTGGCAACGGCGGCGGGCGCGTCGCCCGGAGTTCTGGTGCGCGGCATTCGCCCGGCCGACCTCGCGCAATTCAAGCTTGTCGCCGACTCGCTTTCGCCGAACGCCATGGCCCGGTTCCAAAAGGGCGACGGTGTCCTTATCGGCGACGGCCTGGCGAACATGATGGGCCTGATGCCGGGCATGAGCATCACGCTGTTGGCCCCGCGCGGCAACGTCACGCCGTTCGGCGTCACCCCGCGGGTCAAGAGCTACACCGTCGTCGGTCTGTTCAAGGTGGGCATGTACGAATACGACCGCGCCGTCGTCTTCATGCCGCTGCAGGAGGCCCAGGCCTATTTCAACCGCGGCACCGGCGTCAGCGGCGTGGAGGTGATGGTCTACGACCCCGACCGCGTCGACGAGATGAAGGCTGCGATCGTAGGCGCCACGGGCCCGGCCATGCGCCTGTTCGACTGGCGCGACGCGAACAAGACGTTCTTCGACGCGCTGCAGGTCGAGCGCACGGTGATGTTCTTCATCCTCTCGCTCATCATCATCGTGGCGGCCTTCAACATCATCTCCGGCATGATCATGCTGGTGAAGGACAAGACCCGGGACATCGCAATCCTGCGCACGATGGGCGCGACGCAAGGCACGATCTTGCGCGTGTTCTTGATGTCGGGTTCGGCGATCGGAATCGTCGGCTCGCTCGTCGGCTTCATCATCGGCGTGCTGTTCTGCACCTACATCGAAGAGATTCGGCAATTCCTGATGTGGGCGACCGGACTGAAGCTCTTCCCCGACGCGCTCTACTTCCTGAGCAAGATGCCGGCCAAGATGGAAACGGGCGAAGTGATCATGGTGCTTGTAACCTCGCTCGCGCTGTCGATCCTGGCGACCGTCTATCCGGCATGGCGCGCGGCGCGGCTCGATCCGGTGGATGCGCTGCGCTATGAGTGAGGCACGCCTTCGCACTCAGGACACGCCGCGGACGGCCGCGGCGGTGCCGACGTTGCTGCTCAAGGACATCACGCGCGTCTTCGGCTCCGGTCCGGCAACGCTTGAGATTTTCAAGAGCGTCACCGGCCAGATCATGCCGGGCGAGGTCGTGGCCCTCGTCGGCCCGTCGGGGTCGGGCAAGTCGTCGTTGCTTCACATCTGCGGACTTCTGGAACCGCCGACGTCGGGCGCGGTGGTCATCAACGGGCGCGATTGCTCGCGCCTCGACGACGCCGAGCGCACGCGCATCCGCCGCGAAGAACTCGGCTTCGTCTATCAATTCCACCACTTACTGCCCGAGTTCACTGCCGTCGAGAATGTGATGATGCCCCAACTGATCGGCGGCAAACGCTCGCGCGAGTCCGAAGCGCTGGCGCTGCGCCTGCTGAACATGGTGGGTCTCTCGCAGCGCGCCACGCACCGGCCCGGACGCCTATCCGGCGGCGAGCAGCAGCGCGTCGCGATCGCCCGCGCGCTTGCGAACCAACCGCGCCTCATTCTGGCGGACGAACCGACCGGCAACCTCGACCCGCGCACCGCCGACATGGTGTTCGGCGTGCTCGTCGAACTCTGCCGCGCGCGCGGCGTCTCCGCGTTGATCGCGACCCACAATCTCCAGATGGCCGTGAAGATGGACCGCACGTGGCTGCTCCACGACGGCAAACTCATCGACGCCGGCAAACTGAAACCCTGAGGGACGGCCGCCCGTGGAGCCCCGCGACAGGCGTTGGCAGATGCCGCTTGTGACGGGCGAAGCCGCGCATGCGCTGCGCATTGTCTGTCACGGCCTGCACATGGCACTCGTGTTCTACGGCCTGTTCGGCTGGCTGGTGCCGAGCTCGCCATGGCTCATCGCGCATCTCGCGTTCATTCCGGGATTGGTCGTCGTTTGGGTCGTCAACCGCGGCACGTGTCCGCTGAACAACATCGAATCGCTCCTCACGACAGGCCGTTGGCGCAACCCGTCGAACGCCGAGGAGGGCAGTTTCATCGTCACGGTGGTCCAGCGCTATCTGCACCTCAGCCCCACGCAAGCGCAGATGGACGCCGTCACCTACGCGCTGATGGCTCTCGTTTGGGTGTTGTCCTGGCTGCATCTCGCCCGGTTGGCGGTGTGAGTGTCCACAGATAAGCGTGACGCGGCCGGATTGCGGTCGCGCCGCAAACCGAAAATGATGCAAGCTGATGGCCGGCGCCCCTGAGAGCGTCGCTTAATCCACCTAAGGCACCATGTCGGCAGGTCACGCGAACTTCGTACATTTGCGGGTGCATTCCGCGTTTTCGCCGCTCGAGGGCGCGATCCAGCCCGACGATCTTGCAAAGCTTTGCGTGAAGCACCGAATGCCTGCGGTCGCCGTCACCGACACGAACAATCTCTTCGGCCTCTACGATCTGACGGACGCGCTGGTGAAGGCGGGCGTGCAGCCGATCGTGGGCTGCCAGCTTATGCTCCAGCTCGCCGACGCCGCCCGCAACGGCGCCGCGCGCACGCGCGGTGCCTCGGGCACGATCGCGCTGCTCGTGCAGAGCGAACGCGGCTACGCGAACCTGATGAAGCTTGCGAGCCAAGCGCATCTCGACGTCCAGCCCGGCGACGCGCCCCATGTCACATGGGAACAACTGGAGCGCTACAACGAAGACCTGATCCTCTTGACTGGTGGCCCGAAGGGTCTGCTGAACAAGCTGATCGTCGCTGGGCAATCCGAGGCGGCGGCCGATCTCGTGCGGCGCTTCAAGTCGGTCTTCGGCGATCGGCTCTACGTCGAACTCCAACGCCACGGCCTTGCCGACGAAATCGCGGCGGAGCCTCATCTCACGCAATTCGCATTCGACCACGATATTCCGTTCGTCGCCAGCAACGAACCGTTCTTCGCCAGTCCCGACCTGTTCGCGGCGCACGACGCGCTGCTATGCATCGCCGCTGGTTCGTTCGTGCTCCAGGACGACCGCCGCCGCGAAAGTCCTGAGCACTATTTCAAGTCGGCCGAAGAGATGACGGCGCTGTTCGCAGACGTGCCCGAAGCGATCGCGAGCACGGTCGAAATCGCGCGCCGCTGCGCCTTCATTCCGAAGAAGCGAAGCCCCATCCTGCCTCAATTCGTCCCTGCCTCGGGGCTGACGCCCGAAGAGGAAATGCGCGCCCAGGCGGAGGCGGGCTTGAAGGCGCGCCTCGCCGCGAACGGCACGTACACCGACGAGAAGAACTATTGGGACCGCCTCGCCTTCGAACTCGACGTCATCAACCGCATGAAGTTCCCGGGCTACTTCCTGATCGTCTCGGACTTCATGAAGTGGACGCGTGCGCGCGGCATTCCCGTCGGCGTCCGCGGTTCGGGCGCGGGCTCGATCGTCGCCTGGGCGCTCGAGATCACGGCCCTCGACCCGCTGCGCTTCGGTTTGGTGTTCGAGCGGTTCCTCAATCCGGAACGCGTCTCGATGCCGGACTTCGATATCGACTTCTGCCAAGAGCGCCGCGGCGAAGTCATCGAGTACGTCAAGAACAAGTACGGTGAAGATCGCGTCGCTCACATCATCACGTTCGGCACGCTGCAAGCGCGCGCCGTGCTGCGTGACGTTGGCCGCGTTATGCAATTGCCTTTCGGTCAGGTCGATCGCCTGGCCAAGCTCGTGCCGGCTAACCCGGCTAACCCGGTCACGCTCGCGCAGGCTTTGGAGATCGAGCCCAAGCTCGAAG
>CAZLRW010000139.1:0-9067 GCA_964561925.1 uncultured Flavobacteriaceae bacterium
GCAGGCCCCTTGAACACGCCGCGCACCGGCGGCACGTCGTCATAGTCGCGCCCGATCGCGACCCTGATATGCCGTTCGCCGGCGAGCACGTTGTTCGTCGGGTCGAACCCGATCCACCCCGCGCCCGGCACGAGCGCCTCCACCCAGGCGTGCGTCGCATCGGCCATCGACCGGTCCCCTGCATCGCGTTTCGTGTGGAGGTAGCCCGACACATAGCGCGCCGGAATGCCCCACTTGCGCGCGATCGCCAGCATGATGTGCGCAAAGTCCTGACACACGCCCTTGCGCTTGGCGAGCGCGACGTCGATCGGCGAGTCGACCTCGGTCTCTTCCGGCGCATAGCCGAACGCATCGAACAGGACGCGATTCAAGCGGCGCAGCGTCGTCATCGGATCGTCGAGCTTGGCAAGCCCGCGCTCTTCGACGAAGCGCTCGAGGGCCGGCGTCGTCTGTGCAACGCCGCGGTCCGCCAGCATGTCGTAGTGTTCACCCAGGACCTGCGGCCGGGCGAGTGCCTCCCAAGCCGACGCGTCGACCCACTCCGGCGGCGCCGGCTGTGACAGGCGCTCGACCTCCGCCTCGACTTCGACGGTCAGTTCCTGATGAACGCCCGGAACGTCGAAGTGATACACCGCATTGCCGAAATGATCCGTATAGGCCTGCAATCCGGCGCGCGGATGCGTCGCCACCTGAAACGACTGCAGCCGCTGCACGCCGTCGCTCTTCGGCTGCATGTAAAGCTGCATCACGCTTTCGCGCACCGGCGCGTCGTAGCGATAGCGCGTAACGTGGCGAACTGAGTAGAACATCTGCTCCCCGCCTATCCCGGCAGCAACTCGTCGACGCTGTAGCCGATGAACGCGTCGAACGTGGCTTGATGGATCGCTTTGCACGACGATTGAATCGAGCGCAAGAATCCGTCGATGTCGCCCGCGAGCAGTTCGTCGACCTGCCCGTAGTCCAAGCTGGCTTTGAGACGTCCCGCCAGCCGTTCGGCTTGCATGCGCCGCCCGCTCGCGCCGCCCGGTCCCAACAGACCGAGTTCCTCCTGCATCCGATCGACCGAGAATCGGATCGAATGCGGAAACTGCGCGTCGAAGATCAGGAACTCGGCGATCTTGGCCGGCTGCACGTCGGCCGTATAGACCTTGCAATAGGCCTCGAACGCCGTCGCTTGCTTCAACAACGTGATCCACTCGAAATAGCGCGGCGCGCGCACGTGCTGCGGCACGTCCTCGGGCAAGACGCCGAAATGCAGATCGAGCAAGCGGCTCATCAGTTGCGCGCGCTCGATGTAGCGGCCGAGCTGAATGAAGTGCCAGCCCTCGCCGTGGCGCATCGTAGAATCCGTGATCCCCGCGAACAGCAGAAGATCGTCGGCGACCTCGCGCAGGAACGGCACGGGTTGCGCGCTCCACACCTGCGCAATGTCGTGCGCGGCGAGCTTTAGATGAAGGCGGTTCATCTGCCCCCACATCTCCGTCGAGATCAGCTCGCGCACTTGCCGCGCGTTGTCCCGCGCCAGCCTGACGCTTGTCATGACGGAGGACGGATGCCCTCTGTCCAACGTCAGTTGCCGTGCGATGTCGAACGGCTGGCCGGTCGGCGTTCCCGCCATCGGCCAAGCGAGCGCGCCGACGACGCGGATCCACGCCTCGGCTGCATCCTCCGGCGTCTGGTCGAGCATCGCCTCCAGCTTCACCGCCAGCACGCGCGCGCTGTGCTCGGCCCGCTCGAGATAGCGCGCCATCCAATAGAGCGAATCCGCGACCCGCGAGAGCATGCCCGCGCTCGTCACCCGACCACCCACGTGTCTTTCGACCCGCCGCCCTGGCTCGAATTGACGACGAGGCTGCCGCGCTTGAGCGCAACGCGCGTCAGCGCGCCGGGCACGAGCCGCGTCTCGCGCCCCGTCAGAATATAGGGCCTGAGATCGACATGCCGCGCTTCGATGCCCGATCCGACGCAGCACGGCGACGTCGACAATTGGATCGTCGGTTGCGCAATGTAGTTCGCGGGATCGGCCTTGACCTTCTCGGCGAACGCCGCGCGCTCGGCCGCAGTCGCATGCGGCCCGACGAGCATGCCGTACCCGCCGCTCTCTCCGACCGCCTTCACGACCAGCGAATCCAAGTTCGCCAGCACATGCGACAGCGCCTTCGGCTCGCGGCAGCGGAACGTCTCGACGATGCCGATCAGAGGTTCCTCATTCAGATAGTAGCGAATGATGTCGGGAACGTAGGAATAGACCGCCTTGTCGTCGGCAACGCCGGTCCCGATCGTGTTGGCGATGACGACGTTGCCCGCGCGGTAGGCGTTCATCAGTCCGGCCACGCCCAGCGCCGAGTCGTGCCGGAACGCCAAGGGGTCGATGAAGTCGTCGTCCACGCGCCGGTAGATCACGTCGACGCGTTTGATCCCCGATGTCGTGCGCATGTAGACGATGTTGTCGTGCACCAGCAGGTCGCGTCCCTCGACGAGTTCGACGCCCATCTGCCGCGCCAAGAACGCATGTTCGTAGTAGGCCGAATTGAAGATGCCGGGCGTCAAAAGCACGATTCTCGGGTCGTCGCGAAACCCGACGGCAAGCTCCTTCAAAGTGGTCAAAAGCTCCTGCCCGTAGTTCTCGATCGGCCTGACCGCGCACGCGCGATAGAGATCCGGAAAGGCGCGCCGCACCACCTCGCGGTTCGCAAGCATGTAGGACACACCCGACGGCACCCGCAGATTGTCTTCAAGCACGACGAACGTCCCGTCCTCGCACCGGATGATGTCGGTGCCGCACACGTTGACGTACGCGTCCAGCGGCACGACGACGCCGCGCATCTGCCGAAGGTAGTGCTTCGATCCGTAGACCAGATCGCGCGGCACCACGCCGTCGTTCAAGATTCGGCCGTCGTTGTAGACGTCTTTGAGGAAAAGGTTCAGCGCGGCGATCCGCTGCCGCAACCCGCGTTCAAGCTTGTCCCACTCACGACCAGGCACGATGCGCGGCAGAAGGTCGGTCGGGATGATCTTCTCCGTCGCCTCGTCATGCCCATAGACGGTGAACGTGATCCCCTGGTGAAGGAACGACTGCTCGCACGCATGCTGCCGCCGCACGAGTTCCTCGGCGGGCAGCGTGGTCAGTGTCTCGTAGAGTGCCGCCGCATGCGATCGCGGCGCGCCGTCACGCGCGAACATCTCGTCCCACTGCGCGCCGAGCACATAATCTGCGAACGGCTTGTCGTGGCCCGGGCGCGCTCGATTGCTCACGATCGTGGGACGTGGGCGCGCGGTGGCGGGTTCCATTAGGGGTGGCCATCCTGTTCGTGGGCAACCGCAGAAGAGCAGCGCTTCTGCGCCGCCGTCAACCATGCGACCTGCCCAATTCTTGAGCAGACTGCCTACAGCATCACTTCGATCAGGTGCGGTCCCGGCTCAGCCAGCGCCCGCTTGAACGCCTTCACGAACGCTTCGTTGTCCTCGGCGCGCACCGCCGAGGCGCCCATCGCACGGCCCATCGCAGTGAAATCGATCGTCGGCTTATCGAGCGAGAGCAGCGAGCGCGAACGCTCGCTCTGCGCCGTCGCCCCCACCCGGTCGAGTTCCATGTTCAAGATCCGATAGGACTTGTTGTTGATGAGCACAGTGATCACGTGCAGGTTTTCGCGCGCGGCCGTCCAAAGCCCCTGGATCGTGTACATCGAACTGCCGTCCGCCTGCAGATTGACGACCGGCCGTCCCGGGCACGCGACAGCGGCACCGACCGCCATCGGAATGCCGTCGCCGATCGCCCCACCGGTCAGTGCGAGCCAATCGTGCGGCGCCGAAGCCTGCGTCGCGATCGACGCCCACGAACCGCCGGTGATTGCCTCGTCCGAGACGATCGCCCCTTCGGGCAAAAGCGCCGCCACCGCGTCGCCGAAACTTTGCACGGTCAGCGCGCCGGCCTCGGGGACTTGTGGTGCCGCGCCCGCATCGGCGGTACCGCCTACCTTCGCCCCAACCTCTTCCGCGAGCGCGCTCAACACGTCGACGACGTCGTTCGCAGCCTCCCACGCCTCTACGACCTTGCACTCCGGTGAAAGGAACGTCGACGGCTTGTTCGGATACGCGAAAAATGCGACCGGCGCCTTCGTGCCGACGGTGACGCAACGCCGGTAGCTGGCAAGCATCATCGACGCCATCTCGCCGAGATAAGGCACGCGCTCCGGCCTCGGCCGCCCTCGTCCACGCGCGAGCCGCGGCACGAACGTGTCGGCGAAAAGCTTCGCGCCGGTCTTCTCGGCGATCGCCGCCGCAATCTTGAGCGGCTTCTCGAGCCCCGCATGCCCGCCGATCAGCAGCATCGCGGGTTCCCCCGCCGTCAGCGCCTTTGCCGCCTCGCGCACCAACGCCATGTCGACCGGTTTCGCGGACGGTCGCGGCTTGCGCGGCGGCGCCGCACCCTCGACCGGCGACCAAGCGATGTCGGCAGGCACGATCAGCGTCGAAAGCCCGCCGTTCGGCCGCATCGCAATGTCGAACGCCTCGCGTGTCTTGGCGATCGCGTCCGCACCGGACACCGGATCGCCGATCCAATCGGACACGGGCTTTGCGATCGAGTGAATATCGCTCTGGAGCGGCGCATCGTACTTCCGGTGATAGGTCGCGTGGTCGCCGACCAGGTTGATCATCCGCGACTGCCCGCGCTTTGCGTTGTGGATGTTGGCAAGCCCGTTGCCCAGCCCCGGCCCCAGATGCAGCAGCGTCGCCGCGGGCTTGCCCGCCATGCGCGCATAGCCGTCGGCCGCCCCGGTGCACACCCCCTCGAACAGACCGAGGATGGGCCGCAAGCCCCCCACCCGGTCGAAGCTTGCGACCAAGTGCATCTCGGATGTCCCCGGATTGCCGAAACAAGCCTCGACGCCGAGTTCGACGAGTTCGCGCAGGACGGCTTCGCTGGCATTCATGGGGGAGGCTCCATCGGGTGGTCCAACCCGCACAATACCGGGCGAATCGGACGCCCGCCACACGCGCCTGGCCGCTGCAGGTGGAAATCGGTCCGCCCATCGCCTAAGGTCCGCCGGTCTTGACGGACCGAGCGAAGTGGGGGCATCGCCCGTGGCCTTGTTGAAAATGCTGTTCCGCCTGCTTTTCTTGGCACTGTTCCTTGCGCCGTTCGTGCTGCCGCTGCTGACGATTCAGCGCGAACCGCTCGTCCTCGAAAGCGAAGCGCCGCTGTTCGACGACATCGAGGCGGCGAAACTCGTTCTGAAACGCTTCGACCCGCGCATGATGAGCGCCTCGAACGTCACGAAGGTGACAGTGCGCGCGGGCGAGATCAGCCAGGCATTCTCCGCCGCGCTCTCGCGCTTCTCGCGCATCCGAAGCCGAGTCGAGGCGCACGAGGACGGCGTTTGGATCGGCGGCACCGCGGAACTTCCGATCCCCGACACGTTCCTGGGCCGCTATCTGAACGTTGAAGCGAAGATCGCCGAGTCGGACGACGAACTCGTGGTCTCCGAACTTTCGATCGGCGCGCTTCCGATCCCGGGCTGGCTCGTCAAGCCGGTGACGATCTACGCGCTCGATTGGTTCTTGGGCGATGGCAAGGGCGAACCCACGTACGCCAGCATCCGTGCCGTCAAGGTCGACGGCGACAAGATCACGGTCGCCTTCCAGCCGCCGGCAACCTTGGTGGCAGACGTGAAGGCGGCCGCCGGCAACGCACTTCACCTCGGCAACGCCGAAGCGATCCGCGCCTACTACCGCACGATTGCAGACGTGAGCCGCCGCCAGACCGGCGCCGCCGTGCCGTTCTCGGCGTATCTCGCGCCCGTCTTCGCCGTCGCCGAGCAGCGCTCGAAATCGGCCGATCCGGTCGCCGAGAACCGGGCCGCCATTCTGGCGCTTGCGATCTATTTCGGGGACAGCCGCTTCGAACTTCTGCTGCGCGACGTCAAGACCGCCGACTTCGACGACGGTGGTTTCGACACCGGTGCCGTCAAACTCTCGAGCCGCCACGACTGGGTTCAGCACTTCGTCACGACGGCCGGCATTCAAGTCGCGGCCGGCAGCGGCGTCTCGAACTTCATCGGCGAAGCGAAGGAAATCCAGGACGCCGACGGCCCTTCCGGCTTTTCCTTCACCGACATCGCGGCCGACCGCGCAGGCGTCCGCTTCGCCGAAGTGGCGACCGCATCGCAGAGTTCGGCGCGCAAGCTTCAGTCCGCGCTCGCTCAAGGCGTCACGGAACGCGACTTCTTCCCGCGGGTGAGCGATCTGCCGGAAGGCTTGTCCGAAGCCGAATTCAAGGCGGCCTATGGCGACATCGACACCGAGAGCTACAACGCCATGATCCGCCAGATCGACCGTCGGATCGACGCGATCATGCTCTACCGCTGAACATCAGCCCTTCGCGATCGCCTCGGCCGCGCGCCGTGCGGTGATGACGCACGACAGCAGGAACGTGCCCTCGAGCGCACGGAATCCATGACTACCGCCGCCGCCGAAACCGGCCGCCTCCCCCACCGCGTAGAGCCCACCGATCGGCTGATCGGCAGCGTTCAACGCCCGGCTGCGCAAGTCGGTGACGATCCCGCCCAGCGACTTACGCGTCACGACATGTTCGCGCAGCGCCATCAAGGGACCGCCTTTCGGATCGAGAATGCGCTGGCCTTTTGCGAGCCGCATGCGATCGCCGCGATAGGCGCGGAGCTTTTCGATCAAAGCACGCTGCTCGTCGCCGGGGTGATCCAACGTCGCGTCGAAGCGGGCGATCTCCTCGCGCAAAGCTGCCGGATCGATCGCGGCGGTGGGCGCAAGCGCGTTCATCTTCGCGGCCAGTTCCTCAACCGTCGGTGCAACGGCGACGTCCGGACAGTGTTTCGTCAAGTCGTCGACGATCCAGCGGTTGCCCACGATCATGTCGAGCGCAAAGCGGATGATCCGCCGTTCGCGCAGCGCCGGGTTCCAGTCCGCACCCGACGCCGCAAGCTCCTTCAGCGCCATGCGCCGGTTCATGATTTGCCAGGTAAAACCGAGAGGTGCGGCGCACACGCGCTGCACGAGGTCAAACGTGTCGAAACCGGAGACCAGCGGCGGCATCAGGCGCTTGCCGTGCGCATCGGTCCAAAGCGCCGACTTCGGCGGCACCAGGCTGACCCCATGATCCGGCCACGACGGACGCGGATGACGGATGCCTGCGGCGTAGTTCCACATCCGCCCGACATTCGTCACGTTCGCGCCGACATCGGCCGCGGCCTTCAGCGCGCGGCCGTCTGCGCTCGGGTGCGTACCGGTCAGAATGGTCGCGGGCGGGTGAAGGTCCGGGCCCGGCGACCACTGCCGGCGCACTTCGTCGATGTTGCCGCCGATCCCGCCCGCCGCAACGATGATCGCTTCGGCCGTCGCCTGAAACGTATCGGCGCCCGCGGTCCCACTGCAGCCATACGCTCGCCCGCCAAGCGTTTCGATGCGCTCCACCGTGTGTCCGAAACGGAGTTGAACTTTGCGAAAGTTCGCATGCGCCTTCAGCGCCGAGATCAGCCGGGTGATCAAATGACGGCTCGTACCCCAAGTGAGATGAAAGCGCGGCACGGAGTTGCCCGGAACCTTCTGCCCGCGCTCCACCCACAACACGACCGGCAGCCAACCGATGCCGAAGCTCTTCAGCCAATCGCGGCCGTCGGGGGTCGACCGTTCGATCAAGTGCTTCGCCCAAAGCTGCGGCCACAGTTCGCCGCCTTCGAACCCCGCGAAGCCTTTCCAATCGTTGTAGGCTTGTTCAGGCGTATCCTTGATCTTCATCCGCCGCTGTTCGGGGCTGTCGACGAAGAAGAGCCCGCCAAACGCCTCGAGCGCCGAGCCGCCGAAGCGCATTTCGCCCTCGCGCTCGAACAGCACCACCGACTTGCCGGCGCTTAGCAACTCCAGCGCGCACACGACCCCGGCGATCCCGCCGCCAACGATCGCAACATCCGCTTCGTACGCCAGTGCCACGCGTCAGATCCTCGAAGGAACGACTCACTCGCCTCGATTAATCTCGCACCCCCGTGGCCCCGCGCAAGCGCCTTGCCAGTTCCGCGCCCATGGCGGAACATCGCGATTGAGGCTGGAGGCACGACATGGAACCTAGCGCGACCGCGGACACGCCAGCCGGAGCTTTTCTCAGTGTTGCCCCCGTCCTCTGCGTCACGGACATCCCGAAGACGCGCGATTATCTCGTTCAACGTCTCGGATTCATCGCGCAAGGTTCTGCCGGTGACCCGCCGAGTTGGGCCTCGCTCTGCCGCAACGGCGTCGAAATCATGCTCGTATGCGGTACCTACCCTGCGCCGGCCCAAGATTGGGCCGCTTACATCTACGTCCGCAACGCCGATGATCTGTACGCGGACTTCAAGGCGCGCGGCGCGGACATTCTCGCGCCTCCGCAGAACAAACCCTACAACAGCCGCGAGTTCGAGGTCCGATTGCCCGACGGCCGCCTGCTCGCATTCGGCGGCGATATCCCGCGCTGATCTCCGAGCACAATGACGCCCTCGTGATCGCCTGTGCCGCCTTGGCCTGTTGCGTTTGCGCCCGCTTCTTTCCAGTCTCCAGCCAAATCACGCGAGTATTCCGATGCGCTTCGCCACGCTTGCCGCCGTCGTTCTGTCGGCCGTCACGCTCACCGCCTGCATCGACGATGTCGTAGTCCCGCCCGGGGCGGGCGCGGCCGAGACAACGCCAGCCAAAGCGCTGCACCAAGTCTTCGCCGACAGCGACGAAGCCGCGCTGAAGCTGAACCCGATCGGCGCGCTGTTCCGTGGGGACACGCGCTATGACGGCGAGTTCGGCGACTACATCACCGACGACTACATCGCCCAGCTGCGCCGCAACGCCGAAATCGACATGCAGCGCTTGAGCGCGATCGACCGCGCCGCGTTAAGCCCTCAGGACCAAATCGCCTACGACGTCTTCAAATATCAGACGCAACAGTCGCTGGACGGTCTGACGCCGGAGATCGTGGCGCTAAGTGTGGTACGGCCGTTGAACCACCTGAACGGTTTCCACATCCAATACCCGGACGTGAACTCCGGCCAATCGGCCGCGCGCTTCAAGA
>CAZLRW010000140.1:0-8978 GCA_964561925.1 uncultured Flavobacteriaceae bacterium
ACATCCGTCCCATATGATATTGGAGCGCGCACCGCTCATGGCTTCCAAAATCTCGTGGCGTTCCATCAGGCGACCTTCCTTATGCTGTCGTAGCGGCCACAATCGGCCATGGGCTCGCACTTCAGGCGAAGCGCATCGGGCGTGGTGACGCTGGGTGGTGTTGCGGGTTGGCGCCGGCGCGCCAGCACCGTCAGAATCACATCGCCGCTCGCGATGCCGGCCTCGATCGCTTCGGCGCAAGCGGCCTCGACCGCACTCAGTCCGTGATCGAGCACCGCGCCCAAAACCTTGACGAACTGGCGATCCCCGTCGGTGTGTTGCTTCAGCTTCGCGCGCACCTCGCTCAGCGCGGGCGGCAGGTCCCAGTTTTTTAATGGAGCGCCCTACGACCAACCGTTGATCCCTCGCCGTCATGGGCCGGGAGCGGAAGCTCGTATCAGGTCCACAGCGTCCGAGGCGCATACAATTGTGCAACGGAAGCGGCAGCGCCTATTGCTTTGACCAGAGGGCTTTCATCTCGTCGTTAGTGGCTCTGAGCAACTTCACTGCAATGCCGAGAAACATCCACGTGTAGCCAACCTCGACATCGGATCGCGTGCAAGTATCGCTATCTTGTTCAGCCGCGCGATAGTACGCTAGAGAATTAAACGCCGAATGACGCCGAGGCTGCCGCAGGCACCTGCGGGAGTGGGGAAAGCGCTGTCCAATGATCGGTACCTTAACAGCTTACGGCAAGAGGGCTCGGGTCTGGATCTTAGCCCGGAGTGGCTGGACCCTCGCGGCCCTCGCTCTTGCGCTTCTCATCGGCATGGGACTGGTCTGGAGCAAGCTCAACAATCGCGGCGTACCGGATGGCATCGCCGGAAGCAATGGCCGCATCGAGGCGGTCGAGATCGACGTTGCCGCACGCTCGCCCGGTCGTCTGAAGGAGATCCTCGTCAACGAAGGAGACTTTGTCCGCGCCGGGCAGCCTTTGGCGCGCATGGATATTGCGGTGCTGGAGGCGCAGCGCCGCGAGACCGAAGCCCAGCTGAAGCGGGCGGTTATAGCGGTCGATACCGCCAGGGCCCAGGTCGTGCAGCGTCATGCCGAGCACAAGGCGACGCTGGCGGTTGTCGCTCAACGGCGCGCTGAGCAGGAGGCCAATGTCCATCGCTTCTCGCGATCCGAAGTGCTCGCGTCGAAGCAGGTCACGTCCCAGCAGGTTCTCGACGACAATCGCGCGCGCATGGAAAGTGGCAAGGCGACCATCAGCGCCGCCGAAGCCCAGGTTGCTGCCGCCGAGGCGGCCATCAGCGCCGCGCAATCGCAAGTCGTCAACGCGCAAGCGGCCGTGGAGGCCGCCAAGGCCACAGTCGAGCGGATATGGGCCGATATCGATGATGCGACACTCGTCTCGCCGCGCGATGGGCGGGTGCAGTATCGCGTGTCCCAACCCGGTGAGGTCGTCGGTGCGGGCGGTAAAATCCTCAATCTCGTCGATCTTGGCGACGTTTACATGACCTTCTTCCTGCCAACGGCATCGGCCGGTCGCATCCGGCTCGGGGCCGAGGCCCGGATCATTCTCGACGCAGCGCCGCAATATGTAATCCCCGCCCACGTGTCCTTCGTTGCCGATGTTGCGCAGTTCACTCCGAAGACCGTCGAGACGCTCGAGGAGCGCCAGAAGCTGATGTTTCGTATCAAGGCGCGGATCGATCCGGCTTTGCTCAAGAAGCATTTGGCTCAGGTGAAGACTGGCCTGCCCGGCATGGCCTATGTGCGCTTCGACGATAAAACGGGGTGGCCGGCTCATCTTCGCGTCAAAGTCCCTCTCAATGACCGATGAGGGCCCTCCAAAACGCGGCAGTACCCACGGGCTGAGCGAACCGGTCGCAGCATTGCGCGATGTCAGTCTCCACTACGGCAGGGTCACGGCGCTCGATGCCGTCAGCCTGGAGATACCCACTGGCCGGCTCGCCGGTCTGATCGGTCCCGATGGAGTCGGAAAATCGAGCCTTCTTGCGCTCGTGGCGGGCGCGCGCGCGATTCAGACCGGCACGATCACCGTGCTCGGCGGCGACATGGCCGATGCAGCCGATAGGCGAAAGACATGCCCGCGCATCGCGTACATGCCGCAAGGGTTAGGCAAGAACCTCTACCCGACGCTCTCGGTGTCGGAGAACATTGAATTCTTCGGCCGCTTGTTCGGGCACGACCGGCAGGAGCGGGCGCGCCGCATCGACCTGCTGACACGTGCGACAGGACTGGCGCCGTTCGTCGATCGGCCTGCGGGCAAGCTTTCGGGCGGCATGAAGCAGAAACTCGGCCTCTGCTGTGCGCTGATCCACGATCCTGACCTGCTTATTCTCGACGAGCCGACGACTGGTGTCGATCCCCTGTCCCGCCGCCAGTTCTGGGAGCTGATCGACCGTATTCGCGCGGATCGGCCAGGGATGAGCGTGCTCGTGGCGACCGCCTACATGGAAGAGGCATCGCGCTTCGATTGGCTGGCTGCCATGGACGGGGGCCGTCCGCTGGCGACCGGCGCGCCGCAGGACTTGCTCGCGCAATCGGGCCAGGGCTCCTTGGAAGCAGCCTTCATTTCGTTGTTGACGGAGGAGAAGCGGCGCGGCCATCGCGCCATAGAAATTCCCGCACCCGCAGCCGAGCATGACGGCGAGGTGATCATCGAGGCGCAGGACTTGAGCATGCGCTTTGGCGACTTCACGGCCGTCGATCACGTGAGCTTTCGCATCACACGCGGCGAGATCTTCGGTTTCTTGGGCTCGAACGGCTGCGGCAAGACGACAACCATGAAAATGCTGACGGGCCTCCTGCAGGCAAGTGAAGGACGGGCATGGCTGTTCGGCAGGGAGATCGAGGCACGCGACATCGCGATCCGCCGGCGGGTCGGCTACATGTCGCAATCGTTCTCGCTCTATGGCGAGTTGACCGTGCGCCAGAATCTCGAGCTGCATGCGCGGCTATTTCATGTTGAGACCGCCGAGATGGCGCGGCGCGTCGCAGATATGGTCAGCCGGTTCGGGCTCGAGGGCGTCTTGGACAGCTTGCCCGGCAGTCTGCCGCTCGGGCACCGCCAGCGTCTGTCACTTGCGGTCGCCATGATCCATAAGCCAGAGATGCTGATCCTCGACGAGCCGACCTCCGGGGTCGATCCCGTGGCGCGCGACGCGTTCTGGCAGATGCTGGTCGACCTGTCGAGGAAGGATGGCGTGACCATCTTCGTCTCGACACATTTCATGAACGAGGCTGAGCGCTGCGACCGCGTCTCGCTAATGCATGCCGGGCGAGTGCTGGCGACGGACACGCCGGCTGCGCTGACGGCAAGCCGGAACGCAGCGTCGCTCGATGACGCGTTCGTCGCCTATCTCGAAGAAGCAGGCGGCCAAAAGAAAGCGGCCCGCGCGACGCTTGCAGAAGCCGAGTTGAGCAAGATTGCTGTGGAGCCGCTCCACGAGCCCAATCCTATAGGGTGGCGATCCCTGTTCGATCCGGGCCGCATGATGAGCTATGCGCGGCGCGAATCCTTGGAGCTGCGCCGGGATCCGATACGTCTGACCCTGGCGATGATCGGCAGCGTCATCCTCATGTTCGTCATCGGCTTTGGCATCAGTCTCGACGTGGACGATCTGACCTTTGCCGTGCTCGACCGCGACCAGACCACCACCAGCCACGACTATGCGCTCAACATCAAGGGTTCGCGCTATTTCGTCGAGCAGGCCCCGATCCGTGATTACGAGGATCTCGACTGGCGCATGCGCTCAGGAAAGCTCGGTCTCGCCATCGAGATTCCCTCCGGCTTTGCGCGTGACATCGCCCGCAACAAGCCGGTCGCGATCGGCGCCTGGATCGATGGCGCCATGCCGACACGAGCGGAGACCATTCGCGGCTATGTACAGGGTATGCACGTTCAATGGCTTGCCGCAAAAGCGCGCGAGGCTGGCTATAGCGAAGCGCTGGCTGGGATTGCGACCGTCGAGACCCGCTTCCGCTACAATCCGGACGTCAAGAGCCTCGTTGCCATGGTTCCGGCCGTCATACCGCTCCTGCTGATGCTGATTCCGGCGATGCTGGCGGCCCTGAGCGTGGTGCGCGAAAAGGAACTTGGCTCGATCACCAACTTCTACGTCACGCCGACGACGCGGCTGGAGTTTCTGCTTGGCAAACAAATCCCTTACGTTGTGCTTTCGGCCTTGAGCTTCCTGCTCCTGACGCTGCTGGCCATCACCGTCTTCGGTGTGCCGCTCAAGGGCAGCTTTCTGGCGCTGGCAACGGCAGCGCTCCTTTATGTTGCGGCCTCGACCGCCATCGGCCTGCTCATCTCGACGTTCATGAAGAGCCAGGTCGCCGCGCTGTTCGGCACGGCCGTCCTCACCATTCTGCCCGCCGTCAGTTTCTCGGGCATGATCGATCCAGTCTCATCTCTTGTAGGAGCGGGACGCGTGATCGGCGAAATCTACCCGACTACGCATTTCCTGACCATCGCTCGTGGCACGTTCTCGAAGGCACTGGGCTTCTCCGAGTTATCGGCATCGTTCCTGCCGCTGGCGATCGCCGGACCGTTGCTCCTGATCATGGCGGCAGTCCTCCTGAGAAAGCAGGAGCGCTAGGCGATGCGATCGAGCAACATCCTGCACCTGGGCATTAAGGAATTGCGAAGCCTGATCCGCGATCCGTTGATGCTCGTGCTTATCGTCTATGCCTTCACGTTCTCCATCTACATGGCAGCGACTGCGATGCCGGAGACCCTCAACAAGGCGTCGATCGCCATCGTGGACGAGGACCGATCACCGCTGTCGGCGCGGATCTCCAGCGCTTTCTATCCCCCGTACTTCGTGCCGCCGCGCTTCATCACGCCGCCGGAGATGGACGCGCGCATGGATGCCGGGCAGATTACCTTCGCCCTGAATATCCCGCAGGGGTTTCAGCGCGATGTGATGGCGGGGCACCGGCCAGCCATCCAGCTCAACGTCGATGCTACCCGGATGAGCCAGGCTTTCACGGGAAGCGGCTATGTCCAGTCCATCGTCAATGATGAGGTTCGCGCCTTCACACAGCGTTACCGCGAGGTCGCGTCGCTGCCCGTGGCCCTAGAGCTGCGGGTTCGCTTCAATCCCGAGCTCAACAAGTCGTGGTTCGGCGCAATCATGCAGGTCATCAACAACGTGACCATGCTCTCGATCGTGCTGACGGGCGCGGCGCTCATTCGTGAGCGTGAGCACGGCACCATCGAACACTTGCTTGTGATGCCGGTCACGCCGTTCGAGATCATGACCAGCAAGGTCTGGGCCATGGGACTCGTAGTTCTGGCGGCTTCGGCGTTCGCCCTGATCTTTGTTGTCCAAGGTCTGCTTTCGGTGCCGATCGAAGGATCAATCGCCCTATTCCTGGTCGGCACGGCGTTCCACCTTTTCGCCACGACCTCGATGGGCATCTTTCTCGGCACGCTTGCCCGCACCATGCCCCAGTTCGGATTGCTGCTGATGCTCGTCCTGCTGCCGCTGCAGGTTCTCTCCGGGGGTACCACGCCACGCGAGAGTATGCCGGACGCCATTCAGTATTTGATGCTGGCCGCACCGAACACGCATTTCGTGATGCTCGCCCAGGCCATCCTCTACCGCGGCGCCGGATTCTCGACCGTCTGGCCGCAGTTCCTGGCGATTGCGATGATCGGCGCAACACTGTTCGGCCTGTCGCTCGCCCGCTTCCGCAAGACCATCGCGACGATGACATGAGAGCGAGCGATGCCCCGGATGAGCCAGCGGTTTTTGGCGCTCAGACTGGCGGATCTTTCGTTCACCCTTCGCAGGTGGATTGCAGATCAAAGCGGAATACCATGCCGCTGTGAACTCAGCGGGGACTGCAAGGATCTTATGTGGTAGGCTGGTTGAACATTTGATTTTTATTGTTTCCGCCTAAGCGACCTGGGACCCAGGCAAGTCCACCCTACCGCAGCATCCTATTGCTGCCGCTTTTGGATGAAACAACCCCAGAAACGCGCAGTCGGTGCAAGGCGGTTGTCACGGTGGACAGCAGCGCGCCTTTTGAATTTTGGGGAGCGATACGGACCGATATGCAGGTGCAAATTCAGCCTTACTTAGAAGGCCTGAAACTACTATATGTAAAGCACACTGACGGAGTTCCCTCACATGCCTAGAGCCGATTCAATTTAATCACGGTCATACCCAGCGGCGGCGAAGAAGTTTTGGCATTCGCTCGGCGTGAACGCATTGATCGCCATGGCGATGGCCTGCCAGAGATCTGGAACGGTGCGTGCGGCGGCCTTGCGCAAGAGTGCCTTGAGTTTCGAGAAGGCCATTTCGATCGGGTTGAAGTCGGGCGAATAGGGTGGAAGATAGACGAGCGTTGCGCCCGCTGCTTCGATTGCTTCGCGCACGCCTGTCACTTTGTGCGCGGGCAGATTGTCCATCACGACGATGTCGCCGGCCTTGAGTTCGGGGACGAGAACGTGTTGCACGTAGGCGAGGAACGCCGTCCCGTACATCGGCCCGTCGAGGATCATGGGCGCGGCTAGGCCATCCAGGCGCAGAGCGCCGGTAAAGGTCGTCGTCTTCCAATGACCATGCGGAATTGATGCCCGGCAACGCTCGCCCTTTGGCGCACGGCCTCTGAGGCGCGCCATTTTGGTTGAGGCGCCGGTTTCGTCAATGAAGACGAGCTTCTCGGGGTCGAGATCGAGTTGGCCCTCGAACCACGCGGTCCGCGCGGCTTTTACGTCCGCGCGCTGTTGCTCGCTCGCCTGCGCTGTCTTTTTTTGAACGTGAAGCCGCGCTTGTCGAAGAAGTACCAGATCGTCGCCGGGCACGCCGAGACGCCGCGTTTCTTCGACAGGAGCTCGGCGATCTCGGCGAGCGCGATGTCCTTGGTTGCGCCGACCAGGCCAAGGATGAAGTCTGCGTGGGCGTCGAGCTTAGAGCGCTTGGGGTGACCCTGACGGCCAGGTCGCACGTCCCCCGTCTTGCGCCACCGCCGGTGCCAAGACCCCGCGGTCGCGATCCCCACGGCAAACCGCCGTGCCGCCTCACAGCTCGACAAGCCGCCATCAATGGCTTCCACAACACGCCGCCGCAAATCCAAGCTGTAAGCTCGCGCCATCTTCCTCTCCTCCGCGAATCACGCAGGAAAGGGAATCAGCAATCGCGAGATCAGGGAATCCCCGCCGACTCCGCTTTTGTTGAAACAGCTCTAGCGCGACAGAGAGAACGGACAAGCATATCCCCTCAAAGCCCCAATCCGTCGAGCCGCAGTCGATTGATGAAATTATAGCGCTGATGCTGAAGGGCGAGGTTCCTCTAAGCCGGTGATATCGGACGAGGATCGTTATTGTGTGTTACTGTGAGCACAACGACTCTTACTGGCGAGCGGCCGCCACGACGCGGCGCCCCGCGCCTCATGCGGACGTAAACATCGGTAGCGCCATGCCCTCGCCCGCGTCGACGAATTTGACTTTGACCTTCTGCCCGACGCGCACGCTATCCACATCGCAGTCGACGATATTGGTCAGCATCGTGACGCCTTCCTCCAAAGTGACATAGGCGATCACGTAGGGCGGCTTGGCTTGGCGTGTCACCGAATAGCTGTAGACGACGCCGCGTCCCGATGCTTCCACGAACGTCGTGTCGTCCGAATAGCAATGCGGACAGATCGTGCGCGGATAGTAATGAACCCGCGAACAGGCATTGCATTTCTTGATCACAAGGCGGCCTTTTCCCGCCGCCTCGAAATAGGGCCTGCTCTCCCGGTTCAGGGTCAGGCGCGGCTTTTTCTGTTCCTCGCTCATGCGTCTTGGTTCCCCAGGATGATGGTGGCGCTGCCCATGCGCGCGCCCAGCATGCCGCCCGTGCCGTGCGCGAGCGCGACATCGCAATTGCGGACTTGGACCTTCGGATGGGCCTCGCCGCGCACTTGGCGCACGGCCTCGAGAATCTTCGTCATGCCGCCGCGATTGCCCGGATGGTTGCTGCACAACCCGCCGCCGTCGGTGTTGAACGGCAATTTGCCGGTGCCCGATATTAGATTGCTGTCGGAGACGAACCGGCCGCCCTTGCCCTTTTCGCAAAAGCCCAGATCCTCGATCGTTTCCAGGACGGTGATGGTGAAGGAATCGTAGATCGAAACATATTTGATGTCGGCGGGCTTCATGCGGGCCTCGGCGAACGCCAACGGACCGCTCCATCGCGCGCCGGAATAGGTCAGGTCGACCTGACCGCCGTTCAGGTGCTTCGGCGCCTCGCCCGCGCCCATGATTTTCACCTTCGGCCGCTTCAGCGACTTGGCGATCTCGGGGCTGACCACCAAGACGCCGCCGCCACCGTCGGTGATGACGCAGCAATCGAGCCGGTGCAGCGGATCGGCGATCATCGGCGAGTTGACCACCTCCTCGACCGTCACCACTTCGCGCAGCTTGGCGTGTTCGTTGTATTGCGCGTGATGCGAGGCGGCGACCTTGATCCAGGCGAGCTGTTCGCTGGTGGTGCCGAATTCGTACATGTGGCGCGTCGCGCACATGGCGTACATGTTCACCACGTTGAAGCCGTACGGCATCTCGAACGGAAATTCCGGCGCTTGCGCGCTGTGGAACCGCCCGGGGTTGCCTTCCTTGGCATCGGCCAGAGGCCGCCCGGCCAGCGTGATCAACGCCACCTTGCAATGACCGGCGGCGATCGACTGCGCGGCGTGATTGAGGTGAACCAGATAGGACGAGCCGCCGGTCTCGGTGCTGTCCATATGGCGGACGTTGATGAGGCCCATGTACTCGATCATGCTGATCCCGCCCAGGCCCGGCGCGTCGCCCGCGCAGAAATAGGCGTCGACGTCGTCCTTCGCCAGACCGGCGTCTTGCAGCACGCCCTTGGCGATTTCCGCATGCAGCTGCGGCAGCGTCTTATCGCCGGCAAAGCGCGTGGGATGTTCGTATATGCCCGCGATATACGCTTTTCCGTTGATACCCATCC
>CAZLRW010000141.1:0-8830 GCA_964561925.1 uncultured Flavobacteriaceae bacterium
GCGACCTATACCGGCGCCTTCACGCCGATCCGCGATTGGTTCGCAGGGCTCCCGGAGGCGAAGGCGCGGGGCTACGACCCCGGCCGCTTCTCGTTCAACGTCAAAGGCGGGCGTTGCGAGGCGTGCCAGGGCGACGGCGTCATCAAGATCGAGATGCACTTTTTGCCGGACGTCTACGTGCAATGCGACGTCTGCAAGGGCCACCGCTACAACCGCGAAACGCTCGAGGTGAAGTTCAAGGACAAGTCGATCGCCGACGTGCTCGACATGACCGTCGAAGCCGCCGCCGAATTCTTCAAAGCGGTGCCGAGCGTGCGCGAGAAGATGGAGACCCTCGAACGCGTCGGCCTCGGCTACATCAAAGTCGGCCAGCAAGCGACGACGCTGTCCGGCGGGGAAGCCCAGCGCGTGAAGTTGTCAAAAGAGTTGTCCCGCCGCTCGACCGGCCGCACGCTCTACATCCTCGACGAACCGACTACCGGCCTCCACTTCGACGACGTGCGCAAACTGCTCGATGTGCTGCACGCACTCGTCGAACAGGGCAACACCGTCGTCGTCATCGAGCACAATCTCGAAGTCATCAAGACGGCGGATTGGATCGTGGACTTGGGGCCGGAGGGCGGCGACGGCGGCGGCGAAATCGTGGCCGCCGGCACTCCCGAAGAGGTCGCCAAGACGGCCCGCAGCTACACCGGCCAATTCCTGAAGCCGCTGTTCAAAGCCCGCAGCGCGCCAAAGTCCGAATTGGCGCAGTCCAAACAGAAACGCATCCGCGCAGCCGAGTGACACATCAACTCAACTCGACGACGGCGTCCTCGCCAGACAACGCCACCTCTATGCGCGGGAGCGCTGCTTCGAACTTGGGCAACAGCACGTGCTTACGCACATTTCCGAGTCGCACCCAAACGATGGATGGTCCACCGCCGACGGATCACGAAGTCCTCGTCCTTGGTGACGAGTACCGACTTGCTGTCCTTGGCGTGCGACCAGATGCTGCGGTCTTGCGCTCCTTAGGGGCCAAGTCGATAGACGTGCTGAGCCTCATGGCCCAAAGCAATCAGCCGCTCCGCGAGCGCCGGTGGCAACTGGGCGTCGACCAGGAATCTCAATTCAGGCCGTCACAATAATGGAACGATCCGACTGACGCGCGGCAAACTCAAGCGAGGCCGAGATGTCGTCGTCTTCGAGATAGGGATAGTCCGTCAATATTTCTTGGCGCGACGCACCGGACGCCAACAACTCGAGCACGTCGGACACGCGAATCCGCATGCCTCGGATGCAGGGCTTTCCGCCACAAACCTCCGGATCGACTGTGATACGTCCCAACAGATTGCTCATCGCCTCACTCTACACCGCGGGCCGCAACAAGGCCAGATCGGGCTGCAGCACACTGGCGCGTGCGTCAGCCGCCCAACATCTTCGTCCAGCGCTTCTGCATCTCTTGCGGGGTGACGGCTTCCTTCTGCGTCGCGATCATCCATTTGTAGCCGTAGGGATCGGCGATCTGGCCGGTTCGGTCGCCGTAGAACTCGTCCTTGACTGGCCGCAGCAGCGTTGCGCCCGCTTTCACGGCGCGGTCGACGAACGCATCGACGTCCGCCACGTAGAGATGCAGCGTCACCGGACAGCCGCCGACGGTTTGCGGGCTGGCGGCGCCGAAGTCGGGGTATTCGTCGGAGAGCATGACGTTGGCGCCGCCGATCTTGAGTTCGGCGTGCCCGATCTTGCCCGACGGTTCGGCCAGGCGGAATTGCTCCTTCGCGCCGAACGCTTTCGCATAGAACGCGATGGCGCCCGCGGCGTCGCGGACGCAGAGATACGGCGTGATCGTCGTTTCCGTGGCGGTCATGGCTCTCTCCGTTCATTTCATCTTTACGTGACGTAACGTAACGTATATTCTTCGTTTGTCAAGGAGCTTCGATGAGCGAACACGAACGGCGGCCGCGCGGGCGCCCGCGCAGCGCAGACGCCCGCGCCGCGATCCTGCGCGCGGCACGTGCGCTGTTGAACGACGGCGGGATCACGTCCGTCACGATGGAAGGGATCGCGGCGCGCGCCGGCGTCGGCAAGCCCACGATCTATCGCTCGTGGCCGAACGCGCACGCCGTTGCGATGGCCGCGCTCATGGAAGCGGAGGATGCACCGCCGAAGCTCGCGCGCACCCGCTCGGCGCTCGCCGACCTCAAACGGCAACTGCGCGGCGTTGCCGAGGTCTTCGCCTCGCGCATGGGACGGCAAGTGACGTCGATGATCGCCGCCGCTTCGGCCGACAGCGAACTCTCGAAGGTGTTCCGCAACCACTTCATTCTGGCGCGGCGCGAAGAGGGACGCGCCATCATCGCGCGCGCGATCCAGGCCCGCGAGATCAGCGCCAAGATCGACGTCGAGGTCGCGCTCGACATGATCTATGGCCCCCTCTTCTACCGCCTGCTCATGGGCCATGCCCCCCTCGACGGGACGTTCACGGATGCGGTCGTCGACCACGCACTCCGCGGTTTGAAATAGCGGAAATCCGTCCGCCGTCCGGACGCAACACCCGCCCGATTTGTGCACGCCGCCGCTTGCCATGCGGCGGCGGCTCCGCTCCTATCGCCGCTGCAAAGAGGGGCCGCGGGCACATGCACCTGACAAGACGCCATGCACTGATGGCCTCGGCGGCTTTCGCCGCCGTCGCGGGACGAGCGACGATCGCGCGTGCGGCCGACGGCATCGGCGCCGTCGAAAAGGTCGCGAACGAAGCATGGGGCACGCTGGCGGGCGCGAGCCGGATTGTGCTGACCGAAGCCGCCGCCGTCTTCCGCAGTCAGAAGATCGAAACCGGCGACGACAGCGCCGCCGCCATCCGCTTCATCGATGCCTCGAAGCTGACGCTCGGCGCGAACGCGAATGCCGTCATCGACGAATATGTATTCGCGGGCGAGGCCAGCCGCGCGACGACGACGTTGGCCAAGGGCGCGTTCCGGTTCATCTCCGGCCAAATGCCCGAGAAGAACATGCGCATCAAAACGCCGACCGTCACGATCGGCATCCGCGGCACGGAACTGAAGATCGACGTCTACGAAGACGGATCGACCGAATTGTCGACGGTCGAGGGTGCGGCCAACATCGTCTCGAACGTCACGAACCAGGCGCTCGACATCCTTGCCGGACAGTCGGTCAGTTGTGACGCGAACGGCGTTCTCGGCATCATCCGCGACTTCATCCACAAGTCGAAGGACGAGGCGATCGAGCGTGGGATGAGCGAGATCCGCTCGCGTATCCCCATCCCGGTTCCGATCGATATTCCCAATCCGTTCCGCTGAGTCAGGCGATCAGGTCCTGATCCTGGTCTTCGGTGAGGGCCTTGTAGCTGAACGACATCGCCGCGATGAACAGCGTCACGCCGACCACGAGATAGACCGCGATCGACACGGCCGCGGGGACCGCGAGCACGACGATGCCGAGCGCGCCCGCTTCGTTGCTCACGAACGTCGCCGCCACCATCGCGGCAACCGCCGCCGCCAGGACGGCCACCATCGCCAGGATGAGCACATAGGCAAGGATCGTGGTCACGATCCAAAAGCCGATGAGGCGCATCACGTTGCCGCGGGTCACAACCCACGAGCGGACGAAGGACAACCGCTCCTCCGCCACGATGATCGGGAACACAAGACCGAAGCGGGCGAGCGCTGCAAACCCGAACAGAACCGACAGGAACACCGCAATTCCAAGCCGCTGGTCGCCGAGAATTTCCTTGAACGGGGCATCTTTGTTCGCGATTTCCGCCGCTGCGACCAGAATGGTCTTACCTTCATAAGTGGCGACATAGTGCAGGTGCGCCGCGATAGGCGCCGCGAACGCCAGGCCGACGAGAATGAAGTAGCCGAACCAGGCAAGGATGTAGCGGAACTCTTCGCCCGTGAAGCGCCAGTAGAAGTAGACCCCTGGCTGCACGTCGTCGCGCAGGATGATGCGATGGACGGCGATCGCGATCACTGCGCCCAAAACGAGCGAGGCGATGACATTTAGCGCTTCAAGCACCCAGTAGAGCGAGTTTTGATGGAGCGCCTCCAACTTCGTTTCGTCCGGCGGAAAGCCCGCATGGCCGAACTCGTAGACCGCCGGCAGCAACGCGATCGCGATCGACAGCAGCGTCGGCAGCCAGATCAGCCGCAGCAACGTGAAGAAGCGCCGTTCGACGACGAAGCCGAACGTGCGCCCGACGGTGCGAAACACAGGAAGTTTGTTCATGCCACGGCTCCCCCAAGCCTCAAGCGCGCATCCGAGCCCCCTCCGGATGCAGGGCAAGCATAAACCGGGACAAGTCGTGCCAATGTGTCCCTGAAGTCTCAGCTCAATCGAATTAAGCCTGTCACAAAAGCCGAAGACCGCGGATTCAGTAGATCCGGCACCTTTCCTTTCTAAGGCGTCCGTTCGCCGGCAAGCGCATTGTAGGCGCTGCCGGTGACGCCGGCCCACAGCGCGGTCTGGACCACATTGCCCACGAAACCAAGCACGGTGACCTCAAGCCAGTGCTTCTGCATCGCCTGCATGAAGCCGAGCTGCCAGTCTTCGATCGCCTTCTGGAACGCCTCGCCGGCCGCCTTCGCCGCGTCTGCGGTCTTGGCCGGATCGCCCTCGGCGCCCATCGCAGGGAATGCGGGCAACGCCGGCAAGTCTGCGCCCAGGACCAAGCCGAGCAGGGTCCACATCACGGCCGCGAACGGAACGAACGTCATCAGGAAGACCAGCAACATTCGAAACGCGCTGCCCTTCGTGAGTTCCCACGACCGCTCGACGCCCAGCGACCTTTCGGCCACGACGACGGGGGCGATCAGCGACAGGCGCAACGGCACCCAGATCGCAACGAAGATCAGCGCCGCGACGCCCGCCAACATGACGATGCTCAGAACGGGGGTGGCCGCGGTCATCGCCGCGAGCAGGCCGAAGACCAGACCGATCGCGATCGCTGCCGCAACCAGTGCGATGAACAGCAACAGCGACACCGCGATCAGCCGCAGTTCCGCCCCGCCAAGCCACAGGTAGACGAAGAGGCCGGGCTTGCGATCGCCGAACACGACGACCTGAAGCAGAACCACGGTCGCGATGATGCCCGCCACGAACGACACGATACCCGTCAGCATCTGCAAGGGCATGTACTGCATCATCGCCGACGGATCGTCCTTGGCCTGGATCGAGGCCTGCATGATTTCGGCGCCGTAGACGTAAGACAGCCCCGTCGCCAGCAGCAGCGGCGCCCAGGCCAGCCGCACGATCGTGCCGAACTCGCCGAGCAAGAAGCCATAGGCCCGCGACACGGTGCCCAAAACCGGAATCCTGTTCATTCGTTCCCCTTCGACAATTCGCCCGTTCGGCGAGAGACCGGCGGCGCAACGCGCGGGCCGCGGGAGAATACCCCACAGGCGCAAGATCGAACCAGGGCGCGGATGCCCCACCTGTTCGTCTTTCGCGGTCGTCCGGCCTCACCGGCTGAGGATAGAATGGGCTAGCGTGCGGCCCGACTCACGATCTCGTCAACGAAAGCGCATGACCCTCATCCATCGCCGCTCCGTCCTGAAGGCGCTCGCCGGTTTTGCGGGAACGTTCGCGGCCAACGTGCAAATCCCCTTCGCCGCCGCGCAGCCGCGCGCCTTGACCACCGGCCGCTATCGGTTCCCGCAAGGCGTGGCCTCCGGCGATCCGCAGCCGGACGGCGTGGTTCTTTGGACGCGCGTCGCCGCGAACGACGGCAGCGAGGATCCCATCGACGTTCGCGTCCAAATCGCGCGCGTTCCGGATTTCACCGAAATCGTGCTCGACGAGACGATGACGGCGACCAAGGCGTCGGATCACACGCTGCGCCTCGTGCTGCAGGGGCTCGAACCCGACACGATCTACTTCTATCGGTTTGCCGCGGGCGGCGACTTCTCACGGCTCGGCCGGACGCGGACCGCGCCTGTGCGCGAAGCCGAGCGTCCGACGCGCTTTGCCTTCGCCGCTTGCCAGAACTACGAGCAGGCCTTCTACGGCGCGTGGGCGCGCATGCTGGTCGACGACCTCGCCTCGCCGACGGACCAGCAGATCGACTTCGTCGTCTTCCTCGGCGACTTCATCTACGAGGTGCGCGGCGACCGCGCCGACGCCGACATGCGCAATCCGAAATGGCTGAAGGATGCAGACGGCCGCGAACGCGTCTTTCCGCCCTTCCCCAACGGCTCGCAGCCATGGCCCTCGACGGCCTGGAACAAGAACCCGGGGGCCACGAACGCGGTCAGCCTTGCGGACTACCGCTTCCTCTACCGGCTCTATCTCTCGGACCCCTCGCTGCAAGCGGCGCGGGCGCGCTGGCCGTTCGTTTGTACGTGGGACGATCACGAGTTCACGAACGACAGCTGGCAGGCGCACGACAGCTATTTCGATCAAGGCGGAAAGCCCGCGCAGAAGCGCAAGATGGCGGCAAACCAAGCCTGGTTCGAGTACATCCCGGCGCTGCTTTCGGGCATGCCGGCGACCGGACGCGTGCCGAACCCGGCGCGCGACTTCAAGACGGCCGACATCGCCGACAGTCCCTTCCTCGGGCCGCAGCAAGACTGGATCGATCCGAACATCGACAACCGTGCGGCGCTGGCCTCGCTCACGATCTATCGCACGCTGCGTTGGGGCAAGACGCTGGAGCTGATCCTCACGGACAACCGCTCGTACAAGTCGCCGCCGCCGCGCGTGAAGATCGAGGGCCAGCCCCTGCCCGCACTGGAAACGATCGCGCTGCTCGATCAAGGCCGCGGTGCGGCGGAAGGCAATCCGCCGGAGAAGATCCCCGACACCGAAGTCGCGAACCCGCGCCGGCTCGCGCCGCGTGGTTCGGTGCTGGGGCCGGCGCAAAAGGCCTGGTTCAAGGACGTGCTTCGCCAATCGGACGCGCGCTGGAAGATCTGGGCGAATGCGTTTCCGGCCCTGCCCGTCCGGCTCGACATGGGCAGCCTTTGGTTCGCCGGGCAAAGCGACGTGGCGATCGGCGTCGACGGCTGGAACGGCTATCCGTCCGAACGGCGCGAACTGATGGAGTTCATCCGCGACAACGGCGTCAGCAACGTCGTCGTTTGCGCGGGCGACCATCACATGCATATGGCGGGCGTGCTCGTCGACGACTTGGACGCCGACGTGTTCCACGGCGTGGCGGTCGAGTTCGCGGTCGCGGGCATTTCCTCCGAGCCGGTGTTCAACGGCGTCGTCCGCGCCGCCGCCTCGAGCTCCGTCTTTTCCAGCATGGTCGCCTACGAGAGCGGCGACGAGAAGGTCGAGAACTTCAACCTGACGCTGCTCGGCGGCGTGAACGCGGCGATCGTGCGGTCTTGGACCGGATCGAGCTGGCTTTCCGATGCGTTCTGGAACGCGCGCGCGAACCCGGGGCTCTCCTATGTCGACACGAATGCGAACGGCTACGGCCTCTTGAGCGTGAACGCGGGCCGTGTGGAAGCAAACCTGGTCACGATCGCCGACGCCCAGAAGGACGCCGGCCCCAAAGGCTCGCCGGTGCGGCGCAAAGCGAAGTTCACGCTGCGCGCCTGGGCCCCGGGTCAATCGCCCGAACTCGTCGGCCCCACGTTCCAGGGCAAGCCGCCGTTCCCGTTCGGGTAGTGCTACGCGCGCCCCTTGCTGAGCGCGAACAAGAACGGGCAGGATGCATGGCGAACAAACGCGAGGTCTCACGCGCATGCCCTTCCCCGACTATCCGAAGTTCGACGCGTTGGGCCTTGCCGAGTTGGTCGCCAAGCGCGACGTGAGCCCGGCTGAGCTGGTCGAGGAGGCGATCGGCCGGATCGAAAAGCACAATCCCCAGCTCAACGCCGTCGTCTTCAAGACCTACGACCGTGCCCGTTCGGCGGCGAAACTGCCGCTCACGGGCCCGTTTGCGGGCGTGCCATTTCTGCTGAAGGACATTCTGGGCGCGCAAAAGGGCGTACCGACGCGCCAGGGATCGAACTTCATTCCGCCGATCCCGGCGCCTCACGACGCGACGATCGTGCGCCGCTTCACCGGCGTCGGCCTGATCTCGCTCGGCAAGACGAACGTGCCGGAGTTCGGGCTTGTGCCGACGACGGAGCCGGCGATCTACGGCGCCTGTCACAATCCGTGGGAACTCGACCATTCGACGGGCGGCTCGTCGGGCGGTTCGGGGGCTGCGGTCGCCGCCGGATTGGTTCCGATCGCGCATGCGAACGACGGCGGCGGGTCGATCCGCGCGCCGGCGTCGGCGAACGGGCTCGTCGGGCTGAAGCCCACGCGCGGGCGCAATCCGCTGGGGCCCGATCTCGGGGACATTATGAACGGCCTGGTGTGCGAGGGCGTGCTCACGCGCAGCGTCCGCGACACGGCGGCGGCGCTCGACGTGACCGCCGGCAACGAGATGGGCGACCCCTATTGGGCGCCGCCCAAGCCTGCATCCTATCTCGCGGAGTGCCGCACGCCGCCGGGCAAACTCAAGATCGCCTTCGCGACGAAGAGCCTCTTCGGCAAGCCTTTCGACCCCGAATGCGTCACGGCGGTGAAGGAGACCGCGAAACTGCTCGAAAGCCTCGGCCACCGGGTCGAAGAGGCGAGCCCCGCCGTCGCCTCCGAGATGCTGATGACCGCGTTCATGCCGGTGTGGGCGTCGGGACTTGCGATGCTGATCGACGGCATCGCGATGCTGACCGGTCGCACGCCGCACGAGGCCGACTTCCAGGGCCTGACGTGGGGTCTCTATCAATCGGGCAAGCAGGTGAGCGCCGCGCAGTACCAAATGTGCTGGTTCCAGATTCACGCGATCGCGCGCCAGATCGCGCAGTTCCACGAAACCTACGACATGTGG
>CAZLRW010000142.1:0-8648 GCA_964561925.1 uncultured Flavobacteriaceae bacterium
GCCGGCCGCAACTTCACGAGCCTTGAAACGATCGCCCGCCTCTGGCGCGAAGTTCTGCGCGGCGAAGACGCCGAGCCCGCGGCGCCGCCCGCCGCACCGCCGAACGCCCGCGCCGCGCTCTACGTCTCGAGCCTCGGCAACTTTTTCATGACCGAAATCGCCGAAGTCCTGAAGGCGGGCTTTGCCGATGCGGGCGTGCCCTGCACGATCATCGACGAGAACGCGGCCCCCTCGCGCGACGCCACGCACCACATCGTCATCGCCCCACACGAGTTCTTCGCCCTGGGCGAGGGCAAACGTTGGGCAAACGATGCGTTCGTCGGCCGCACGATCATGTTCTCGACCGAGCAGATTCAAACGCAATGGTTCGCCCGCTCGCTCGTGTTCCTGACGCGCGCGAAGGCGGTCGCCGACATGAACGAACAAACCGCGGCGATCCTGCGCAAAGCAGGCGTCCGCGCCGTCGCCGTCCAACCGGGCTTCAGCGAACGCTTCGCGCCGTTCGCCCCGGCGCCGCCTTCCGCGGCGCAAGTGCTGGCAAGTCTGCCCGCAGCCGCGCGCCGGTTCGACGAGCGGGCAAGTCCGCGTCTCGCCGACCGGCCGCTCGACGTGCTGTTCTTGGGCACGCACTCGCCGCGGCGCGAGCGATGGCTCGCGAGCTATGCGCCGAAATTCGCCGACCTGAACACGTTCATCTACTACAGCCGCATCAATCGGCCCCAACAAGGCGCCCACAATCCTATGGCGGCGTCCGAAGCGACGTCGGCCCTTCTCCGCCGCACCAAGGTACTGATCAACGTTCACCGCGACGAATACACCTACTTCGAATGGTGGCGCCTGATGCAGGCGTTCTGGCACAAGACGGCCGTCGTGACGGAACCTTGCTTTCCGCACCGCATCTTCAAGCCCGGTGTTCACTACTTCGAGGAGGCGCCGCGCCACCTCCATCATTTGGCCGCTTGGCTGAGCTCGACGCCGGACGGCGTCGCAAAAGCCGAAGAAGTCCGCGCGCGCGCGGTCGAAGACCTGATCGCCCGCGCGACCGCGAAGACGGCCGCCCTGACGCTCTTGGCTGCGGGAGCGGCGGCATGAGCCTCTTCCCGCGCCCGCAAAAGACGCTTCGCGCCAATAGAACCGGCGCAAGCCCTTCCGTCAGCGTCGTCGTCACGCTTTACAACTACGCACGCTTCGTCGAGCAGTGCCTGAACTCGATCGCCGCCCAAACGCAGAAGAACGTGGAACTCGTCGTCGTCGACGACTGTTCGACCGACGATGGGCTTGCCGTCGTCGAGCGCTGGCTCGACGAGCACGCGGCGCGCTTCGCCGGGACGACGCTGATTGCGCATACGGAAAACATGGGCCTTTCCTACGCCCGCAACACCGCGTTCCTGGCGGCAAGCGCCGGCCGCGTCTTCGTCATGGACGCCGACAACGAACTCTACCCGCGCGCGATCGAACGCTGCATGGCCGCGATGGACGAGAGCGCGTCGGCCGGCGCATACACGCAACTCGAGTTCTTCGGCGATCGCCCGGGCATCGGCGAGGCAGACTTCTGGAGCAAGGACCGCTTCAAATCCAAGAACTACGTGGATGCCATGGCGCTGGTCTCGAAGGACGCGTGGGCGAAGGTCGGCGGCTACAGCCAGCTCGCGGCAAACGGTTGGGAGGATTACGACCTCTGGTGCAAGTTCGTGGAGCAGGGCCTCTCGCTGACGTTCGTTCCCGAACTGCTTTGCCGCTACCGGACGCACGCCGCATCGATGTCGGCGACTGAAACCAACCCGAATGCCGGCGCGCTCATCCTGCACATGTCGCTGCGCCACCCGTGGCTGGATCTGTGGTGAGACGCAGCCGATGAAACCGCTCCTCGAATCCGCGTTGAAGTCGCTGCCCTTCCTCCATCGCGGCAAGGTCCGCGATATCTACGCGGTCGGCGACGACAAGCTGCTCGTGATCCAGACCGACCGCTTGTCGGCGTTCGACGTCATCCTGCCCGATCCGATTCCGGAGAAGGGCAGGGTGCTGACGCGCCTCTCGCTGTTCTGGTTCGACAAGCTGGCGCACGTGATCCCGAACCACCTGACCGGCATCGCACCCGAGACGGTCGTCGCCCCGGGCGAACGCGATCAGGTGGCGGGCCGCGCGATGGTGGTGAAAAAGCTGATGCCGTTGATGATAGAGGCCGTCGTGCGCGGCTATGTCGTGGGCTCCGGCTGGAAGGAGTATCAGACCTCGGGCACGATCTGCGGCATCGAACTGCCGCGCGGCCTCGCGCAGGCGGCACAGCTGCCCGAACCGATCTTCACCCCCGCAACGAAGGCGCCGGCGGGCCAGCACGACGAGAACATCTCCTTCACCGAGGCCGCCAAGATCGTGGGCGACCGCTACGCGGCCGAGGTGCGTGACGCCTCGCTCCGCCTCTATAAGGAAGCCGCCGCCTACGCCGCCACGCGCGGCATCATCATCGCCGACACGAAGTTCGAGTTCGGCACGGATGCGTCGGGCAAGGTGCACCTGATCGACGAAGCGCTGACGCCGGACTCCTCCCGCTTCTGGCCGAAGTCCGAATACCGCACCGGCATCAGCCCGCCATCCTTCGACAAGCAGTTCGTCCGCGATTGGCTCGAATCTCAGCCCTGGAACAAGAAAGCCCCCGCCCCCCGCTTGCCGCCGGACGTGCTGTTGAAGACGTCGCAGAAGTATCAAGAAGCGCTCCGCCTCTTGATGGGTTGAGCGGTTGAACGCGAGCGGGACAACAGGATCAATCCGCGTGACCATTCCCCTGACCGCGACTGACACCCGGCAAGACGTCCTCGCGTGCGGCAATGTGCTCTATTTATGTTCTCGTCGTTTCCGGCGATACTCGGCGCTTCAAATCAACGTCGTCGAGAAATCCGTCCTGCTGCCAAGTGCAGATCATTTGGGCGCTCGAACGCGGTCAGGCACAGACCGGTATGCTTTGCACTCGCCGAGCCGATCGCACCAGATTTTGACCTCGCCGCGGAGAAGCGCTGGCGCGCCTTCGGCGACGAGCTTACCTGCAACGATCAACTGCTGTTCATTTGGTCTTCGGTTGTTGGGGGGCGCTGTCCGGCTTGAAGCGGCGGAAAACTGCGCGATGGCTTCGGTTCCGGACAATGTTGGATAAGCGAAGGCGGACACTGGACCCCTGTCTGGATTGTCCGGCATCGGCACAAATTCGCGCAAGGGTAATCGTCCAGAGCATCGAATGGCCTCGAAAGCGGATGCGATCGAACGCAAACTCGTCGCGCTCTATTGAAACAACGTCCGAAGCGCCGCCATCGTCGTCTCAAGCGGCGCGGCCTTCGCCACGAACGCCTGTGCCGCGGCGCCTGCCTTCTGTGCCGCCTCGCCCATGCCTCGGTCGTGCGCCCGCACGACCGCTTCGCGAAAGCGCGTGGCGTCGAACGGCGAAAACAGCAGGCCCGCCCCGATGGCCTCCAGCGCCCGCGCCGTCGCCAGCGCTTCGTAGTGACGGGGATAGACGATGTGCGGCCGCCCGGCCGCGAAGGCCGCGTAGGTAAAGCCGCTGCCGCCGTGCGAGAACACGGCGCTCGCCTGCGGCAGCACGTCGCCGAGCCGCGGCGCCTGATCGTAGACCGTCACGCCCCGGCTGCGCATCACCGCGGCACGCGCGCCCAGCGTCCCCCGGAAATAGGCGTGCGCGGCGGGACCGATATCCATCAACGCGCGCGCGAACTCGCCAACGAGTGCGGCATCCGCCGCCGAATAGGCGAAGAGCCGCCGCTGCGCAGGCAGCGGCGAAAGCGGCGGAACGGGTTCGATCGGACCCAGCACCGCCTCCCGCCGCCGCCCGCGATACATGTCGAGTTCCGGAAACGTGAACACGCCGCGAAACGCGCCGCGAAACGGTTCGGTGACCGTCCGCGGTGCGCGGCGCCCGAGATCGCCGAGCGCACCCTGGATCGCGGTCAAGACCGGCTGCTGATGTTGCGCATTGCCGCGCGCCGCTTCGTAAGGGGCAAACACGTCCTCGTCGGCGGGCGGTACGACGAACCCGTTGCCGACGAACGCGACCGGAATGCGCCCGAACGCCGAGAGCGCCGCACCCGGCGCATGCTCACAAACGACAAGGTCGGGCTTCACCGCGTCGATGAGTTGATCCCACCCCTCGATCATCGTGCGCGCGTTCGCGGCCGAACCGAAGCCGTTGCCGTTGAGGATGTCGGCATAGCTCCCGCTTGTTTCTTTCGGCGCCACGGGCGCCGGCCAGAACGGCGCCGCGTGAATGGGTGCCGCAACATCGGCCAAGGCCATGCGCGCCGGCTCCGTCTCGCGAAGCGCAAACACGGGACTTGCGCCCTCGGCCTTCGCCGCGAGCGCGATCGCCTTGAGCGGAGGCAAATGGCCGAGCCCTTCGCCGATTTCCCAGGCAAGCAGGATTGTCTTGGACGAAAGCGCCATTGGGCCTTCTTAAGGCGGCGCGGGTGCCAAAACAAATCGGGCGCGGGGGATGTCCCCGCGCCCGAAAAGCAAGTCCGCCGCGTGCGTCAGTTCGGCGACGGCGGCGTTGGTCCGCACCCGTATTGCGCACACAACTTCTGCTGTTGCAGCTGTACCGAGTTGAACAAGCTGAACAAGGCGGAGTCGGGATCCTGCCGGCGATGCCGGTCCTTCAGATGCGCGTTCGCGCCGAAGTAATAGGTGATACCGCCCATGATGCTGTCGAAGTCGTCGTCGCCGACCACGCCGTCGACGCGGAAGGCGAGGCCGGGCAGCGCCGAGAACCCGGGCTGCCATTCGATGCCCGCACGGCCGAACGTGTTGTTCTCGTCGAACGACCCGCCGCCCGAAAGCACGAAGTTGTTCGACAGATACCAGCGCAACTCGATGTCGCCGAATGCGCCGTCGTCCAGATCGTCGCTGAACTGATAGCCGGCCTTCGCCAGAATCGAGACTTGGTTCAGATAGATTTCGGCTTCCGCGCCGAGCCGGGTCGCGTCGAGGTCGAACTCGTCCTCAGCGGCGTACGCAGCGAACAGGCCGAGCAGATAGGCGTCCGGGTCGCGTGTGAAAATGTGCGCGCCGCCGCCCCAGATGGTGTCGTCGTCGACGCCGGCGATTCCACCCTCAACCTGCAGGCCCCACGAATGGCCGACGGGCGCGGTCAAGATGCCGCCCGCAAACCAGGCGCCTTCGTCGTTCGCCGTTCCGCCGGTACCCGTGACCTTGAGGTTCGTTTGCGACACCGCCGGGTCCTTCGCGGCCGCGGCGTTTGCGCCGAAGCCGAACAGGGTCGCCACCGCGACCGGCTTCCACAGCCGCTTCACGGCGCCGATCGCGCGGCGGTGCCACGGCGTGACCGAGCGTTGATCGACCGGCACAAGTCCCGTCGCCGGGACGCCGAAGCCGACGCGCACGGCGGGGCAATCGGCCGTCTGGCCGGCAAACGCGCCGCTCAGCGCACCCAAGATGTGCTTTTCGATCTCGGCGAGCGCGCCGACCTTGACTTTGTCGCCGGTGGCCACCGCGCCCGCGTTCAGGGCGACGACGAGTGTGCGCAGCCGCGGCGCATAGAAGAGCCCGCCGGCCTTCGCGCCCAGAGATTCGCGCACCGCTTTCGCGGCTTCGACCATCGCCTTTGCGCGGGTCAGCGAGCCGGTCGGATCATAGACGACGGTGCCGCCCGCGATCCGCCGGACAAGCCTCTCGAGGCTGCGCGGCGCAAGCAGCTTCGCCTCGTTGTGGAAGCGAAGCTTGGCGCCGCCGAAACCGGCAAGCGCTTCGGTCACCTGGGCGACGGCTGCACGGCGCTTCGTGGCCGCTGCCAGATGCACGACGAGCCGCGAACCTTCCAGCGTCGCGGCAAAAACGGGAACGGCGATGGAACGAAGCGCATCGCAAACGTGGTTGGCAGTCTGACTATCGTGAAAAGACATAATTCATCCCCTAATCGTCCGAATCATGATGAACGATGGTAGTTAAGGGACGTTTGGCAAAAACCCTAAGTGGAGGTCTATCCACACTCAAAACAGGCAAAAACAGTTGTTCGCTGCGCTGTCGTGACAGGTTGAACACACGCAGGCGCGCGGACTTGCAATCAAGGGTTTGTAAATCGAGATGAATGTTTTCTTACAGACACGCGCGTCAGCACTGGAACGCCATCCTGGCAAGGCAGCATGCCATGACGGGTGTGGCAGGGCTCGACGAAAAAGAAAAAAGGCGCGGGGTCGCCCCCGCGCCATGAGAAGTTAGAGGGGCATGCTCGGCACGTCTAACAATTGGCTGGCGCTCCGTAGGCTGCGCACAGCCGCGCTTGCTCTTGCTGCACCGATTGGAACAGCCCGAACAAAGCGGAGTCGGGATCGTATCTGCGATGGCGGTCTTTGAGGCTCGCGGGCACGCCGAAGTAATAGGTCAGCCCGCCCATGATGCTGTGGTAGTCGTCCTCGCCGAAGACACCTTGCACGTTGAACGCAAGGCCCGGCAACGCCGCAAAGCCCGGCTGCCACTCGGCCGATGCGCGGCCGAAATAGCGCTCGTCCTCGAACATGCCGCCGCCTTGGACGTAGAAATTGTTCGTCACATACCAGCGCAGGTCGATCGACCCGAACGCGCCGTCACCGATCGAGCTTGAGAACTGATAGCCGGCCGTCGCCATGATCGTGAGCGCCGAGAGGTAGAATTCGCCCTCCATGCCCGCGCGCGCCACGTCGACGTTGAAGTCGCTGGCTTCCGCATAGCCGCCGAACACGCCGATCAGATAGCTGTCCGGGTCGCGCATGAAGAGATGGCCGGCCGCACCCATGACGTCGTGCCCGCCGATGGCGCCCGCGCCGGCCTCGGCCACGAAGCCGAACTGCTCGCCCAGCGGCGCCGTGAACTGACCCTGCACGTTCCAGCTATAATCGTCGAGAACCTCGCCGAACTGGCCGCTGACTTTGAGGTTCGGCTCGGCGACCGCGGGATCGTCCGCGCGCGCTGCCGATGCGCCGAAGCCGAACAGGGCCGCGACCGTGACCGGTTTCCAATAGCGCTTCACCGCGCGAAGAAGCCGCGCGTTCCACCGCATGACCGAACGTTGATCGACGGGAACGAGGCTTGCGGCCGGAAGACCGAAACCGACGCGAACCGCAGGGCAGTCCGTCGTCTCTTGCCCGAACGCCTGCGCGACCGCGCCGAGCACCGCCCGCTCGATGGCCGCCAGCTCCGAGACTTTGACCTTGTCGCCGACGACGACGCGCGAAGGTTCCAGCGCGACGTAATAGGTGCGCAGCCGCGGCGCATAGAAGAGGCCGCGAATCCTGTCGCTGAGCGCCGTGCGCACCGCGTGGCTGGCTTCGACCAAGGCCTTCGCACGGCTAAGCGCGTTTGTCGGATCGTAGACGATCTTCACGCCCGCGAACTTGCCGACCAGACGCTCCAGACTCTTCGGTGACAGAAGGCTCGACACGGCGTGGAAGCGGACCTTCGCCCCGGCGATGCCGATGCCGGCAAGCGCGTTCGCGACGTTTTGCTTCAACTCCCGCTGACCGCGCGCCGCCGAAGCATGGACCACGAGCTCGCGCTTCGTTTTGGTCTCGCTCCACACGGCCGCGAAAATCGGACCGGCAATAGATCTCAGTACCTCCGCGACCTGAGTATCGGTCGCGGCGCTTCCCAACGTGGCCATGAAAACCCCCAACTGGTTCTTGAGCCCACCTGCAGCGAACAATACTGAGCACTCTTGTTTTGGACAGAAGAATCACCGTGTCCCCGAAGCCGATTCCGCCACGAATCAGAGTTTAGGTTATCGCTGTGTCGCGCGAAGCACAGTTCAAGCGTATCCCGACACAGTCGCTGGTTGAGCATGCGTGGCGGTGCCAATCAGCATGCGGTGACACGATGAACCGGGTGCTCGGGCGCGCACCTGCCGAGAAATCTCTTATGATGAAAGCGGTTCCGCGTCCCAGCCTCAGGCAATACGTGAACCGGATCGCCGCTCACGGTTCGCGCCCTGGGCGTATCGCGCCTCGGACCGCCGCTGGAATTTGTGGTCAACAAATTTCCTTGACAACCAGTCGTAACGGCTAGTCCGGGTGATTCGCCCTCTCCGTGCAATCTGCGACCTGCGATGAGTCTCGAAACGAGACTAGCGCCGTGCGTGTGGCGTCCTTACGGTTGCTTCGCATTACGGTTAAACGGTCTGATTGAGTCGGGCTGAACCCGAGTCAACCGTGATCGCGCTTTGCGATATGAGAGCGCTGAAACGAGGAAGGGTGTTCATGATCGACCGCCGCAAGAACAGCCGCACCGTGAGAAGCCCGCGCGGAACCGACATCACCGCCAAAACCTGGCTGACCGAAGCCCCGCTCCGCATGTTGATGAACAACCTCGACCCCGAGGTGGCGGAGAACCCGGACGAACTCGTGGTTTACGGCGGCATCGGCCGCGCCGCGCGCGACTGGGCCTCGTTCGACGCGATCGTGAGCGCGCTGCGTAAGCTTGAAGCGGATCAAACGCTGCTCGTGCAATCCGGCAGGCCGGTCGGCGTTTTCCGTACGCACGCCGACGCGCCGCGCGTGCTGATCGCGAACTCGAACCTCGTGCCGCATTGGGCGAACTGGGCTCACTTCAACGAGCTCGATCGCAAGGGCCTGATGATGTACGGCCAGATGACGGCCGGC
>CAZLRW010000143.1:0-8629 GCA_964561925.1 uncultured Flavobacteriaceae bacterium
TCATCGCGCCCAGCGTCTTCAGCGCTTCGCTGATCGAGCCCTTCTTGCCGAGAAGATCGACGCGCGCGGCCTCGAGCGCCGCCTCGTCGGCCGCAGCCGCGATGCGCGCGAGGGCTTCGCGTTCGAGTGATTCAAGGTCCTGCATTTCAAAGTCTCCAACGAATCGCTTCGCGCCGCTTGGGCGCATGCTGACGCACTCCGGCCCTTCGGGTCAGAGGGCTTCACGCGAGAAGCGTCAGAGAAATCGAAACGCTACGCCTTCGCCGCGCTTGCCGCCTGGTCGACCAGGGCCTTGAAGGCCTCGGGCTCGCGCACGGCGAGGTCGGCGAGGATCTTGCGGTCCACCGCGATCCCCGCAATCCCGAGGCCGTTGATAAATCGGCCGTAGGTCAGACCGTGCTCGCGCACGGCGGCGTTGATGCGCTGAATCCAAAGGGCGCGGAAGTTCCGCTTACGGAGCTTGCGGCCGATATAGGCGTGTTGGCCGGACTTATCGACGGCCGCGTTCGCGGTCGTGATGTTGTTCTTGCGGCGGCCTTTGAAGCCCTTCGCCTGCTTCAAGACTTTCTTGCGGCGAGCGTGGCTCGGGACCGCGCGTGGTGCACGTGACATGGGTGTTCGTCCTTACCGGTTATAGGGCATCCAGAGCTTTACGCGCGGCGTATCACTCTCAGAGAGAATGAAGGTGCCGCGAGCGTGCAGCTTGCGCTTGGATGAGCGCCGGATCAGACGGTGGCGCTTCATCACGCCGCCATGCTTCACCTTACCGGTGGCCGTCATTTTGAAGCGCTTTTTCGCGCCCGATTTGGTCTTCAACTTGGGCATTTCGGTCTCCTTATGCTGGAACGCGTATGAGCCGTTAAGGCTTAAGAACCGCCTGGGCATGCCCCGCCCGGCCGTTCGTGAGGGGCGGGAAATAGCCTGAAGACCGGGGAAAACACAAGGGCGGGCTGCCGGCACATTCGCCGCAGCGGGGGTTGATATATGTCAATTTCTATGTCAAACTGACACATATGGAAAAGACTCAAATCTACCTTCGCAAGGAAGAGCTTGAGGCGCTTCGTGATGAGGCTGAGCGTTCGGGGCGGAGCGTTGCCGAGGTGGTTCGTGAGGCGATCCGGCAGGTCGTATTGAAGCCCGCGGGCGACGGCTTTGTCGGGCTTTGGGACGGTCCGCTGCGCAAGTCGTCCGTGGAGCACGACAGCATCTACGACGATCCGTAATGCGCCAGGGCGAAGCGGCTTTTGTCGACACAGGCGCCTGGATCGCGCTGGCTGCCAAAGGCGATGTCCACCATGAGGCTGCTATCGAGCAATTGAACGCGCTGCGCGGGGCGGGCGCGAAACTCCATACCTCGGTGCCGGTGGTGATCGAGACCTTCACCTTCTTAGAGCGCAATGGCCGGCGCGAGCTGGCTCTCGCTTGGAAGGAGTCGATCTACAAGCCAAACGTGGTGAAGGTGCTGCCCTGCGACCTGCGCGACCTCGATCAATCGTGGGAGTATTTTCAGCGCAAGGATTTGCACAAACTGTCTGCCGTGGACGCGACGAGCTTCACGATCATGAAGCGTCACCGCATCCGGCTGGCCTTCACGTTCGATCATCACTTTGCGGTGGTCGGGTTTAGACTCGTCGGCTGAGTGAGATGCGCGACCGCGCTTGGCTCTTCGATCACGTTCGGGCGCGGTTCATCCTGTTTCCGACGTAGGTGTGATCGGGCGGTCCGTTTGAGCCGCCCGATCGTCTTTAAGTCGACTTGCGCTGCGACAGCAGGTCGAAGCGCCAGACCATGCCGAAGCCGGCGGCGGCGAGACCGGCGGCGAGGCCGATCCAAACGCCCAAGCCCTGCATGCCGGCCCAGATGCCGAGGCCCCAGGCGAGCGCGAAGCCGACGAGCCAGTAGCTCAAGCCCGCGATCCACATCGGCGCCTTCGCGTCCTTCAGGCCGCGCAAGCTCATCTGTGCGGTCACCTGCAGCGCGTCGAAGAGCTGGAAGATCGCCGCGACGTAGAGGAACGTCACGGCCAGCGCCACCACTTCGGCGTTCTTCGCCTCAGCCGTCGCGACATAGATGCCGGTCAGCGTGTGCGGGATGAGCGCGATCACCACGGCGCAGACGAGCATGAAGCCGGCGCCGCAGACGATCGCGGTATAGCCCGCGCGCCGTGCCGCCTCCATGTTGCGCGCGCCCGCGTGCAAGCCCACGCGCACCGTCGCCGCGAGACCGATGCCCAAGGGCACCATGAACGTGATCGAGCCCACGTTCATCGCGATCTGGTGTGCGGCGACGCTTGCCGCGCCGAACGTGCCCATCATCAACGTCGCGGTGTTGAACAACATCGCTTCGAAGAGCATGGAGGCGCCCATCGGCGCGCCAAGGCGGAAGACCTCGGCGAATTTCGCGCGGTCGAACCGCCAAACGCGGTGCAGCAGGTGATACTTCCTGAACGACGGCGCGAACAGGAAGAACGCCAGCATCGCGAAGAACGAGAACGCGTAGGCGATGGCGCTTGCGATGCCCGCGCCCTGCACGCCCAATGCCGGCGCGCCGAGATTGCCGTAGATCAGCACCCAGTTGAGCGCGACGTTGACGAGCACGGTCATGATCGCCACGACCAGCACAGCGTTCTGCTTGCCGATCGCCGCCGCAAAGCCGCGCAGCACACCGAAGCCCAGCGCGAACGGCAGACCGAAGGCGACGGCGTGAACCCACGGTTCCGCCATCGCCGCGATCTTCGGATCCTGGCCGAGCGCGATCAGGATCGGCTTTGCCCAGATGAGGATCGTCATCAAGGGGAGCGTCACCAAAGCGACCGCCCAAAGCCCCATGCGCACCGCCGCGCGCACGCGCGCGCGGTCGTTCGGATGGGCGCCAAGGATCTGCGCCACGATCGGCGAGACCGCCATCACGGGGCCGTAGCCGACGAGCCAGGTGAAGTAGAACAGCACCGCGCCGACGCCGGTCGCGGCGATCGCCTCCTTGCCCAGTTCGCCGACCATGATGATATCGGCGGTGAGCGAGCCGATCTGCGCGAGCTGCATCGCGATCAGCGGGAGCGCGAGTTTCATGAGCGCGCGCGTTTCGTCGATCCAAGGCTTCAGGATCGCGTTGCGTTCGTCGCGGTCCAGGTTGCGGTCGAAATATGTGGTCATGGTCTTGATCATGGTCGGCTCAATCGATTGCCCGCCGTTGATTCCGCTCGCTTGCCGGGGTTCGACGGGCAACAAAAACCCCTCCGGAGCGGTGCTCGGGAGGGGGCGGAACGCTTTGCCTTTCGGCCGATCGCGCTAAGCCATGACTCCCTCACGAGCCCCAAGAACCGCACAACGCGGCGCCGGGTATCCGGCGCACGACGCAGCGGTCGTGATGTTGGTCGTCGACAAATTCATTCTGTTGTCGGCTCGTGTTGGGACGCGAGACCCCGTGCCTCGCGATTGCGGCAGGTGGTACGCGGGGGATGGCGCCAAGTCAAGGCATGGCAGCCATGCGCGGCGCGCGGGGGCGCGTTGGTGTGGCGGCGATGCGACGGCGATCACGCGGGACGGGCGGCGCGGATCAAGGGGGCGGTGTCGAAGATCTCGGAATAGGTCGTGACCTTGCCGTCCCGCATGGTGACGAAGTCGACTTTCTCAAAGCGTACCGCCTTGCCGGTCACCTGACTTTGCGCCGTGACGTTGATGCGCACGGCGAAGCGGCGATCGTCTTGCGTCACGATTTCGTCAATGGTGATTCCGCTCAAGGTCCAGCTGGCGGCGAGCGCGGCGTAGTACTGGCGCACGCCGTCCAAGCCTCGCCATTCGCCGGCGGTTTCCATGCGGTTCGGCGCGCCGACCGAGGTCCACACGATATCCGGCGCGAATATGTCGACGATGGACTCGCCCCGTAGCCAGATGGCGTAGGCGTCGCGCAACAGCTTTTCGTTCGGACCCATGAGTTCGCTCGCTAAAGCCGCGTCGCCCGTTCGAGCGGGCTGGTGTCGAAAATCTCGGTGTAAGACTTGCACTTGCCGTTGTGCATCGTCACGAAGTCCACGCGTTCGACGCTGGCGCGCCCACCGGTGCGGGTGCTGACGCCGACAACGGCATTGCGAACGACGAAGCGCGTGTCGTTCTGCGCGATCATCTCGAGCATTTCGACTTTCTCGAACGTCCAGTTCTCGGCGATGGCCGCCAGAAAGCCGTGCACGCCGTCCATGCCGTGCCACTCGCCCGCGTGGTCGATGCGATTGAGAGCGCCGACCGACTTCATCACGACGTCGTCGGCAAAAACCGCGAACAATTTGTCGAAGGCGCCTCTTGCGTAGTGCGCATAGGCGTCGCGCAAGACTTTCTCGTTCGGACCCATCGGTTCTTTTTTCTTGGAGGATGCGCGAGGAGTACATGCCCCTCCTCGCGCGCCCTTTCAACCCTTCACGCCGATGGCCGGTGTGCGAAAAATCACGCCGCGGGACCGCGCGTGTCCCGCGTCATGCCGAAAACACGCGGGGCACCGGCTATGCGGAGGCGCGCTCCAGCGGCGCGGTGTCGAGTGTTTCCGCGTACGCGATGCACTTGCCGTTCTTCATCGTTACCAAATCGACTTTTTCGAGAACGACCGTTTTGTGTGTTTGCTTGTGCGTGGCATGGACGGCGACGCGAATTGCAAAGCGGCTGTCGTCTTGGGCGATCACATCGACGACGTTGTGCTCGCGGATCGCCCAGTTGTTTCGCAGCGCCGTGAAATAGTCGCGGACACCGGCTTGGCCGCGCCACTCGCCGGCCGAGGCGATGCGGGTCCGATCGCCGGACGATCTCCAGACGATGTCGGCTGCCAGGAGGTCGTAGTTGATTTCGCCGGCGCTGTAGCGGTCATACGCATCACGAAGAACTTTCTCGTTGGGTCCCATGGGCGCATCTCCTGTCTCTAAGGACGACGGAGCTTAGCGCAAATGCGGGTCGCCGCGAGGGAAGAGTGGCATCTCCCCTCGCGGTTGTTTTTCAGCCCTTCACGCAGACGATTTGGCGGAGCGTATGGACCACCTCCACCAAGTCGGCTTGCGCGGCCATGACGGCGTCGATGTCCTTGTAGGCCATCGGCGTTTCGTCGATGACGCCCGGGTCTTTGCGGCATTCGACGTGGGCCGTTGCCGCGATGTGGTCTTCGAGCGTGAAGCGTTCCTTCGCCGCCGTGCGCGACATGGCGCGGCCGGCACCGTGCGAGCAGGACTCGAACGATTCCGGATTGCCAAGGCCGCGCACGATGAAGGACTTCGCACCCATCGAGCCCGGGATGATGCCGAGTTCGCCCTTACGGGCGCGCACGGCACCCTTGCGGGTCAACCAGACGCGTTCGCCGAAGTGCTCTTCGCGTTCGACGTAGTTGTGGTGGCAGTTCACCGCCACGTCGGACGTTTCGAGGTCCGGCCACGTCTCCTGCAGCACCGCCAGAGCCGCGCCCATCATCACGTCGCGGTTCGAGCGCGCGTAGTCTTGCGCCCAACCGACCGCCTCGACGTAATCGTTGAAGGCCTCTGTGCCTTCGCCGAACCACGCCAGGTCGCGGTCCGCGAGTTTCAGGCCCGCCGCCTCGATTTCCTCCTTCGCCTTCGCGATGAAGTACTGGCCGATGCGGTTGCCGATGCCGCGCGAGCCCGAGTGCAGCATCACCCAGACGCGATCCGCCTCGTCGAGGCAGATTTCGACGAAGTGGTTGCCGCCGCCGAGCGTGCCGATCTGCAGCGCCGCCGACTTCTTCTCCATGATCTTCGGGTGCTTTGCCTCGATCGCCTCGTAACCCAGCTTGTGGCGCTGGTACCAGGCGGCTTCGGCGCGGCGCGGGGCCTCTTTGTGCGAGGCTTGGCCGACCGGGATCACGGATTCGATGCCGGCGCGGATGCTCTTGAGCGAGTCCGGCAGGCGCGAGGCGGTGACGTTCGTCATCACGGCCGCCATGCCGCAGCCGATGTCGACGCCGACCGCGGCCGGAATGATCGCGCCCTTCGTCGGGATGACGGAGCCGACTGTCGCACCCTTCCCCAAGTGCACGTCGGGCATGACCGCGACGTGACCGTGGATGAACGGGAGTTCGGCGATGTTCTTCAGCTGCTTGCGCGCTTCCGGTTCGACGGGGACGCCCGACGTCCACGCCTTGATCGGGACGCCTTTGGATTCGATGAGTTCGTGCATGGTGTTCAGCGAAGCATGTTCGTGCTCGCTCCTTCTATCAGAAATGGTTGCCCTTCTCCCTCCGGGAGAAGGGCTACTGCTTAAGAGGCGTTCTCCTGCGCGATGATCCAATCGATCACGCTTTCAGAGAAGCCGTCGACGCGGGTCCACTCGCCTGAGCCCACGCCGTTTCGGTAGGAGGCGACGTTGATCATCGTGGCGTTGCCTTTCGGCGCGCCGACGGGATCGTGCGACTGTTCGTCGGTGATGACGATGAGGCGCACGCCTTTTTGATCAACTTCCTTCACCGCTTTGCCGAGTTCCGTTCCGCCGTGCGGCTGGCTTTGCACGATCGCGTCGCGCAGGGCGAAGCCGCGGCGGGGTGGGACCTTCTTCACGTCGTTCGAGAATGTGAAGATCTCGACGTCGTCGCAGATCTCGCGGGCGAGAACCGCGAGGCCGCAGGCGGCGTCGAGGCGCGCCATCTCAGACCGCGCCGACAACGGCACGTCCATCGAACCCGACACGTCGACCAGGATGCGCGTTTCGCCCGGAAGCTTCGCGTGGCCTTCGAGCGAGCGGAACATCGCCTTCTCGAGTTCCGGCTCGAAGTCCGGGGCGTAGCGCGCGGCCGCGATGAAACGATACGGCAGCACGCGGTCGGTGCGCATGGCATCGAGTGCGCTCGCGATCGTCTTCTTCGCGACGCCCGCGGTCAGCATGCCGCGAAGGTTGCGCAGGAGCGCGAGCGCGCCGAGCTTCTTCTCGGCGATCAGGCGTTCGAACGTTTCCTTCTTGCTGGCGCCGGAGGAGAGCTGAACCTCCCACGTGTCCGGCGAGGCGAGCGTGCCGTCGACGAGCTGCTTCCAGACCTTCGCCTGATCCGCGTTCGAGGGTTTGGCGTGGGTCAAGAACAGCACGTCGCGCAGGCGCACCGGCCCGTCGCGGTCGTACTTCGCGAGCTGATAGGCGTCGAATTTCTCGAACGCCTTGGCGAGGCCCTTCTTCACCTGCGCCGGAACCGGACGCTTCTTCCGCTGCTGCATTGGACCGATGACGTCGGACCAATAGATGGCGAGGAATTCCGTCATTTCGTCCGGGCGCTGGATCACGCGGGCGAGCGTCGCTGCGACCAGCGGACGGTGCTCGGCGCTTGCCGCCATCGCGCGCACGAGGAGAAGCGGCGCATGGCGGAGCTTCATCTTTTCGCGGGCGTCGATCGCGATTTGCGCAACCGTTTCCGGTGCCACCTTCGGCACGAGCGCTTGGATGCGGTCGGCGATCGCTTCGCCGTCTTCGTAGAACTGATCCTCCCAGAGCATGCAGTTCATCACCGAACGGCGCAGCTGCTGTTCGGGACCGAACGTGCGCGCAGGCGCGCCTTCGTGCGTGCGCTGTTTCTTGAAGCGCTTGAAGATGTTCAGTTTGGCCATCGGCCCCTCCCTTTGAGTTCGTCTATCCGAATTTCAGTTCCATCGTCTCGCCGAAGCGCGTCGCTTTCCATTGACCTTGCAGGCGGCGCAAGCGTTCGAGCGCGCGTTCGACGAAGGCCTCCGTCAGCCATGGCGGTATTGTGTCGCCGTGCGCATCGAGCAAGTTTTTCAATCCGGCGATCGCTTGCGCCGGCGTCGCTTGGCCCTTCGCTGCGTTCGTCATCACGGCGACGACCGCCTCCGTCATGGAGAGCTCGCCTGCGGGTGGTCCCATTTCGGATAGCTCGCCATAGCCGCGGCCGGTTGCGAGCGCGCCATAGAAAGACTGCGTCAGGCCCGCTTCCGTTTCGACCGCGAGGTGGATGAGGTCGTGGAGCAGGAAGCTGCGCGTCTCAAGTTCGACCGAGTCGCGCGTGCCATCGGCGCGCACGCATTCGAAGCGATGGCGCGCATCGCTGAGTTTCGTGAAGCGGATCGTGAGCATGGGCATCGTCCTTCGATAGCAGCCGCCGTGGGGCGCGCGCGAGTGACGGACGTCGCGAGCGAGGCGGCGCTTGGAAATTCGGCGGGGAACAGGCGACACTGCTATTGGGGTTTCCCCCAGATGCTCTACCGCTGAGCTATGGGTGCGCAAGTGTTGCACCCAGTGGGACTCGAACCCACGACCCTCTCGTTATGAGCGAAGTAACAGATGTCTTCACCACCGCCTTAGATTGCCCTCCATCGCTGTGGCAATGGAGGGGACCGGGGAACTTTCGAGATTTATACGCCCCTCATCGGGGCTCCGTGCGCTCGCCTTCGAGCCGCGCGTCTTGCGACGCGGAGGGAATCGAACCCTCACCTCACGGCTGGCCGAAGTAACAAACCTCTTCACCACCAGCCTTCGCTTGCGATAGCCAAGCGAACGCTGCCACGCCGAAGCCCGGTTGGGCGAAGGCGCGCGCAGCGTCCGCAAGCTACGGCTTGGCAAGCCGACAAACGGATGCCAAGCGAATTCCTATTGATGAATGCTCTCGCCGTGGAGGGCGAGGTCTTGGCCTTCGCGTTCCTGGT
>CAZLRW010000144.1:0-8588 GCA_964561925.1 uncultured Flavobacteriaceae bacterium
CGATTGAACCGTGTCACCGGCCGCGGCTTTGCTCTGAGCGCAAGTGGTTCAGTCTGCTGCGGCGTGCCGGCGTCTGGTGGGGCGGCAGATGTCACGGTCGCCGACCTCCAATTGAGGACGCGTCACTGTCGGACCGGCTGATCCGCACGACCTGCTGCGGATCGCGCCCCAGACGTAGTTCGGCTGCGCCAAACAAACGGTCGACAATGTAATACCGCCCTCGCACCCGGTAGTTCACGAGTTCGGCGTCGCCCTGGGCCCCGACAATGAACAACGGCGGCGCTTCGCTCTGGTCGAGCCGTTCCGGGAATTCGATATAGACCTTGTGGGTGTCGTCGAATGCGCGGAACGGCCGCCACGGTGGGTCGTCGCCGGTGATCTCATAGCGGAAGCGAAGCTGATCAAGGCTCAGGCCCATATCAACTGCTTGTACGGCGGTCTCACTCGCCTGCTCGTTGCGGGCACGCAGTGCAATTAGCTGATCTTGCGGGTAACGCCATGACAGTGCCGCCATATAGCTGTGGTCGGTGCTCTCAAGTTCCAAATGGTAGACGCGCCGGTTCGTCGTGATCACGAGGTTCGTCCTCAAACCCGCAGCCGTCGGCTTCACCAAAATATGCACCTGCGCCGTGTCGCCGCTGCCGCTTGCCGTATCCCCCACGATCCATCGCACGGTGTCGCCGGCGGACACGGCAGTGAGTTTCTCGCCGGGTTGCAGCGCGATGTCACTGACTTTCTCCGGCGCCGTATAAAGCCGATAGAGCGCGCCCTCGGTGAACGGATAGACTTGGACGGCGTTCACGTAGCCGTCGCGCGCAGGTTCGAGCGCCGCCGCCCGGTTCGCGGCATCAACGCGCGCTTTGGGTGGAAGCACGCGCTTCGGCTTCTCCTTTGTGGGAGCCGCTTTCAGTTGCCCGGGTAGCGGCAAGGGTTCCGGCACCGTCACGATCTCGACAGGCTTCGGCGGTTCGGGTGTTACGACTGCTGGCTTCAGCTCTTCGTTGTCGTAGGTAATTCGGGGCGGTGGCGCCCCGGTCGCGGCACAAGCCGCGAGGGGAAGGCCCAAAACCAATGCGACGACGATGTTCGCTTTCATTGCACTTCTCCCGGATTGAGTTCGCGCGACCAATCGAGTCCGTGCACGTAGATTCCGAGCGGATTCTTGCGGAGGACTTCGACGGAGTTCGGCTGGCGGACGACGATGGTCAGGATGCCGGTCCAGCGCTCGGTTTTCGACGCGTGGCCCGCTTCAAACGTGTGCTCGGTCCACTTGACCTGAAACGATGTATCCGAAGCACGCACGACGCTTGTCACCTCAACGGAGACGGAGCGTTGCCCAACCGACTTAAACGGATCGTTGACGCGGGCATAGGCGTTCAACGTTTCGGCGGCGCGGTCGGTCGCAAAGTCGTAAGCCTCAAGCCAGTTCTTGCGCACGACGATCGGATCGATCGAGAGCGCCCGCACATCACTGATGAATCGCGAAAGCGTCGCCGCAATCTCCGCATCGGTCGGATTGTACGCCGTCGTGGCAGGCGCAATTCCTTGGACCGTGCCGAACTTGTCGACTTGGACAATGTAGGGCGTGATACGTCCTTGTGCCGACAGCCAGGCGAGACTCAGCGCCAGGAACACCGCGAGCGCCAAGCAGGCGAACGCCATCGCGCGCCAGTTCATCGCCTGAACGCGGGCGGAGCCGAGCCGCTCGTCCCAGACTTGTTGCGCCCGCTGATAGGGCGTTTCGGCGACCGGTGTCTCGCCGTACCGATTTTGCGTCCGCTTGAACATCATCTCTCACCTTTGAGGTCAGGCGCGGCGCCGCTGCCTGGCCGGTCGCCTTCTTTCACGGTCTGCTCGACGGTGTGGATGCGGCTGTGCCAACGTTGCTCGGCGCGAAGGCGGCGGGCCCAGTTCGGCGTTGCACTGGCGTTCGCGGCTGCTGGTTTGCTTGGCGCCGATTGCGAGCGTGCGCCACCACTTGGTGCGCCACCAGCGCCAATGCTTGCCGACGCAGATGGCGCTGCGCCCGATGTTGGACCGCCGGTCGGAGGATCGCTCCCCTCGCCCGCCGAGCCCGCCACTTTCGACGGCGTTGATGACGACATGCTCGGCAGTAACGACCCAGCGCGGACCGCCGATACTGCGCCTGCAGCTAGCCGCGCCGTGCCGAGCGCCGTCGCACCTGCGGCCATCGTTCCGGCGGCGAGTGCGCCGACCGTTCCGACGGCGGCGCCGGCGCCCAACTGCGGCGCGCCGGCGACGAGGCCTGTCGCGATCCCCGGCCCGAAGATGCCAAGACCGAAGAGTGCGATCGATGCGAGCACAAGCGTCATCGCCTGCTCAAGGTTCGGCTCTTGGCCCTGGGTCGCTGTCGTGAACTCGGCAAATAGTGTCGTCCCGATGCCAACGATCACCGCCAAAACCATGATCTTGATGCCCGAAGAAAACACGTTGCCGAGAACGCGCTCGGCCAAGAACGCGCTCTTGCTCCAAAGCGCGAACGGCACGAGCACGAAGCCTGCGAGCGTGGTCAGTTTGAACTCGATGATCGTGATGAAGAGCTGCACCGCCAGGATGAAGAACGCGAGAACCACGACGATCCAGGCAAACGTCAACACGATGATCGTGACCGCATTGTCGAAGAACGTCGTGAAACCGAGCAACGACCCTGCCTGCTCAAGAAGCGGGTGGGCGGCCGTGAACCCGGTCCCCGCCACAAAGCCCGGCCGCAAAAGGTCCTGCGGTGTGAGCGCGTTGTTGGTGGCCGCAAGGCCAAGCCCCGAAAATGACTGGAAGACCAGGCCAGCGAACGCCGGCCAGTTGTTCAAGATCAGAGCGAAGGCGCCCACGTAGAGCACTTTGCTCAGGAGACGGGCGATCAAATTCGAACTCTCGTCCATCGCCCAAGAGAGTCCCGCAAGCGTGATGTCGATCGCGACGAGGATCGTCGTCAGAAACGCTACCTCTACCGCCAAGAGCCCAAAACCGGAGTCGATGTAGCGGATGAACGTGTCCAGGAAGCGATCGATAACGTTGACGTTGTTCATGAAGTCGTCTCGCGAGCCGAAAGCCTTAGTTCAACGGCGTATAGACTTGCCCGTCGCCCAAAAAGCGCTGGAACTGCGCCCGCGCCTGTTCTTGCGCCTGGGCTTGTCGCGCCTGTTCCAGCGCTTGCGCCCGAAACTGCGCGGCCATGAGCTCTTGCGTTTGAAGTTGCTGCTTCGCCGAGAGCGCGATGAGTTGGTTTCCAGCTTGCGCAGCTTGCAAGCTTCCAATCGCGCCTTGGCTTTCAGCGATAAGCCGCGACAGCGTTGAGGCATCGGCGTCCACACTTGCCACGATCTGCGACTGCACCGTCATCGTGTGCTCCAGCGCCTTCATAGCCTCGCTCCAACGTTCGAGCGCGCCGCGGCTGAGGTCGCCCGAGGTCAGCGATGCTGCAAAGCGTTCCGGAAACAGTTTTTTGAACCCATCGGTGGTGGCCTTTACGTCGAAGGCAATGCCCTTTGCCTTGGCCATCAGGGAGTTGATGTCTTTGAGTGCGGATTCGATCTCGGGCAACGATGTGAAACCGAGCTTCTCGAGATGCTTGGCCATGTCTTCCAGCATCGTCATTTCATTCTGCAGACTCTTGATCTGATTGTTGATCTGTTCGAGCGCGCGAGCAGCCTGCAGCACGTTCTCCCCGAAGTTTGAGGGATCGAAGACGATGACTGCTTGGGCCGGCGCGATTTCAAGTGCAAACGTGGCGACAGCGGCAAGAGCAAGAGTTCTAAACTTCATGGATGATCCTCCTTCAGAGTGATGGGTGAGAACTCGCGCATAAGGTCCACTGCCCAGCCGAGCCCTTTGGTCTTGAGCCAAGATTCGGCGAAGGCATCTGGGCCTGATTCAGCGAGCGTCTTAACAATGCGCGCCTGATCGGCCGGGCTCGACGTTGCGCAGATGGCGAGTGCGATTGGACCCAAGCCCAGCTCAAATAACCGATTGCCGCGGCGCGATTGCAGGTAGTAGTCCCGCTTCGGCGTTGCGGCAGCGATCAATCCGATTTGACGCTCATTGAGTCCAAACCGCTCGTAAGCCGCTCGCACCTGCGGTTCGAGCGCGCGATCGTTCGGCAGAAAAATGCGTTGCGGGCAGCTTTCGATCACAACCGGGGCGATCTTGCTCTCGGCGATATCCGAGAGCGACTGCGTCGCAAAGACGACGGCAACATTCTTCTTCCGGAGCGTCTTCAGCCATTCGCGGATGCGCCCGGCAAACAGCGGATCGTCGAGGAAGACCCACGCTTCGTCGATCAAGAGCAGCGTTGGCTTGCCGTCGAACTTCGCTTCGAGGCGATGAAAGAGATAGGTAAGCACTGGCCCGGCGACAGCCGGGGCATGCATCAACTCTTCCATCTCGAAGCACTGGAGATCGTCGATCGCGAGATGATCCTCCGCGGCGTCGAGCAACCGGCCGAATGGACCTTCAAGTGTGTAAGGCGCCAATGCTGCTTTCAGCGTGTTCGATTGCAACAGCACGGAAAGACCGGTCAGTGTCCGCTCGGCAACCGGCGCGGAAGCTAGGCTCGTCAATGCCGACCAGATCGCTTCTTTCACCTCCGGCGTGAGCGTGACGCGCTCATGCGCGATCAGGCTCTGCACCCACTCCGCCGCCCAGCTTCTGACGGCAGGATCATCGATCTTCGCCAGCGGCTGAAAAGCAAGCGCTCCGGCAGCGCCCAACGCGAAGTGATCGCCACCCATAGCGAGCACGGCGGCGCGGGCCGAAAATCCCTTGTCGAAAATGTAGACCTGAGCGTTCGCATACCTGCGGAACTGCAGCGCCATCAGCGAAAGCAACACCGACTTGCCCGCACCCGTCGGGCCGACGATGAACATGTGTCCGACGTCGCCGACATGCGTCGACAGCCGGAACGGCGTCGATCCTTGCGTCGCGGCCATCAGCAGCGGCGGGCCCGCAAGATGGTCGTTGCGCTCCGGTCCCGCCCACACAGCCGACAGCGGCATCAAATGCGCGAGGTTGAGCGTGTGAACCAGAGGTTGGCGGACATTCGCGTAAACTTGACCCGGCACGGTGCCGAGCCATGCCTCGACCGCGTTCACGGTCTCGCGGATCGTTGTGAAACCGCGACCGTTGATGACCCGCTCCACCGCGCGCAACTTCTCGTTTGCGACTGTCGCGCTCTCGTCCCAAACGACGACCGTGGTCGTCAGATAGCCGAACGCGACGTCGTCGCTTCCGAGTTCCTGCAGCGCTGCATCCGCATCGGCGGCCTTGTTGTCGGCGTCGGAGTCGATGAGCGAAGTCGGCTCGTTGAACATGACTTCGCGGAGAATCGCGAGAATTGACTTGCGCTTCGCAAACCACTGTCGGCGGAGCTTCGTAAGAGCGTGCGCGGCGGCCGGCTTGTCGAGCGGCATAAACCGCGTGATCCAACGATACGGGACATGCAGATCGTTTAGTTCGTCCAACAATCCGGGCCGCGTCAGATTCGGAAACCCTCTAATCCCGAGGACTCTGAGATGCTGGTCGCCCAGCATTGGTTCCAAGCCGCCAAGCAGCGGCTCGTCGACAAGAACACCGTCGAGGTACATCGGCGTCTCGGGCACGGCGACCGGATGGCGCCTCGTCGAAATCGTGGCGTGGAGGTAGGTGAGCGTTTCGGCATCATCGAGCGCTTCGAGCTCGGGCATCAGACCCGACAGCAGGTCTTGAATCCGTCCCGTCTCGGCGATGAAGAACACGAGGAAATCCCGGCCGGCAAGGCTTTGCCCGGGCGTCGGCCGCGAGAGCAACATTTGCTCCGCCCGGTTCGCTCTGTCCTCCGGCGGCATATGGAGTAGGGTGAGGTGGTAGGCGCTCTCGTGATGCAGCCGCGGTTTTTGATTTGGCTCGGCACCCAATTCGAGTTCCGGCTCGAACAATGCCCGCCGCTCCTGATCGACGACCCACGAGAGCGGATCGGGAAAGCGCGAGACTGGATATCCGGGCGCCGGATACCGCTCGGCTTCGATGAAGACCGCCCATCCCGAACCCAGCCGACGAAAGACGTTGTTAAGCCGCGCACAGGCCGCAACGAGTTCGGCTTCTGTCGCGCTCTCGAGGTCCGGCCCCCGAAACCGGAAACTCCGCTGAAAGCTCCCGTCCTTGTTCAAGACGATTCCGGGTGCGATCAATGCCGCCCACGGCAGATAGTCCGCCAGAAGCTTCGAGGTTCGCCGGTATTCGCGCAGGTTCAGCATGCGAGATGAGCCTTCTGCCGGAGATGGCGACCTAAGACTTCGACGAACTGCGCATCGCGCTTCGCGGCATAGACCGCGATTGCGTGACCGATGATGCCGAAGGCCAGGCCTGCGATCCAAAGCCTGAGACCGAGGCCCAGTGCGGCCGCTATGGTGCCATTCACGATCGCGACCGACCGCGGCGCGCCGCCCAGCAGAATGGATTCGGTGAGCGCGCGATGAAGCGGAATCTCAAAGCCCGGGAGCGCCATCAAACCAGCGCTCCGCCGCCGAACGAAAAGAACGTCAGGAAGAAGCTCGTCGCAGCGAACGCGATCGAAAGCCCGAAGACGATTTGCACGAGCCGGCGGAACCCGCCCGACGTTTCGCCGAATGCCAGCGAGAGGCCGGTGACGATAATGATGATGACGGCGACGATGCGCGCAACCGGACCTTGAATCGACTCTAGGATCGATTGCAGCGGCGCCTCCCAAGGCATATTAGAGCCCGCCGCGAACGCGGGGCTGGCTAACGCAACAAAGGCGGTCGCAGACAAAGCAAGCGAACGGTGACGAAGATGCTTCAGCATCGTGGAGTCTCCTTGGCGAGGGTCAGGGCAGCGTGACTATCGATCGTGCGCAGGCGGTATTCGCCGCCCGAAAAGCCTTCCATGGCCGCAACCGTCTCGACCCGCCGGTCGCCGCCGCGTCCTGAGATGAAAACAATGAGATCAATCGCTTGGGCGATCAGCGCGCGCGGAACGACTGTGACCGCTTCCTGGATCAAAAGCTCCAAGCGGCTGAGCGCTGAGACGGCCGAGTTCGCGTGCACGGTCGCGATCCCACCCGGATGGCCCGTGTTCCAGGCCTTGAGCATGTCGAGCGCCTCGCCGCCGCGGACTTCGCCGACAATGATCCGGTCGGGACGCAAACGCATGGTCGAGCGCACAAGGTCGGCCAAGGTCACGCTACCGCGCACGGTGCGTAGCGCCACCGTGTCCTTCGCCGCGCACTGCAGCTCGCGCGTATCTTCGATGAGGACAACCCGCTCGTCCGCCGCAGCCATGTCCGCAAGAAGCGCATTGGCCAAGGTCGTCTTGCCAGAACTCGTGCCGCCAGCGATCAGAATCGTCTTGCGCTCGGCGACGCCTTGGCGCAGCACCGCTGCGTGCAACGGCGACAGGATTTGATCGGCGACATAGTCTTCGAGACGCAAGACATGGCCGATCGGTTTACGGATCGCGAAACACGGCGCGCTCGCAACCGGCGGCAACACACCTTCAAACCGCTCGCCCGTCTCGGGCAATTCCGCGCTCACAATGGGATTGGCGCCGTGCACTTCGACGTGCACGTGGCTTGCGATCATGCGGATAATCCGCTCGGCCTCGGCGGGCGTCAGCTGCTCGCCGGTGCTCACTCGCCCTGTCCCGCGCCGGTCGACACGAACGACCCCATCGGGGTTCACCATGATTTCGATGACAGCCGGATCGAGAAGCGCCGCGCCGATGACCGGACCCATCGCGGTGCGCAGCATCGCGCGACGGCGGTCCCGGGTTTCGTCGGAGGTCATGAACGAGGTCATGCGCTGGCCCCCCCTTCGTCCCGCGTTGAACCGATCCGCGGCTGGGGCGACACCTGATCCAGAACTTCGCGCGTAAGACTGCGGCCGGCAGCGAGCCTGCGTCCGACTTGCGCGATGAAATTGTTGAACCGCTCGTTGCCCAGGGCTTTCGCCGCCGGCTGATCGCTGTCCGGAACCGGCGCCGTGATCATGAGTTCGAACCGGATGAAAAGCGCTAAGCATTCGAGCAGGACCTGCTGATCGCGTTCGAGCCGCTCCAGATGGCGCGCGACCTTGTCGAGTCGGACGCGCAAGACTGGATCGATCCCGGTGCTTGCCCCCTTCGCGAAGAATGTTTTCAGCGCGTCGTTCACGATCGCCGACTTCGAAGAGCCTGGCCTCGCCGCCAAGAGATCGAGCTGGGCGTTCACGTCATCGGTCAGATACGCGTGGAGACGAGGTTTCATCGGGGTCAAAAGCTCGGCATGAGATCGTCGTGAGGCTTGTGCGGGCCGCTATTCATGGCGTGCGCACGCTGCAAGGCGCTTGTGCGAAGGGGTTTGCCGAAACCGACTGTTTGGGGGTCGTCGTCGAGTAGTTCCGTGAGGTCGTCACTTGTCGCGGCAAGTCGGCGGGCAACGTCAGTTTCGCCAAGCGCCGGATGACGATGCAGGCCGCCATCAACGTCATTGCTGTCGAGTTCGCGCGCCAGTGCTGAAACAAGCCGCGCGTCCGTCGGGCGCACCTGCCCGCGCCAATCGTCCGCCACTGGGGGTAAGGTGAGGTTCGCGGGATCGGGCG
>CAZLRW010000145.1:0-6654 GCA_964561925.1 uncultured Flavobacteriaceae bacterium
TTGCCCTCCTCGCGCAGGCGGCGCACCATGCCCAAGCCGTCGAGGCGCGGCATCATACGGTCGACGACGGCCACGTCGTAGTTGCCGGCGATCGCCAAATGCAAACCGTCTTCGCCGTCGCCGGCCTGATCGACGATGTGGCCGCTTTCGCGGAGGCCGCGGGTGAGATAGGCCGCCGCTTCGCGGTCGTCCTCGACTACGAGAATTCGCATATTGTTGCGTCCTCTGATGGGGGCAAAGGGACGATGGGGGCGGTTGCGCTCCGCCCCCAAGCCAGCATCACTTTTTGAGCTTCACGGGGACGTAGACTTTGCCCCCGCGCGCCGTTTCGACGAAGAGCAGAACCGAGGGGCGGCTTTGCGACTTCGCGGTGTCGACGGCGGACTTCACGTCGGAGACGCCGCGCACTTCCGTTCCCGCCACCGCGATGATGCGGTCGCCGGGACGGATGCCGCGCTCGGCCGCGTCGCTCTCCGGGTCGACTTCGGTGATCAGCACGCCCTTCGTCGAGGCGTCGAGATCGAACTCGCGGCGCACGGCCGGCGTGATCGTGGCGAGGTCGAGACCCAGCGCCGCAACCTTCGCTTCGCCGGACGAGGAGGACCCGCCGCGGTCGCTCTTGTCGTCGGAGCGGTCGTTGCGCGCGAGGCGGTCTTCGCCCGGGCGCTTGGCGATCGTGACGTTGATCGTCTGACGGCGGTTGTCGCGCCAGACCGTGAAGGACGCCGCCTGGCCGACCTGAAGGGCTGCAACCTTACGCGAGAGGTCGCGGTTGTCCTTGATCACCGTGCCGTTCATGTTGAGGATCACGTCGCCCTGGCGGACGCCGGCCTTCGCGGCGGGGCTGCCGTCGATGATTTCGGCAACGATCGCGCCTTGCGCGTTGGGCAGGCCCAGCGCCTGGGCCGCATCGTCGCTCAGGCTTTGGATCTGCACGCCCAGCCAGCCGCGCGTGACGCTGCCCGCGCGCTTCAGTTCTTCAATCACGCGGCGCACGGTGTTCGAAGGGATCGCAAAACCGATGCCGACGCTGCCGCCGGACGGCGAGAAGATCAGCGTGTTCACGCCGATCACGCGTCCGTTCAAGTCGAACGTCGGGCCGCCTGAGTTGCCGCGGTTGATCGCGGCGTCGATCTGCAGATAGTCCGTGAACTGAGCACCGGCGACTTCGTCGCGGCCGCGCGCCGAGACGATGCCCGCCGTCACCGTGCCGCCCAAGCCGAACGGGTTGCCCACCGCGAGCACCCAGTCGCCCACGCGGACCTTGCTGTCGTCGGCGAAGACGACCGAGGGGAACTTCGCGCCGTCGACCTTGATAAGCGCGATATCGGTCGGTTCGTCGCGGCCGATCAGCTTCGCCTTGTATTTCTTGCCGTCGGAGAACGTGACCTGTATGTCGGTTGCGTTCTGAACGACGTGGTTGTTCGTGACGATGTAGCCGTTCGGGTCGACGACGAAACCCGAGCCCTGGACCTCGCCGCGCGGGCGGCGCTGGTTCGGCGCGCCGCGGCGGAAACGTTCAAACAGATCGCGCAGGTTGGGCGGCAGCTGATCGAGTTCGTCCTCACCCTCTTCTCCGCCGCGCGCGGTCGGTGCGTCCGGCGAGACCTTCGCTTCGAGGCTGACCACCGCCGGCGACACGCGCTCGACGATGTTGGCGAGGCTGGGGAGCTGAATGCCGCCCATCAGTACGGGTGCCGGCGCGGTCGAAGGCGCCGTCGTGATCGAGAGCTTGTCGTCCGACTTCGGTTCTGCGACTGCCGCCGGGCCGCCCCCGCCCCAGACGAAGCCGATCACCACGCCCGAAGCGACCGCCAGCGCGAGTGCCGCGGCGCTGGCGACAAGCATGCTCGAACGGGGCTTTGCGGATGCGGAGCCTTCAGACGCGGAACCGGCGGACATCGACTTCTCCTTGGGAAACGGCGCCCACCCATGCGGCGGCACCTTCAGGTTGAGACAGTATATAGACCCCGGATCATGTCTTAAATCTGTCCGGATGATTAAGTGCCCGTAACGTCACGCGAACGTGACAAACCCGCAGAAAATCAAGGCACTTTCGATGGCGCGGGCTCGCCGTCCTTCCAGACGCCCTTGTCCTTCAGCGCACGTGCCACCTCAGGCGGCATGTAGGTCTCGTCGTGCTTCGCAAGCACGTTGGAGGCCGCAAAGGAGCCGTCATCCTTGAACGCCCCGGTGACCACAACGCCCTGCCCCTCCCGGAAGAGGTCCGGCAGGTCACGATCGTAGCTCACCGCGACGGCCGCATCGCCGTCGGTGACGCGGAAGCGAACCTCAAGTCCGCCCGGCCGTTCGACGCTGCCCTTCTCGACGAGGCCGCCCAAATTGATCGTACGGCCGGGCGGCACGGCGCGCGCCTTGGCCTCGCTGGGCGAATAGAAATAGAGCACGTTGTCGCCGAGCGCGGTGACGAGCAGCACGACCGCGAACACGGCGACACCTAAGGCTCCGACAAGAAACGCAGTGCGGCGTTGGCGGCGGGTCATGGGTCGTAACTATAGTGCGCGGGTCATGCGCGGCAAGCGGCGTGAGGTCTCAGCCGCGCCGAAGCTCAGCAGCAAAGAAGCCGTCGGTCTGATCGCGCGCGGGGGTGAGTATGAGACTTCGCGCGGCGCGCCAGTTCGGATGGCGCGCGACGAACGCTTTCGCTTGCACTTCGCCTTCCTGCGGCAGGACGGAGCAGACGGCGTAGAGGATGCGGCCGTCTGGTTTGGCGAGTTCGGCGGCGCGGTCAAGGAGTTTGGCCTGCGCGGCGCGGTAGGCGGCCAGGCGGGCTTCGTCGAGCGTCCACTTCGATTCCGGGTTCCGCCGCCAAGTGCCGGTACCAGAACACGGAGCGTCGACGAAGACGACGTCGGCGCCCTCGCCTGCCGCGGTCTTGATCGCGCCGCCATACGGGTCGCCGACGATCTCGACGATCGTGGCGCCGGCGCGCGCGATGCGCGGCTCCATGTTCTTCAGACGCAGAGGCTCGACGTCGCAGGCCAGGATGCGGCCCTTGTTCGCCATCGCCGCGGCAAGCGCCAGCGTCTTGCCGCCGGCGCCGGCGGCGAGGTCTACCACCGTGTCCCCGGGACGCACTTGTGCGAACAGGACGGCGCGCTGCGAGGCTTCGTCCTGGACTTCGATGCGACCGTCTTTGTAGGCGGGGAGCGCGGTCACTTTCGCATCGGTGTCCGTCAGGCGGATCGCGGCGGGCGTCGCGCAGGCTTGCGGCTTCAGGCCCGCCGCCTCGAGTTCGCGGATCGCGGCCTCGCGCGTCGTCTTCAGCGTGTTCGCGCGCAGGTCGAGCGGCGCGCGGGCGTTCAGCGCCGCCATCTCGCGCGCAAGGTCGTCACCGAACGCTGCGGCAAGACCGGCATGCAGCCACTGCGGATAGTTCAGGGCGATCCAAGGGTCGCTTGGCGTGCGCCGCGTCTGCAGGCTCGCGCGCTCAGCCTCGGTGAGCGCGCCTAGCGCATGGCTGCCGTCTTTGCAGAGGGCTGCGATCGCGTCGCCGTCGAGCGCATCGGCGACGACGAGCGAGCCGATGACGAGCGCGCGCGGGCTGTCGGCGTCCATCGCGAATGCGCATTCGTTGCGGCGGCGCAGGCAGGCGTAGACGCGCTCGGCGATCGCGGCGCGGTCCTTCGAACCGGCGAAGCGGTGCGCCTTGCCCCAGGCCGCCAGCGCGCGATCGGCGGCGGCTTTGCGCGCGAAGATGTCGGCCAGTATCTCCGCCGCCGCGGCGAGGCGCGCGCCGGGGGTCATCGGATCGCCCAAAGACAAGCCCTTCCCCGCTTGAGGGGGAAGGTGGATCGCCGCGACACGCGGCGAGACGGATGGGGGGCCCTCCGGCGAAGGTGCCCCCCCATCAGTCGCGCCTTCGGCGCGCCAGCTTCCCCCTCAAGGGGGGAAGCGCTGGAAATTGAAGCGACGGGTCGACGTCGCACTAGCCCGACATCGGATAGTTCGGCGACTCGCGCGTAACGGTGATCGAGTGCGGATGGCTTTCGCGCAGGCCCGCGGACGAGATGCGCACGAACTTTGCGTTCGCCTGGAAGTCGGCGATCGTCTTTGCGCCCGTATAGCCCATCGAAGCGCGCAGACCGCCGGCGAGTTGGTGGACGACGCTGGCGAGCGGGCCTTTGTACGGCACTTGCCCCTCGACGCCTTCGGGCACGAGTTTCAGCGTGTCGTTGACCTCGGCCTGGAAGTAGCGGTCGGCGGAGCCGCGCGCCATAGCGCCGAGCGAACCCATGCCGCGATAGGATTTGTAGCTGCGGCCTTGGTAGAGGAACACCTCGCCCGGGCTTTCGTCGGTGCCAGCGAACAACGAGCCCAGCATGGCGCAGTTCGCGCCCGCGGCGATCGCTTTGGCGAAGTCGCCCGAGTATTTGATCCCGCCGTCGGCGATCACGGGGACACCACGGGACCTGGCCGCCGAGACCACGTCCATGATCGCGGTCAGCTGCGGCACGCCCACGCCCGCGACCATGCGCGTCGTGCAGATCGAGCCGGGGCCGATGCCGACCTTGATTCCGTCCGCGCCGGCGTTCATCAGCGCGGTCGCGGCCTCGGCTGTTGCGACGTTGCCCGCGATGACCTGCGTTTCGTTCGACATGCGCTTGATCTTGGCGACCGTCTCGATCACGCGGGCGGAGTGGCCGTGCGCGGTGTCGACGACGACGACGTCGACGCCGGCAGCGATCAAGGCCTCGGTCCGCGCGAGACCGTCGGCGCCCACTGTGGTCGCGGCGCCAACGCGAAGACGACCTTGCGCATCCTTCGCGGCGTTCGGGTGTGACTCGGCCTTTTCGATGTCCTTCACGGTGATCAGGCCGACGCAGCGGTATTGATCGTCGACGACGAGCAGTTTTTCGATGCGGTGCTGGTGGAGCAGGCGCTTGGCCTCGTCCATGCCGATCGACTGGCGCACAGTGACGAGCTTTTCCTTCGTCATCAGCTGCGAGACGAGCTGTCGCGGGTCGGTGGCGAACCGCACGTCGCGGTTCGTGAGGATGCCGACGAGCTTTCCGCTCTTCGGCTCGACGACGGGAATGCCGGAGATGCGGTGCGTCTCGCGCAACGTGCGCGCTTCGGCGAGCGTCGCGTCGGGCGAGATCGAGATCGGATTGAAGACGATGCCGCTTTCGAACTTCTTGACCTGGCGCACGTGGTTCGCCTGTTCGTCGGGCGTCATGTTGCGGTGGATGACGCCCATGCCGCCGCTCTGGGCCATGGCGATGGCGAGGCGGGCCTCGGTCACCGTGTCCATGGCGGCGGAGATGAGCGGCACCGCCAGTTCGATCGTCTTCGTGAGTTTCGTGCGCGTGTCGGCCTGGCCCGGCAACACGTCGGAGGCGCCCGGCGTCAGCAGGACGTCGTCAAATGTCAGAGCTTCGCGGAGTTGCAAGCCGATCCCTTTCCATCAACAAATCACTCGGGAATCGAGTTGCGAGGAGCGTGTAGCCTCTCCGGCGGCGCGTGTAAAGCGCGGCAGAGTGACCTGCGTAGGCTTTGCGTTGTTTACCGCCTGTGGCTACAGAATTCGCGGCATTGTTCGGAGATAGCGAAAGGGCGGTTCCGTGGGCTCTATACATCTCTCCCCCCTTTCCGATCTTGCGCGCGAGTTGGCGCGGGCGGGAGCGCTTCGCGACTTCGTCGAAACGGGAACGTATGTCGGGGGCGCGCTCGGTTGGGCGGCGCGGACGTTCGAGCGGGTGTGGACGGTCGAGATCAATCCCGAGTTCCAACGCCAGGCGAAGGCGAACAATTCAGGCGCGGCGAACATCGCGTATCTTCTCGGCGACTCCACGTCCGAGTTGCCGAAGATCATGGGCGAACTCAAAGGGCCGGCGCTGTTCTGGCTCGATGCCCATGCGGGGGCTGGGTACTTCGCGGATCACGACATCTGTCCGCTCGTCGCGGAGTTGGAAACGGTCCTCGCATCGCCCCACGAGCATTGCATCCTGGTCGACGATGCGCGGGCGTTCCTGGCGCCGCCCCCGCCGCCGTTCGATTACCGCAAATGGCCGTCGCTGGATCAAATCTTCGCGGCGGTGGCGAAGCGGCCGGGCTACAATATCGTAGCGATTGCGGACGTCTTGATCATCGTACCCGACAAACACCGGCATTTGGTGGCGCAGTTCTGCTTTGCCATCCGGCCGAAAATTTGATCCAATTTCCCTGACAAATAGTCAGCCCTTGCGATGAAATGGGGCGGTCGGAGGACGTGATGCGGTTGGTCACCGGCGCAGCGGTTTTGGTTTGCGTCGCACTCTTGGCGTTGATGGGTCACGCACTCGCAAACGACCCGCCGAAGGGCGCGCCCGACAAGCCGAAATCGCGTGAGGATTGGCCGCGGGAGCGCGTGGTCGTCATCGGCCGGCGCGGCAACGTCCGCGACTGGCTGGCCGGTCACACGCTGCGCGGCTCGGAAGGTTTCGCCGACGGATCGGCCCCGGAAGACGTGCCGTCGCGCAGCGAGTTTCCGTGGCAGGTGTACTACGACTACAACGGCAAGCTTGAAGCGCGGTTCCGCCGGCTGGGCGCGCGCGTCCCGCATGCGCCGATCGAAGAACTCGACTATGTCGAACGGGGTGTGTGGCGCGTCAACGAAGAAGGCGACGTTTGCCAGACGATCCCGAAGGTCGG
>CAZLRW010000145.1:6754-8490 GCA_964561925.1 uncultured Flavobacteriaceae bacterium
GGGCGCGGCGCCGCAAGGCGCCAGGCCGGGGCACATCTATGCTGCGCTCGACCTCGGTACGAACAACTGCCGGCTCTTGGTCGCAAAGCCCGAGCCTGGCGGCTTTCGCGTCCTCGATTCTTTTTCGCGCACAGTCAGGCTCGGCGAGGGTCTTTCACAGACCGGCGAGCTGTCGGACGCCGCGATGGGCCGCGCGATCGAGGCGATCCGCATCTGCGCCGCAAAGATGCGCAAACGCGGCGTGACGAGCGCGCGCGCGATCGCAACCCAAGCCTGCCGCACCGCGAAGAACGGCGAGGCCTTCATCAAGCGGGTCGCGGCGGAGACCGGACTTCACTTCGACATCATTCCGCCGGCGGAAGAGGCGCGCCTTGCCGCGCGCGGCGTGACGCCCCTGCTCGACCGCGCGGACAAAGGCGCGCTCGTCTTCGACATCGGCGGCGGGTCGACGGAACTAATCTGGCTCGACCTTCGCGATCAAGGCCGGTTGCCGCGCATGTTGCGCTGGGGTTCGATGCCGCTCGGCGTCGTGACACTGGCCGAGATGTTCTTGGGAAAGCTCGACGAGCCAGGCACCTATGAGGCGATGACGGACGAAGTGAAGCGGCGGTTGCGCGCGCTCCCCGGCGTCCCGCCCGGGGGCGTGCACCCGGCCGGCAGCTTTCACATGCTGGGAACGTCGGGAACCGTCACGACGATCGCGGGCATCCACCTCGGTCTCGAGCGTTACGAACGGTCGAAGGTCGACGGCGCATGGCTCAGGCGCGACGACATTCTGCGCGTCATCGCCGGTTTGAAGCGCATGAACCGGGAAGCGCGTGCGGGACACGCCTGCATCGGACCCGAGCGCGCCGAACTCGTGATCCCGGGACTGGCGATCTTCGAGTCGATTTTCACGCTGTGGACGCCGCCGCGCTTGCGCGTGGCCGACCGCGGCCTACGTGAAGGCATGCTTCTGGCATTGATGGAAGGGTCCGAAGAACCGCGGCCGAAGCGCAAACGCAAACGGCGCGGTGGGCGCGGCCGGCGGCACAAACGCGGCACCTTCAAACCGCAAGGCGCGCAGCCGTGACCGGCGGCGTGAAGCGTCCGCCCGGGCGCGCGCTGAAGGAACGTTTGCGCACGGCCAAAAGCCGCACGAAATCCTCGCAAGCCTGGCTCGAGCGGCAGCTGAACGACCCCTATGTGCGGGCGGCAAAGACGCAGGGCTACCGCTCGCGCGCGGCCTACAAACTGAAGGAGATGGACGACAAGCACCGCATCTTGAAGCGGGGACAGAGTGCGGTCGACCTCGGCGCGGCACCCGGCGGATGGACGCAGGTGCTGGTCGAACGGCTGGGCGAAGGCCGCGTCGTCGGCGTCGACATTCAAGAGATGGAGCCGATCGCGGGCGCGGCACTGCTCAAGCTCGACTTCATGGACGCAACCGCGCCGGACGCGATCAGGGATGCACTGTCCGGGCCGGTCGACATCGTCGTCTCCGACATGGCGGCGCCTGCGACCGGGCACCGCGAGACGGATCACCTGCGCGTCATGGCGCTCTGCGAAGCGGCGCTCGCGTTCGCGCTCGAGGTTCTGAAACCCGGCGGCACGTTCTTGTGCAAGGTGCTGCGGGGCGGCACCGAACGCGCGCTGCTCGACACGCTGAAGAAGCGCTTCACGAAAGTCGTCCACGTCAAACCACCGGCAAGCCGCGCGGATTCGGCGGAGATGTACGTCTTGGCGACGGGGTTCCG
>CAZLRW010000146.1:0-8417 GCA_964561925.1 uncultured Flavobacteriaceae bacterium
CCAATCTCCGCACACCGCGCCGCAATCCCCTCCGCCAGCCGCGTCAGCACCGGCTCCTTGACCCCGCTCCGCGCACACTGGCGCAGGACCGTCAGCGCGTGATCCGGTGCTTGGGCTAGGATCTCTCGCATCTGCGTCATCATCAGCTCGACCGGATACTGGCAACCCTCCGCCGCCTTCTCCCAATGACGCCGGCCGATGTGGCGCCAGCGGAATTCGCCGCCGATGCTCATGGCAAGTTTGCGGCTGTCTGCTTTGTGCTCATAGGGAAGGATGCTGTTGATGTCGTAGAGCGGTGCCAGCCGATAGTTGCCCGGCTCGATCAAGACGCTGAAGTTCTTTGCATGAGCGTCCGTGCCCAGAATCGCGAAATTGAGAATGCACGCGCGCATGAAGCGATCGCGATCGACATCTGGTCGTCCCGAACCGGCTAGCAGCGCCATGATCGTCTTCATGCCCGGACCCTTGTCCGACTGATATTTGTTCGCAGGCTCGACGCCAAGCGCCTGACACATATCTTCCTGATGCAAGCGCACGACCATGCCGCCGCTCTGGGTCAGTGGCAGCAGCCGCCCGCCGAGAACGCGCCGCCGGTCGTACCGCTCGCTCACAATGTAGGGCCTACCGCCGATCGCAACGATCTGCGAACGGGCGCTTGGGATGCCGCATTCCTGCGCCAGGCGCAGGCAGAAGTGCTCATTCTCGACCTGACCCGGCAGGCCGCGCATCGGCGGTTTGATGATATGGGTCGACGGCGTTCGCCCCTTGGGTTCGCGCCACTTGCCGTTGACCCAGAGAATGGCCTTCTTCGGTTGCGCGCCCGCCAAGCTGAAGAGGCCGGCATCGTCGTCGATCTGCGTTGCGCCGGGGTTGGTGGCGAGCGCCTCCAAGAATTTGGCGAGGCGTTCTTCCGAAATGAGAGCGGCACCCCGGCGCCGTTTGAGCCTCGCGATGCGCGCCGGCGGAACGGCTTGAACCGCGCCCGCCAGGTCCTCGCCCACAGCGCCGACGAGCGCGAACGGGTTGCGCGAGACGCCGTGCCTCTTGGCGATCGCTTCGAGCGCTTCATGACGATCGGGCAGCAAGCCGGCGAGGTAGCTGTGGATCGCACTATGCGTGTGGCGTTTGGCGGCGAGCGGCATCGAGAGCGACAGTGGGTGCGCATCGATGCGGTCGAGCCAGCGGTCGTCGTACTCGAACGCAAGCCGTCCGTTCGTTGCCTGCCGGACGGTGCCGATCTCATCGCCATTGACGAGGACGACGAGTTCCTTAGCCATCGACGATGTCGTCTATGGAGAAGCGCGGGCGGGTGCGTCTGACGGAGATGCCGCGCGACGACGTTTGCGCATGGAGCACGACACCGAGTTGCAGAAGCACGCGCAACGCGAGGCCGATCTGCACCGTGGGCTTGCCGTTCTCAAACTGCGATAGCCACTTAGGTGACACGTGAAGTTGCTTTGCCAAGTCGGCTTGGCGAAGCTTTCGGGCGCGGCGGTAGTCTTTGACGAGAGCGCCGATGTCGGCTGGACGGGTCAGTCGCATACCTATCCATATATCACCGAACGGGAAGAAATACAAATATATCCGAACGGTAATATATCAATATGTTACCGCTCGGTACGGCACGCTTCTTCCTGGGACCGCGGGCATCCTGCCCGCCTTTGCGACGTTTGAGATTCATCAAGAGCGGGCAGGATGCCCGCGCTCCCGGGCGGTGGTCACCGGTTAGTTTTCATCCATCTTCAACGCCGCGATGAAGGCTTCTTGAGGGATTTCGACCGAGCCGAATTCCCGCATCTTCTTCTTGCCTTCCTTCTGCTTGTCCAGAAGTTTGCGCTTGCGGGAAATGTCGCCGCCGTAGCACTTCGCGGTCACGTCTTTCCTGAGCGCGCGGATCGTTTCGCGCGCGATCACCTTGCCGCCGATCGCGGCCTGGATCGGAATCTGGAACAGATGCTGCGGGATCAGATCCTTCAGCTTCTCGCACATCACGCGCCCGCGCATCTCCGCGCGCTGGCGGTTGACGATCATCGAAAGCGCGTCCACGGGCTCGGCGTTGACCAGGATCGACATCTTGACCAGATCGCCGTCCTCGTACCCTTCGATGTGATAGTCGAAGCTGGCGTACCCGCGGCTCACCGATTTCAGCCGGTCGTAGAAATCGAACACCACTTCGTTGAGCGGCAGATCGTATTTCACGAGCGCGCGGTTGCCGGCATAGGTGAGGTCCACCTGCCGCCCGCGCCGGTCCTCGCACAGCTTCAAGACCGAGCCCAGATACTCGTCCGGCGTCAAAATCGTGGCGCGGATCCACGGCTCTTCGATCTTGTCGATGCGCACGACGTCCGGCATGTCGGCCGGATTGTGCAGCTCGATCATCTCGCCGTTCGTCAGATGAATGCGATAGATCACCGACGGCGCCGTCGTGATGAGCTCGAGATTGAACTCGCGCTCCAGCCGCTCGCGAATGATGTCGAGATGGAGGAGCCCAAGGAACCCGCAGCGAAAACCGAAGCCCAGCGCCGCCGACGTTTCCGTCTCGTAGGAAAAGCTCGCATCGTTCAGCGCCAGTTTCTGGATCGCCTCGCGCAATTCTTCGAAGTCCGCCGCGTCGACCGGGAAGAGGCCGCAGAACACCACCTGCTGCGCCGGCTTGAAGCCGGGCAGGGGCGTGTCCGTGCCCTTGCGCTCGTCGGTCAGCGTATCGCCGATCTTCGTGTCGGCGACCTGCTTGATCGCGGCGGTGAGGAAACCCACCTCGCCGGGCCCGAGCTTCTCGACCGCCATGCGCTTCGGGTTGAAGATGCCGACGCGGTCGACCTCATAGACGGCGTTCGTCGCCATCATACGGATCTTCTGGCCCTTGCGGATCTCCCCGTCGACGACGCGGAAGAGAACGACGACGCCCAGATACGCGTCGTACCAGCTGTCGATCAGCAGCGCCTTCAGCGGCTTCGCGATCTCGCCCTTCGGCGCGGGCAGGCGCTTGACCACCGCTTCCAGAACGTCGCCGATGCCCACACCCGTCTTCGCCGAAATCAGCACCGCGTCCGACGCGTCGATCCCGATCACGTCCTCGATCTGCTGCTTGATGCGGTCGGGCTCGGCCGCGGGCAGGTCGATCTTGTTCAAGACGGGCACGATCTCGAGCCCCGCATCGATCGCCTGATAGACGTTGGCGAGCGTCTGCGCCTCGACCCCCTGGCTCGCGTCGACGACGAGAAGCGCGCCCTCGCACGCCGCCAGACACCGCGACACCTCGTACGCGAAGTCCACGTGCCCCGGCGTGTCCATCAGGTTCAGAAGATACGTCTTCCCGTCCTTCGCCGGATAGTTCAGGCGCACGGTTTGCGCCTTGATCGTGATGCCGCGCTCGCGCTCGATGTCCATGGAATCGAGCACCTGCGCCTTCATCTCGCGCGCCTCCAACGCGCCGCAAAACTCGATCAACCGGTCGGCAAGCGTCGACTTGCCGTGATCGATATGGGCGACGATGGAAAAGTTGCGGATATGGCTGAGGTCGGTCATGAGAGGGCGAGGGAATACCCGCATCGCTCCGCCCTGTCGAGCGGCAAAATGCCCGCTTTTTCGCGCCTTTCCTGCCTAGTTGTTGCGCCGGCGGCGGCGCCGGACGACGCGGCGTTTGCGCACCTTGCGGATGCGCCAGCGCCGCCGCGCGCCCTCAAGTCCCTCCGCGACGGCGAGCGACCGCGATTTGTGACGGAACTTGCGCACGCGCCCGCGAAAACGCCGGTCGGACCCGACGAGAACGGATTCGTCCGCCGCCACCGTCAGCGTCTCGCCGCCGCCGTCCGTTGCGTCCGCTTCGCCCGCGACCGTCGACATCTCCGTCTCGCCGTCCTCCGCCACGTCGAAGACGAGCTCGGTCCCGCGAATGCCGATCGTCACCGTCGGCGTCTTGATCGACACCTTCTCCTTCGGAATGGACCCTGAGAGGAACCGGAACGCCCCCTTCGTCAACGTGATCGCCTGCGAACTCTCGCCACCCGGATTGTAGACATAGGCGTCGATAACAACCTTCGCGTTCTCGCCGATCGTGAGTTTCGACCCGTCGGAGAACCTGATTTCGACCGCGCTCTCGTCGTCGGTCTCGATCAACTCGTTCATATAGACGTCGTCTTCGAACTCGATCTCTTCCCGCGGATCGGGCGCCACCGTCCCCCACGCGACGTTGAGAATGTCCGCGACCCCGCCGACGCCAGCCTCGTCATCCGCACGCGCGACGCCGAGCGACAACAACACCCCGCCCGCCACCACAACCTCCCGCCGCGTCAGTTTCATGTGCTCTCTCCGAACCGGCCCGCCAGCAGATTCACCGCGCCAACCCCTGTCAACCCCTCGCCCTCCCACTTCGGGAGGGAGAGGGGTAGGGGGTGAGGGAGGGCGCTCGACGAACGCGGTGCTTCATGTTTCGACACCCAGCCGCTACGGTGCCGCTCGGCGTGTGGCACACCCTCCCTCACCCCCAACCCCCTCTCCCTCCCGAAGTGGGAGGGCGAGGGGCGCGACGTGCCCAACGTGGGAAGGCGAATGGCGCGCAAACCGACACAACCCGATCTGAAAGACCTCTGGCCCGGCCAATCGGTCGAGCTTCTGAAGGCGCTGCACATCCTCACCCGCGACGGCGCGTTGAACGCCGATTCGCGCCGCAAGCTGAAGCAAGTCCTCCACCTCGTGCAGCTCATCCGCCCCGCGCTCGACCGCCTGTTCGAGGAGAAAGAGCAGCCCCGCCTCGCCGACCTCGGCGCCGGCAAGTCCTATCTGGGCTTCATCCTCCACGACCTCGTCTTCGGCCCGAAGGGCAGGGGCGAGGTCATCGCCGTCGAAACCCGCAGCAACTTGATGGAAGGCGCGAAGACGCTCGCCGAGCAAAGCGGCTTCGACCGCATGCGCTTCGTCGAAGGCGCGATCGACGCGGCGACCGTCGACGGCCAGGTCGACATGGTGACCGCGCTCCACGCTTGCGATACGGCGACGGACGATGCGATCCGCTTCGCGCTCCGCCACGACGCGCGCGTGGTCGCGCTCGTGCCCTGCTGCCAAGCCGAAGTCGCGCGCCTGCTCGACGGCCACGGCCGCCACCCGCTGCACCAACTCTGGCGCCACCCGATCCAACGCCGCGAATTCGCGAGCAACCTGACGAACGTCATCCGCGGCCTCTACTTGGAAGCACACGGCTACAAAGTCCGCGTCACGGAGCTCGTCGGCTTCGAACACACGATGAAAAACGAACTCATCCTCGCTGAACGCCACCAACTTTCGAACGCCCAAGCGAAAGGCGAGCTCCTGTCGCTGCTGAAACAACTCCCCGCCCGCCCTGCGTTGGTCGAAGGTCTCTAACGCAGTCTGGGAGCGCGGGCGTCCCGCCCGCCCTTTCTGCTTTCATCATAGAGTGCGGGTGGAAACTCACAAAGAGAGCGGGCGGGACGCCCGCGCTCCCAGACGGCGCACGTGCTAGAAGACATCGAACGGAGGTCTCCATGAAATACGTCCGCATGCCGATCGAGATCGAGTCGCCTGAGGAGCAGGGCTACGACACGATCCGCTTCAACCTCTCCGAAAGCTCGATGCGCGACCGTAGGCTTGCCGAGCTCGGCCTCGACATCGATGACCTCGTGCTCGCCTACGGCGTTCACCGCGGTGCGCCCACCTTGCGCGCGGCAGTAGCCAAGGACGCGGGCGTGAGCGACGCCGACGTGCTCACGACCGCGGGCGCCGCAGGCGCGCTCTTCATCATCGCGACCACGCTGTTGGACAAGGGCGACCACCTCATCGTCGTGCGCCCGAACTACGCGACGAACATCGAAACCCCACGCGCGATCGGCTGCGCGATCGACTATGTGGACCTCGCCTTCGAAGAGGGTTTCCGCCTCGACCCCGCGCGCGTCGAACGCCTGCTCCGCCCGGAGACGAAGCTCATCTCCGTCACGACGCCGCACAACCCGACCGGCACGACGCTCGGCCGCGACGCGCTCACCCGCCTGATCGCGCTCGCCGAAGCGCGCGGCATCCGCCTGCTCGTCGACGAAACCTATCGCGACATGTCGTTCGTGCCGAAGCTTCCCGTCGCCGCAAGCCTGAGCGATCGCGCCATCAGCGTCGCCTCGATGTCGAAGTCCTACGGCATCCCCGGCATCCGCGTCGGCTGGATCGTGAACCGCGACGCGAAGCTGATGGAGCGCTTCCTTGCCGCGAAAGAGCAGATCGGCATCTGCGGCTCGATCATCGACGAACGCATCGCGGAGGCGGCGTTCGAACAACGCGACGCGTGGCTGAGAACGGTCGCGCGCGAACTCGAAACCGCCCGCGCGACCGTCGAAGCCTGGCTCGCACGCGAACCGCGCATGGAATGGGTCAAGCCTGAAGGAGGTTGCGTCTGCTTCCCGCGCATCCGCAAGGACGCCGCCGTCGACGTCGAGAAATTCTACCGAACGCTTTCCGAAACCCACGCAACCGCCGTCGGCCCCGGCCATTGGTTCGAGCAGGACAAGCGCTTCATGCGCATCGGCTACGGCTGGCCGACGCCGGACGAACTCGCAGGCGGCCTCGCCGCGATCTCGGCCAGCCTCGATGCAGCGCGCCGTTAACACAACCGATGCGTGAGATTCCTGTGCACCGCCCACGTTCCGCCCAAATTCGGCCGGAGTGGCGCCCTCACTTCATATAAACTCCGGTACGATCGCAGGGCTGAACGATCCCGTGAGCACAGACACGTCGCCGCCCCGCGCGCTCCCCGCGCGGCTCTGGCGCTATCAAGCCGAACGCTTCCCGCTCGCCAACCATGGCGTGCTGACGCTCGTCTTCGCGGCGGCAGCGTGCGCGTTCGCGGCGGCCTTCGTCGGACGGACGCCCTCGCTGGTCGCGATCGCCATGGCCGCCGTCGCGGGCCTCTGCCAGTTCGCGCTGCTGCGCATCGCCGACGAACACAAGGACTACGAAACCGACAAGGCGCACCGCCCCTATCGCGCCGTGCCGCGCGGCCTGATCTCGCTCGGCGAATTGCGCCTGGTCGGCGCCGTTGCCGCCGTGGTCATGCTGATCGTCGTCGCCGCCGCGCAAAGCACCGGCCTTGCGCTGCTCACGCTCGTGCTCTGGGCCTACTTTGCGCTGATGACGGCGGAGTTCTTCGTGGGCGCGTGGTTGAAGCGCCGCCCCGTGATCTATCTCCTCTCGCACATGCTGATCACGCCGCTGCTCGCCTTGGTGATGGCGGGCTTCCAGCTCGTGCGCGACGGTATTGCCCTGACCGCACTGCCCATGCTGGTGCCGGCGTTCCCGCTTGCAATCCTGCTGCTCGGCGTCGTGCTCGAACTCGGCCGCAAGATTCGCGCGACGAACGACGAAGAGCCCGGCGTCGAAACCTACAGCGCCCTCTGGGGCGCTGTGCGCGCACGCACATATTGCTTCGTCACGGCCGTTGCCGCAGCGGCAGCGACGGTCGCCGCCGTCGCACAAATCCAAGGCTCCGTGACGGCCGCCACCTTGGTGGTCGGCGTGGGGATTGCGATCTTGGGCATTGCAGCGGCCCGCTTCACCCCTTCTCAACCCGGCGCCGGTAAGCGGATCGAACAAGCTTCGGGAGCCTTCGCCTTGGCCGTCCTTCTCGCGCTGGGCAGCGCGCCGCACATCGGCGTGCTGCCGTGAGCGCACCCGTCATCGCCCGCGCGGTCGCGGACCCGCCGCTCGCCCTCTATGGCGGCAAGGCCGTCGGCCTGTGCCGCTTGCAGGCGCTCGGCTTTCGCGTGCCGCCGTGGTTCGTCGTCACGCCGCGCGCGTTCGATCTCAGCGCCAAGCCCGGCCAAGCCCCCGCCTATGTCGCGCCGTCGGCCGAAGTCGCCGACGAAATCGCGGCCGAACTCGCGCGCCTGTTTCCCGCCGATGCGAAACTCGCCGTGCGCTCGAGCGCCGCGGAAGAAGACGCACTCGGCCATTCCTTCGCCGGCCAATTCGCGAGTTACTTGAACGTCGCCCCGCGCGATGCGGCGACGCGCGTCGCCGACGTCTGGCATTCGGCCTTCACGCCCGAACTCGAAGCCTACCGCAAGCATCACGGCCTGACGCACGCGAACGTCCCCGGCGTCATCGTGCAGCGCATGGTCGATGCGGAAGCGGCGGGCGTCGCCTTCACCGCCGATCCCGTCACCGGCGCGACCGACCGCACGGTCGTCAACGCCGTGCGCGGCCTCGCCGATCGCCTCGTCGCGGGCGAGACGTTGGGCGACACCTACGTGCTCGACCGCAACGGTGCTTCGATCGAACGCACGCTCGCCGGCGACAAGCCGGTCTTGAGCGATGCGATGCTGAAGCAGATCGCCGACGCCGCCGCCCGCATAGCCGAGGCCGAGCGCTGCCCGCAGGACATCGAATGGGCGGTCGAAGGCGGCCAACTCCATCTG
>CAZLRW010000147.1:0-8399 GCA_964561925.1 uncultured Flavobacteriaceae bacterium
CCCTTCGCCGGGCAGAAATCCACAGGTGAAGTGATCCGCACCCTGCCCGAGTACCGTCAGGCGGTGAAAGCCTCGCCCGAGGAACAGATCAAGCTCCAGCAGATGGGGCGCGACATGTTCATCAACGAGATGCGCCCGTGGATGAAGAACGCGTTCGACAACCCGGCGCCGTTTCTGGAACGCCTGGTGTGGTTCTGGTCGAACCATTTCACGATCTCGGTGTTGAAGCAGCGCATGGTCTTCGTCGCCGGCGGCTATGAGCGCGAGGCGATCCGGCCGCACGTGCTGGGCAAGTTCGAAGATTTGCTGATCGCAACGGTCCGCCATCCGGCGATGCTGCTCTATCTCGACAATGCGTTTTCGATCGGCCCGGACTCGCCGGCTGGCCGCTTCACGGGCCGCGGCCTGAACGAGAACCACGCGCGCGAAATTCTGGAACTGCACACGCTGGGCGTCGACGGCGGCTACACCCAAGCCGACGTGATCGAGCTCGCGCGCATTCTCACGGGCTGGAGCGTCGATCGCCAAGGCACGGAGAACGACAACGGCTTCAAGTTCTTTCCGAACCGCCATCAACCCGGAACGAAGACGCTGCTCGGCAAGACTTACGCCGAGGCGGGCGAGGCGGAGGGGCGCCAGGCGCTGATCGATCTCGCGCGCCATCCTTCGACCGCGCGCCACATCGCGACCAAGCTCGCGCGCCACTTCATCGCCGACGAGCCGCCGCCGCAGGCGGTCGCCCGGCTTGAGCGCGTGTTCCGCGACACCGGCGGGGATCTGAGAGCGATGGCGTTCGCGCTCGTCGACGAGCCGGCGGCATGGCAACCAACGCTGACGAAGATGCGCACACCGATCGAGTTCGTGGTCGCCGCCGCGCGGCTCCTCGGCGGCGGGCAGCAAACGCTGGGTGATCAGCAGTTCAAAGGCCTCGCGGAGTCGCTGCGCATCATGGGGCAGGTGCCCTTCACGGCGCAGTCGCCAAAGGGCTGGCCCGACGTCGCCTCCGCCTGGGCGGGGCCTGCCGCGGTCATGGAACGCGTGCAGTGGGCGCACGCGCTCGCGGGACGGATTGCGGCAAAGCCCGATCCGGCCGCGCTGGCGAACGCCGCGCTCGGGCCTCTTCTAACCACGCCCACGCGCGAGGCCGTCATGCGTGCCGCCGACGCGACGCAAGGCCTCGCATTGTTGCTCGCTTCACCGGAGTTTCAGAGACGATGACACTCGACCGGCGAACACTGATCCAATCGGCGGCGGGCGCAGCCGCGCTCACCGGCACGGCGCCCCGGTTCGCGTTTGCGGCGACGCCCGGCGACCGGCGCTTCATCGTCGTGATCCTGCGCGGCGCGCTCGACGGGCTGGCCGCTGTTCCGGCTTACGGCGATCCCGACTATGCGCGCGCCCGCGGTTCGCTCGCGTTGCCGAAGGACGCGATATTGCCGCTTGATGGTCTCTTCGGCCTGCACGCGAAGCTGGCGACGTTCAAGACGCTCTGGGACCAAAAGCAGCTCGCGATCGTACATGCCGTGTCGTCGCCCTATCGCGACCGCTCCCATTTCGACGGCCAGAACGTGATCGAAACCGGCGGCGCGCGCGTTGCGCCGACCGGCGACGGCTGGCTGAACCGGGCGCTCGGGCCAATCGGCGTCAACGATCCGAAGCTCGCGCTTGCGATTGCACAGTCCGTGCCGGTGATCTTGCAGGGCCGGCGCGAGGTCTCGTCCTGGATGCCGCCGCAACTGCCGTCGGTCGACGACGACTTTCTGATGCGGCTGAAGGGAATGTACGCGCGCGATCCGATGCTGAAGTCCGCGCTCGACCGCGCGCTTGCGACCGGCGCTGTAGCTGGCACCTCCGGCGACATGCGCGAGAACGCGCAAGCGATGCGCGGCGCGCGCGGCTATCGCTTCGAGCCGTTGGCCAAGATGGCCGCGAACATCATCGTGGCGCCCGACGGACCGCGCGTCGCCGTCATGGAGACGGGCGGCTGGGACACGCACCAAGGCCAAGGCACGACGCAAGGCCCGCTCGCCTTCCTGCTCGAAAACCTGGACCAGGGCGTGAAGGCGATGCGCGAGGTGCTCGCCCCCGTGTGGGACCGCACCGCGATCCTCTTCTTCACCGAGTTCGGCCGGACCGTCGCGCCGAACGGCTCGGCCGGCACCGATCACGGCATCGCAAGCGTCGCGTTCCTCGCCGGCGGCGTGGTCGGAGGGGGCAGGGTGCTGGGCCAATGGCCGGGCCTCAAACCCGGCGCCCTCTACGAGGGCCGCGACCTTAGCCCCACGACAGACCTGCGCGCCGTCTTCAAAGGCGTCCTCGCCGACCACATGCGCCTCGCCCGCGGCGCGGTCGAACAGGTGTTCCCCGACAGCGGCAACGTGACGCCCGTGGGCGATTTGATCCGCACCTAACTCATCCTCCCCCGCTTTAGCGGGGGAGGGGGACCGCGAAGCGGTGGAGGGGGCGACGCGCGCAGATCGTTGGTCGGAGGTCCCCCTCCACCACCGCTTCGCGGCGGACCCCTCCCCCGCTAAAGCGGGGGCGGATGCAAACGCTCCGGCATTGCGCCCCGGATTCCGCTTTCTATATGGTCGCGCTCCCTTTGCGCCGGGTTCATCTATCCGGCGCGCGAAGCGAGTGACGAGCCATGACCCAGAAGCGAATCCTGATCACGAGCGCGCTGCCGTACATCAACGGCGTGAAGCATCTGGGGAATCTCGCGGGCTCGATGCTTCCGGCGGACGTCTATGCCCGCTTTCAAAGACTGCGCGGGCGGGAGACGCTCTTCATCTGCGCGACGGACGAACACGGCACGCCCGCCGAGCTTGCGGCGCTCGAGGAGGGCTTACCGATCGCCGAGTACTGCGCGAAGTGGTGGGCGATCCAGAAGAAGCTGGGCGAGGGCTTCGGGCTGTCGTTCGATTATTTCGGACGCTCGTCGAGTCCGCAGAATCGCGAGCTGACCCAACACTTTGCAAAGGTGCTCTGGGAGCGCGGCCACATCGAAGAGCGAACGACGCGTCAGGTCTATTCGAAAGCGGACGGGCGTTTCCTGCCGGACCGCTATGTCATCGGCACCTGTCCGCACTGCGACTACGACCGCGCACGCGGCGATCAGTGCGAGAACTGCACCCGCGTGCTCGATCCCGCCGATTTGAAGAACCCGCGCTCGGCGCTGTCTGGCTCGACCGACATTGAACTGCGCGACTCGAAGCATCTGTTCCTGAAGCAGGCGGCGTTCTCCGACGACCTGCGCGCCTGGATCGGCACGCGTACGGAGTGGCCGAACCTCGTGTCGTCGATCGCGCTCAAATGGCTTGACGAGGGTCTGCAGGATCGCGGCGTCACGCGCGACCTTGCCTGGGGCGTGCCGGTGAATGCCGAAACCTGGGGGCCGAACCCGCAGGGCAAGCGTCCCGACGTCGAAGGACTGAAGGGCAAGGTCTTCTACGTCTGGTTCGACGCGCCGATCGAATACATCGGCGCGACGAAGGAATGGGCCGACGCGGCGCCCGGCTCCAACACGCGCGATTGGAAGTCATGGTGGTTCGGCGATGCCCAAACGAACGTTCGCTACGTCGAGTTCATGGGCAAGGACAACGTCCCGTTCCACACCGTCGGCTTTCCGGTCACGATCTTAGGGTCGGGCGAAAAGTGGAAGCTCGTCGATCAGATCAAGGGCTTCAACTGGCTGAACTACTACGGCGGCAAGTTCTCGACGAGCCAGAAGCGCGGCGTGTTCATGGATGCGGCGCTCGAAATCCTGCCACCCGACTATTGGCGTTGGTACCTGACCGCGAATGCGCCCGAAAGCGCGGACTCGTCGTTCACGTGGCAGCACTTCGCCGACGTCGTGAACAAAGACTTAGCGGACGTGCTCGGCAACTTCGTGAATCGCACGTTGAAATTCACCGAGTCGAAATTCGGCGCGGCCATTCCCGATGGCGGCAGGGTGGGTCCAAAGGAAACGAAGCTGGGTGAGGAACTCGAGCGCCGCGTCGGTGTCTATACGGCGCTGATGGAAGAGATTCAGCTGCGCAAGGCCGCGGCCGAACTGCGCGCGATCTGGGTTCTAGGCAACGAGTACCTGGCCGATGCCGCGCCGTGGACGTCGATCCGCACCGACAAGGACGCGGCGGCCGTCACCGTGCGCACGGCGATCAATCTCATTCGCCTGTTCGCCATCCTGTCCGCGCCCGCGATTCCGTTCGCGGCCGAAGCGATGGCGAAGTGCTTGGGCCTCGACATCAAGTCGCTGAACTGGCCGAAGGGCAAACTTGCGGACGAACTCCAAGCGCTGGCCCCCGGCCGCGCCTTCGCGACGCCGCCGGTGCTGTTCGCCAAGATCGCGCCGGAGCAGATCGCAGCTTGGGAGGCGCGGTTCGGGGCCGCCGAGGCGTAAGCGTATCCGTTTGAGGTGTCCCTCAATCTCAGCGTGTGTGCGCGTGCTTTCGCCGCTCAGGGGACGGCCGCGCGCCGATGCAATTTGCGATGGGCGCGGCGCGCAACCCTGATGGTTGGCGTACGCCGCGGGGCCGCTTGAGAGTTGTGAGGCGAATCGAATTTTGCGTGTGTGGACAACTTCAACGTGAGTTAAACGTCAACGCGAGCTTTCACGACGAACTCTCTATGCACACAAGTTTTTTTCGGTTCCTATCCGTTTGGATAGTTGCAACCTGAAGCAAATTGTTTCAGGTTTGAAACATGGAAGGGGTCGGCTGCTGATGGGGATCAGAACCGACGCGGGGAAGTCGAGTTGGGGGCTTCATGCCGCGTCTCAAGGCGATTTCCGCTTTGGCCTTTTTTGGCGTTCTGATCTCCGCCGGTACTGTCGGCAGCCAAGATCCGCTCCGCGCCCGCGCGGAGGCTGAATCGGCTGCAACGGCGCTGCCGATCAGCGCACCTGACCCTTCCGATCCTGCCTTCAATCCTCATCTGACTCACGAATCGCCCGCGGCGCCGCGGTCGGTCGAACGGGTAGAAGAGTCGCAGCCGGTCGACACGCCCACCGCGGAGCCGGTCGCTCCCGTTGCCGCGAAAGACCTTGTTCAACCGTTCGCCCTCGCGCTCGCGACGACGACATCCGACACGGCGCGCGCGACCGTGCCTGCGGTGCCGGGCGCACAAACGCTCGTCGAACCCGCGGCGCGCGAGGCGGCGACAACGCTGCCGCGGCAGATGATCGACGCGAAGTTTCAAGAACTGGCCGAAGTGTCCCCGTTCACTGTCGCCGAGCGGCGGTTGTTCGCTACCATCCCGGACGAGATCGAACCCTATTTCGACCTGTTCATGTATGTGAGCAAGTCGACCCGCGGGGCGCTCGCCCAACGTATGTACGTTTTTCAACGCGACGGCGACGGCAAGGTGATCCCCTATGCCGAGTGGCCGGTATCGACAGGGCGCGAGAAACTCGAACTGCACAACGAGCGCCGCGTTCGCACCGTCACGCCGGAAGGCATTTTCGCCCTGAACCCGAAACGGTTTCACAAGCGTTATTGGTCGACGTCGTGGGACGGCGCGCCGATGCACTACGCAATGTTCTACGATCTCATGAACAACGGCAATCAGACGGGGCTTGCGATCCACGCCGCCGTCGGTGCCGACAAGATCCGCAGGCTCGGGCGGCGCGACTCGGCAGGTTGCATCCGCCTTGCGCCCAAGAATGCGAAGGAGCTGTTCTTCAAAGTCAGGAACACTACGCATGGGCGCGTGCCCGTGCTGGCGGTCAACGAGCGCGGATCGACCGATCGCTGGGGGCGCGTTCAGTTCGACGATGCCGGTGTCATGAAGCTCCAGGATGGTTACCGGGCACTTGTCTTCGTCGAGAACTACGACGGCCGGGACGAAGTGATTGGGCCGGTCGTCGCTTACACGCACTAGCACTTGCGTCGGCCGTTGCAAAAAGGCTGCAACCACAGAGGTTAAGCGGCAGAGTTGCAACGCTAGCTTGAGCATTCGCCTGGTAACACTAAACTCATTCACGAGGGAATTCGGGGATTTCGATGGCTTCGTGGCTCAAACGGTTGAGCGTCGTGTTTCTCGCGGCTGGTGCCGCAGGGGGCGGGTACGTTGCCGTGTACGGCCAAAGCGGCGCGAAATTCCGGCCTGCCATCAACGAGTTCGTCGACCAAGGGCAGGTTGCCCTCAAGACCTTGATCGAAACGGCGCATACGCCGAGCCGCGATCCGGCGCCTGAGAGCGATCAGGCCAAGCTGCCGTTCATCGTGATCGAACCGAGGGACTTTGCGGCGCCCATGATCCGCCTGCCGGGCGATGCGAGGCCGGTGGCGATGGCGGCTGCCCCGCTCGTTCCTGCCAACCAACGAGCAGACGTTAGGCTCTCGGCCGGTCCGGAGCAGTTTCCTGCCGACTTGAACCCCGTCGAAGCGCGGCTGCGCGCCCGGGTCGCACCCGAGCTGTTCGGCTATTTCGACCTGTTTCTTTACGTCTCGAAGGCGACGCCCGACAAAGGCGACTGGGCGCAACGCATGTTCGTCCTCGCGCGCCAGCCGGGGCAGGGGCAACAGTTCCGGCTCGTGCACAACTGGCCCGTGTCGACCGGGCGCGAGCAGCTCATGCCCTCGCCGTCGGGCGAGATGCTTGGGACCCATACGCCCGAAGGCGTCTTCAAGCTCGACCGGAATCGCTTCCACCAAGATTACCGCTCGCGGCAATGGGATTCGCCGATGCCGTTCGCGATGTTCTTCGACTGGCGCGTTGACGGGCGGCCGTCGGGCCTTGCGCTTCACGGCAGCGACGAGCAGGGCGAAAAAGAACTGGGCACCCGCGCGTCGCACGGCTGCATCCGCCTCGCGACCGAAAACGCCAAGACGTTGTTCCACCTCATCCGCGACAATTATCGCGGGCGCGTGCCGGTGTTTCAGGTCAACCCCAAGACCGGCACCATGAGCACCGCCGGCGCGCTGCTCAGGGACGAGAACGGCAAAGTCGTCATGACGAACGGCTACAAAGTCCTCGTTTTCATCGAGGACTTCGGCGGTCCGTCTCTCGACACGGTTGCCGCGCTGTTTTGAGCCGTTATTGTTGGGGCCGCGCCACGGCGCAGGCGTAGAGTGCCACGGCAGCGGCGTTCGACACGTTCAAGCTCGGCATCGCGGGCGCCGTCGGCAGGCGTACGGCGACATCGCATTTCTCGCGGGTGAGGCGACGTAGGCCTTCGCCTTCAGCGCCCAGAACGAGCGCCACATCCCGGTCGAGATCCGTCGTGTCGAGCGTGTCAGAAGCCTCGTCGGCAAACGCGAGACGCAGAAAGCCCAGTTCAGCCAACTCGTCGAGCGTCCGGGCAATGTTGACCACGCGGACTAGGGGCACGATCTCCAGCGCACCGCTGGCCGCCTTCGCGAGGACGCCGGAGGCCGGCGGCGTGCTGCGTTCGTGAACCACGACGGCGCAGGCGCCAAACGCGGCTGCCGACCGCAGGACGGCACCCAGATTGTGAGGATCCGTGACCTGATCGAGGACGACCACGCGCCGCGGCGGCGCGGCGCCGTCGATCGCATCGTGAATGTCGAACTCTTCGAGCTGTTGCGTCAGGAGGGCGAGGCCCTGGTGGACCGCTTCGCGGGGGACGGCGCGGCCGACTGCGGCGGCGTCCGCTGTCTCGACTGAAACCTTGGCGCGGACGGCGAGCGCCAAAACCGTAGGGTCCGCTCCCTGGGCCGCCAAGAGCTTGCGGTTCCGGCGGGCGGGGTTGGCAAGGGCGGCCTTGACGGCATGGGTCCCCCACAGCCAGACTGCACCCGCATCGTGCTTAGGGATTTCGCCTGATGGGCGTCCCCGGCCTCCGCGCCTCATAGCCAACCCTCGGAATTTGACGGGGGATGGTATGGTTTGTCCTGTTGACAAGCACTATCTGAGTTAGCCATAAGCCCCGTTCCCGTGTCCCGGCGGTTGTGGGCACACCCAGGCGCGATCCCAAAAGATAGGACGAAATTCACAGACCGGCTGGAGCGAGCAAGCCGACGCATGTCCATTTTGGGGGAGTGTCCCGAGTGGCAAAGGGGGCGGACTGTAAATCCGCTGGCTGACGCCTTCGTAGGTTCGAGTCCTACCTCCCCCACCAGCCTTCGCTCGCGGAACGCGAGGGAAGGCTGCCACGCCGAAGCCCTCTTGGGCGAAGGCGGGCCCAGCTTTCGCGGGCTACGGCTTGGCAAGCCAGCCGAGCGAACCGCGAAGAGGGTGGACAACGATGGAAATAGGCGGGTGTAGCTCAATGGTAGAGCAGAAGCCTTCCAAGCTTACGACGAGGGTTCGATTCCCTTCACCCGCTCCAATGAATGAAACGAACGAAACAGGCAAGGACGAGAATTCAGGAACCTGAGCAATGGCCAAAGCAAAATTCGAACGGACGAAGCCGCACTGCAACATCGGGACGATCG
>CAZLRW010000148.1:0-8315 GCA_964561925.1 uncultured Flavobacteriaceae bacterium
ACGCTGTTGCTCGTGGGCGAACAGGGCATGGGCGACGTGATCCAGTTCTCGCGTTTCGCGCGGCGCTTCGCGGACGACGGCGCCAAGGTAGTGCTTCGGGTCTATCCGACGCTCGTGCCGCTGCTCGACAGTCTGGGCGGCGGCGTCAGCGTGATCGCATCGGACGGCGCGGCCGTGTCGGCGGACTTCGCCTGCCCGCTACTGTCGGCGCCGCACAAGCTTGGGACGACGCTTTCGACCGTGCCGGCGCGGACGCCCTATCTGGCGGCGCCAACGGAGGCGGCAGCGGCGTGGCATGCGCGGATCGGCGCGCTGAAGCCGGGGCTTCGCGTCGGCCTCGCGTGGTCCGGCAATCCTCAGTATGCGAACGATTCCGCGCGGTCGATCGCGTTCGCCGCGTTGCGTCCGCTGATCGAGACCGGCGGGGTGGTCTTCGTGAACGTGCAGCGCGACGTGCGCGCCGGCGACGAGGACGCTCTCGCCGCCGCAGGGGTCGCTGATTTTCGCGCGCAGCTCGGCGATTTCGGCGAGACGGCGGGGTTGGTTTCTGCGCTCGACCTCGTGATCAGCGTCGACACGTCGCTGGCGCATCTTGCGGGCGCGCTGGGCAAGCCGGTGTGGGTCTTGCTCTCGGCGGTTGCGGATTGGCGCTGGCTCGAGAGGCGAGCCGACAGTCCCTGGTATCCGACGGCGCGGCTGTTTCGCCAACGCAAGCTCGGCGATTGGACGGATGTGGTCGACGAGGCCGCCTCGGCGTTGCAGCAGTTGGTGCGCGAGCGGTCTTCAGGCCGATAGCGACGCCACGCGGGCGCGCAGCGCGTCGGTGTTGCGGCGGACCTTCGCCTTGTAGGCGGCGACGCGGGCGCGATCGACCTTCCACATGATGTTCTCAGGATAGGTGTGGCCGAACACGTCGATCAGCATGGAGCGGAACTTGCCCGAGGCGAGCGATTTGTCGGCGCTCTCGCGCTGTTCGACATAGGCGACTTCCGCCGCGCTGGTCAGTGCGCAGAGCAACGGGTGCAGGCGTTCGGAGAACACGCGGGCGTGGCGCTGGATCTGCTGGATCGTGCGGTCCATCGGCAGGTCGCGCAAAATGCCGCCGCCGATATGCAGCTGCTGGGCGATCGAGGGCAGCGTCAGCGGAAACGCGTTGATCAGCCAATCGCCGAGGTGCGACACGTTCTTGCGGCCGCGGCCGTAGAGCAGCACGTCCTCTTCGTAACGCGCGTACCAATGCGTGAGGCCGTCGATCAGCCGGGCGAGCCGATCGGCCGGAAGCTGGGCGCGGTACTGCGTGCCGAAGATGCCGATCGAGGCCTTCGCGGCCGCGACGGCGCTCTGCAACCGATCGTCGATCAGGTCGCCGAACAGGCTGTTGCCGATGCCGACGACGAGGAGGTCGACGTCTGCTGGCACGTCCGTCCACGGGCGCAGCGTGCCCCAAGTCACCTCGGCTTGCGCGGGCAGCACGTCGTTCAGCAGATGATAGCCGAGGCGGTCGCCGAAATTGCCGACGTTGTTGTAGGAGACGACGTGCACGCGCTTGCGCTTTGGCGTCGGTTCGGCCGGGGCGCGGTCGAAGCGGACGAGATACTGCAACGAGTCCACCTGCTTGACGAGCGAGGCGCGGTAGCCTTCAGCGCGTGCGAGGTCGATGAACTGCTGCAGCGAGAAGTCGTTGACCCAGCCCAGCGCCCGGCGGTCGAGATGGCCGGTCAACGCGACGTCGCAATAGCTGCAGAGAATCGGCGTTCCTAGTTTCGCGAAGGCGGCGAAGAGTTCGCCGGGTTTGTAGATGTATTCCCACACGCCCAGCATCACGACGAGGTCGGCGGCGGCCACGGCATCCGCGGGCAATGGCTCTTTGTTCAGATCGGCGACGATCGTGCGGGCATCGCGCGCCACCACGTCGCAAGGTTGATAGGTGCAGCCGAACGGCAGATGGCGCTCGAGCTTCATCGCGCCGCAGCCGATGTCGAGCACGCGCGCGCCCGCCGGCACGAAGTCGGCCGCCGTGACGGCGCGCGCTTCCCAGGCGGGCTCGAGTTGACGTGCGTCGGACCAGCGCGCGAGGTCGGTCTCGCGGTTCTCGATGACTTGCTTGCGGCGTTCGGATTCGTTCATCGCACGGGGTTCTAACCCCGTGCGGTGCTTGCGCGCCACCCCAATGCGAAAGGGGCGCGAGGTTGTCCCCCGCGCCCCTTCGAACTTGCCCGTTTGAGCGCGTTACTTCGTCTTCTGAGGCAGCATGCGCATTTGCGGCGCTTGGCCCTCTTTCGCGTCTTCCTTCACGACCTTGAGCATCTCGGCCACCGGTTCGGCGTCGATGATTTGGCCCATGAGGCTGATCGTGCGCACGACTTCGGCCGAGGTGCCGAACATCTCGGCGATTTCCTCGAACGGGGATTTCGGCGCCGGATATTGCTTCAGGTTGATCTCGGCGTCGGCGGGCAGACCCGCCATCGCCTTCGTCGCCTCGAGCGCCGCGCGGAAGCCGCCGAACTCGTCGACCAGGCCGCGCGTCTTCGCGTCGGCGCCGGTCCAGACCCGGCCCTTGGCGATCTCGCGCACCTTCTCGATCGGCATTTTGCGGCCGGCCGCCACCTTTGCGGTGAAGTCCTCGTAGATCTGGTCGACGCCCTTGTTGAACTTCGCCCATTGCTCTTCGGTGAAGGGCAGGACGGAAGAATCCGCGAGCGCGTTCTTGCCGACGCCCACGGGCCGCAGGTCGATGCCGAGCAGCGCCCACGAGCCCGCCGTCACAATCTTTCCGGAGAGCACGCCGATCGAACCGGTGATCGTCGTCTCGTGCGCGAAGATCTTGTCGGCCGAGAGCGAGACGTAGTAGCCGCCCGAGGCCGCGACGTCGCCCATGGAGACGACGACCTTCTTGCCGGCCTTCTGCGCCTTCTTGACCGCATCGAGGATCTGGTCCGAGGCCAGCGCCGAGCCGCCCGGCGAGTTCACGCGGAACAGGATCGCCTTCACGTCGTCGTCTTCGGTCGCGTCGCGGATCGCCTGCGCGACCGTGTCGCCGCCCATCGTCGAGGAGCCGCCGAATTCTTCTTCGGACTCGCCGTCGTTGATTTGGCCGTCGCCGTGGATGAAGGCGATCGTCGGACGTCCCATGCCTTCCCACGGGCTGCCCGCGAGCTTGAAGTAAGCGGTCAGCGTCATGATTTCGGACTTGCCGCCGGCCTTTGCCAGCGCCGCGTCTTCGGCTTCGTCGTCGTAGCCCTGCTTGTCGATCAGTTTCTTGTCGATCGCTTCTTGCGTGAGGTACGGCGCGTTGTCGATCAGCGCGACGACTTCCTCGCGCGGCTTCTTGCGGTCGGCGGCGATGCCGGCGGTCGCGGTTTCGAAGATCGACTCGATCAGGCGCATCGTCGCTTCGCGGTGCGCGACGGTGAAGTCCTTCTCGGTGAACGTGTTCGCTGCGTTCTTGTACTCGTAGCGCTGCGTGAATTGCGGCTTGGCTTCGATCTTGTCGAGCAGGCCGCGCAAGAACACCGCCGTCGACGAGACGCCGGCCGTGTTCATTTCGCTGACCGGCTGAAGCCAGATTTCATCGGCGGCCGAGGCGAGGAAGTAGTCGCCCATGCCGCTGGAGTAGAACGCCTGGGCGTGCGCGATGACGAACTTGTTCTTGGCGCGGAACGACTTGATCGCGGCGCGCAGCTCGCTCGCCGTCGCCGACGAGAGACCGCCGCCGCCGACGCGCATGAAGACGCCTTTGACGCGGTCGTCGCTCTCGGCTTTCGCGAGCACGGTTACTGCGTCGATCAGCGAGGAGACGGAACGCTGGTCACCGAACGGATTGGGCGAACGCTTGTCGGGAAGGCCGTTGCGCAGGTCCATCGTCAGAACGATGTCGCCCGGCAGTTTCGGTTGCGTGAACGCACCGACGACCGAGAACACGATGACCAGCAGCACGACAAAAATAATGATCGAGGCGATCCGGTTGAAGATGCCCTTCAACCTCGCCAAGAACCAAGACCACATGAGACGCCCCCTAAAAACAGCCGTGGTGACATGCGTGTTAGATGATGCCTTGCCCTGTCACTCCGCAAGGTTACAACTTGTACGAATATTCGAGTTAACCTGCAACAAAAGCGGGCGTTCGCCCGGCGGTTGCACGGGATTGTGACCGGCCGGAAAGGCGCCCGTTTTTCTAGAGATCTGCGGCGCTAAATGTGTCGCATTTGGCATCGTCCCCGGTTTGGAGACCCAGGCGGAACCACTTGGCACGTTGCGCCGAAGTTCCGTGGGTGAAGCTCTCCGGCACCACATAGCCTTGGGCGCGCTTTTGCAGCCGGTCGTCGCCAACGGCGGCGGCCGCGTTCATCGCTTCCTCGATGTCGCCGGCCTCGAGCACTTGCTTCTGCTTTTCGGTGTGATGCGCCCAAACGCCGGCGAAGCAATCGGCTTGAAGTTCCTGACGCACGGAGAGGGCATTGCCTTCTTCCTCGCTGGCGCGCGCGCGGGCGGCCTGAACCTGGGACGAGATGCCCAGCACCGTCTGGACGTGGTGGCCCACTTCGTGCGCGATGACGTACGCGAATGCGAAATCGCCCTGCGCGCCGAGCTTGGCCGCCATCTCGTCGTAGAATGTGAGGTCGAGGTAGACCTTGCGGTCGGCTGGGCAATAGAACGGACCCGCCGCCGCTTGCGCCGGACCGCATCCCGATTGAACGGCATCGCGGAACAGCACGAGCTTCGCGGGCGGGTATTGGCGGCCCGCGCGCTGAAACACCGCCGTCCACACGTCTTCCGTATCGGCGAGCACGACGCGCACGAAGTCCGATCGCTTCTTCTCTTCGGCCGTCTCTTGGTAGGGCTCGTCGCTTGCGGTCTGCGGACCCGTCTGTTGCTGCTCGAGACCACCGAGGAGCTGGCGCGGGTCGACGCCGAACAAGAGCGCCAGCACGACGACGATGATGAGCCCGATACCGCCAATGCCCGCAGGGCCACCCGGAACGCGCCCGCGCTGACCGCGGCGATCCTCGACGTTTTCGCTCTGCCTGCGGCCTTCGGTCCTCATGTCTCCACCCTCCGAATTTACGCTGTTTTCCGCCAAAAACGGGCGCCGCGCAAGGCCCCGCGTCCGGACCCTCGCGTTTGCGGCAAACGCTCAACACACTTGTTTGTGGCGGAGCGATCTGGCGAAGTGATCGCCTTGGGCGTCAAGCAACCGGGCTTTAAGGGGGAACGGATGCTTCTGCGGGCGATTTGGTTTGGAGCAACGGCGGTTGCCACCGTCGCGCTCGCGCTCGCGTTCATGACGTTTCCCGCGTCGCAGGTCGATCCCGCGAACGCCTATTTCCAGCAGACGAACATCTATCGCTCGGGTTTGATCGGCACGCGCACGCTGGCGCTGACGTTCGACGACGGGCCGTCGGTGTTCACGAACGAGCTTCTCGACTCGCTTTCGCGTCACAACATCCGCGCGACGTTCTTCGTCGTCGGTTCGCGCGTGCCGCATCACCGCGACGTCATGGAGCGCATGATGCGCGAGGGGCATGTCGTGGCGAACCATTCGTACACGCATGCGCGGCTCGGCCGGCGCTATGCGAATGACCCGGAGCTCCTGATCTCGCAAATCGGCAAGACGAACGAAGCGATCACGCCCTATGTGCGCCCGGGTCAGGGTCTGTACTTCCGCGCGCCCTATGGCGTGTGGCGGCGGGTGCATGCGGACTATCTCAATCAGGACCCCGTGCTGCAGCACTACGTCGGGCCTGTCTACTGGGATATTGGCGGGCAGATCAGCTATGACGACGACGGCAACGTGCGGCAGGCGGCGGATTGGGATTGCTGGTCGCAGGATCTGACCGCCGAACAGTGCGGCGAGGGTTATCTGCGCGAGATACGGCGCAAGAAGGGCGGCGTCGTTCTTCTACACGACATCCGTCAGCGCTCGCTTTGGATGGTCAATCAAATGTTGCCCGTGCTTGTGGCCGAGGGCTACCGCTTCATCACGCTCGACGAGGTGGAAGAGTTCGAGCAATACCGCACGCCGCCGATGCCCGACGTGCCGGTCGCCGCGAACGACGGCATGCCGTACGGCGCGACCGCGCGCTGACACTCACGCACGTCTGAGCGCCTTCACGAGTTCGCCGCGGCCGCGCGGGGCTACGCGTTGCAGCCCGAGCCAGCCTGCGAGGCGCGCGAGTTCGGCCTTCAGCGCCGGCGCGATCGTCTCCGGCGCGACGTGCGGCTCGGCGTGCCCGCCCAGAACCAGAAGGCGGCTTTCCTTCCGGTCGGATTTCAGATCGACGCGCGCGACAAGGCGGTCGCCGAGCAGAAACGGCATCACGTAGTAACCCTGCGTGCGCTTGTGTTTGGGCGTGTAGAACGCGAGGCGGTAGTGAAAGCCGAAGAGGCGCTCCGTCCGGGGGCGCATCCAAATCAGCGAGTCGAAGGGGGAGATCAGCGCTGCCGCCTCGACGGGCGACGGCTTGGCCCTGTGGTGCAGATAGGCGCTCTGCTTCCATCCTTCGACGGCGACGGGTTCGAGGACGCGCGCGTCGACGAGTTCGCCGATGCGCGCTTTCGCGGCCGCGACCGGCAGGCGGAAATAATCGCGCAAGTCGGCCTCCGTCGCGACGCCCGCGGCCGCAGCCGCGATCTCGATGAGCGCGCGCTGCGCGTCGGCGGGCGTGGGCGTCGGCAATTCACGAATGCGCTTCGGGATGATCTGTTCGGGCAGCGCGTAGAGGCGTTCGAAACCGCGGCGGCCCGCCGCCGTCACCTGACCGGTCCAGAACAAGTATTCGAGCGCGCGCTTGCCGTCGCTCCAACCCCACCAATTGCCGGTCGACTTGCCGCCGCCGGTGAGTTCGCCCGCGCCGATCGGGCCGCGTTCGGCGACCTCATTCAACACGGCTTCGATGAAGTCGGGGCGCTCGCGGGCGAGGCGCGCTGCTGACGCCCAGGCACCGCTGCCCGCGCGCGCGTCGTCCATGCGCCAGCGGAACAGGCCGTGATAGTCGAGCGGGATCAACGAGGCTTCGTGTCCCCAGTATTCGAACAACGCGCGCGGCGCCTTCTGCGACATCGCATCGAGCGCGCTCACGGCATAAGGCCCGAGGCGCGAGAACAGCGGCAGATAGTGCGAGCGCACGAGGACGTTCACGCTGTCGAGCTGCAAGAGGCCGATGCGCTTGACCGTCCGGAGCAGGCGCGTGCGATCCGGTTCGCCCTCGCGCGGATCTGCGAAGCCTTGCGAGGCGAGCGCGATGCGGCGCGCCTCGGTCGACGACAGCGAACGCGATGCGGATTTCATATTGCGATTGGCGGCCACGGGGAGAGGATGGGTGCAGGGATAGGATTTGAACCTATGACCTTCAGGTTATGAGCCTGACGAGCTACCGGGCTGCTCCACCCTGCGTCATCCTTGCGCGACGACCGGCCGTTTGGGCACGATCACGCTTTCAGGCGGGTGTTCTAGGACAGCCGCGTGGCCCTGTCCACCACACAAGGAGACGAGCGATGTTCATCGGTCACTACGGGCCCGCGCTCGCGGCTAAAGCGGTCGTCAAAGCCGTGCCTTTGTGGATGCTGTTCGTCGCGGCGCAATGGGTCGATTTCCTGTGGGCCACGCTCGTGATCCTGGGCATCGAGAAGGTGCGGATCATCGAGAATTTCTTCGGCGTTTCGCCGCTCGACCTCTACTACATGCCGTTCAGCCACGGACTTCCCTCGGCCGTTCTGCTGTCGTTGCTGGCCGGCGGGCTGGCGGCGGCCGTGCTCGGCGGCAACCGGATCGCGGTGATCGCCGCCGTCGGCGCGACGTCGTTCAGCCATTGGCTGCTCGATCTCGTGGTGCACCGGCCCGATCTGCCGCTTGTCTTCGACGAGATGAAGGTGGGGTTCGGCCTCTGGGAATATCCTTACGTGAGCGTGCCGGTCGAGATCGCGTTGGTGTTCCTGGGCGTATGGATCTACGACCGCGCCGTTCCCTCGCCGACGCGCGCAGGTCAGATCGCGCTCTGGGCGCTCGGCTTCGCGATGGCGGCGCTGCAGGTGCAGAACACGTTCTTCAACGAACATCCGGCGACGCCGCAAGGGTTCGCGCAACTTTCGCTGCTCGGTTACGTGCTGCTGACGGCCGGCGCGGCGGTCGTCGACCACTTGCGCAAGGAGCCGACGCTACGCCCTCAGGCGCGTGCATGAAGCCGCGCGCCGCGCTCAGTTTCGTTTCGCAAACAAGAAAGCGCCCCGGTTCGTCACCGGGGCGCTTTGGGCTTTTGCGAAAGAGGATTTATCGCACTGGATTGGTTTGTGTCTGTCGTTAGCGGGTCTGGCGGCGG
>CAZLRW010000149.1:0-8266 GCA_964561925.1 uncultured Flavobacteriaceae bacterium
CGCTGAATGCGCTGGGGCGGGATTTCGAAGAGAGCGGCGAGGCGCTCGAGCGTGGCGGCGACGTCCTTCGTCTGCTCCGGTATTAGGAGGACGCGGAAGTTTTGCGCGGTCGTCGCGAGTTCGACGCCGGTGCGGTCGTAGACGCGGCCGCGGCGCGGGGCGACGAGCTGCAGGTTGACCGCATTGTCTTCGGCGAGCATCGCGAACTGATCGCCCTGCAGCACCGAGAGCTGAAACATGCGGCCGGCCAGCAGCGTGAACAGGCCGACCGTGCCTGCGGAGAGGATCGCGGTGCGCCGGCTAAAGGCGCGGAAACGAACGCTTTCACGGCCGTCCATCATGGCGAGCCGCTCCTCACAACGCGTCCGCGGTCGTCAGCGACCGGCGGAGCAGCATGAACGCCTTGGCGACGGGCCAATAGAAGATGACCGTCATCACCGCCTGCCAGTAGATCGGCCCCGGCGGCAGCCAGCGCATGAAGACGATCGAGCCCAACATCCATGCCGCAGCGGCCGCGAGCGCCGCCACGATCGCAAAGCCGACCCACGCGCCAAGGCCCGTGCGGCCGACGAAGAAGACGCGCTGCGACTGGGCGAAGCCGTAAGCGAGCAGATAGATCAACGCCCAGAAGCCGATCGGCGTACCCGTCGCAACGTCTTGCGTAACACCCAGGACGAGCACCGCCCACGGCGGCAGGAACGAGGGCCCGAAGATCGCCCAGAAGAAGACGGCGATCAGCGCGAGGTCGGGTGCCGGGAGCGCGCCTTGGAACAAATTCATCGGCGCCATCACCACCAGCGTCGCGGCGATCGTGACAATGAGCGGCAGCGACATCCACACCAGGCGGAGCATCCAAAGCAGGATCGCTTGTGCGGTTTCGAGCATCGCGCCTCTCACTCACGCCGCGGGCGGCGCAGCTTGGGGCTGCGGCGCAGTCGCGGGCGGTTTCGGCTTTGCCGGCTTGGCGGGTGCGGGCGCGGTTTGCGGCGCGGGCTCTCCCTCCGGCACGTCGACATCGACGGGGGCGGTGTATTCGAGCACGCGAACGAAGTCCGCGCGGCCTTCGGTGGTGTAGAGATCGACGCGCGGCACGGTGGAGCCCGCGCTCACGCGACCCACAGGAACACCCGGCGGAAACGCACCGCCGTCCGGCGTCGTGAAGACGCGGGCGCCCGCCGTGATGCGCGAGCCCGGCGGCAAATAGGCGAGCAACGGCTTGCCCGAATTGTCGCCGACCAGGATCGCCTTCAGGTCCGCGCCTTCGATCATTACGGGGATGCGGCTGTTCAGATCGGTCAACAGCAGCACGCGCGACGAGCGTTTGCCGGTCGACACGACGCGGCCCAAGAGTCCGCGTTCGTCGACGACCGCTTGGCCCTTCACGACGCCTTGATCGCCGCCGACGTTGACGAGCACGGTTTGAACGAACGGACCCGAGGCGTCGGCGATCACGCGCGCGGCGACCGACGTCACCGCCTTCTCCTCCGGGATCTTCAGAAGCTCTTCGTAGCGGCGCAGCTTGCGGCGCAACGTTTCGACTTCGCGCAGCTCGGCCGTGAGGCGGGCATTTGTTTCGCGCAGACGCTGGTTCTCTTCGTAGACGCCGAACAACGAGCCGACGCCTTCGCCGAAGCGGCGCACCTCGCCCGCAGGGCCCGCGAGCGCCTCCATCACGGGCGCCGAGGCGTCGCCCACGGCGGCGCGCACGTCTTCGAAGAATGTTTCCTGAGCCCTTGCGACCACAAGCAGCGCGAGCGCGGCCAGCGTGCAGACGGTCAGCCACAGATTGTTGGTGACGAAGGCGAGCGGCCCCGTCTCAGAACCTCTGCGGCGCCTGCGGTCCCACGCCATCGCCTCGTCTTACCCTTCGCCTCACGCGGGGTTCGCGGGGCGAAAGCCCGCCCTCGCGACCCGAACCACACTGATCAGTAGTATACGGACGAAAGCACCTGTTTGTGCGTATTGATGTGCTCCAGCACCTTGCCGGTCCCCAGCGCCACGCAGGAGAGCGGCTCGTCCGCAATCGAGACGGGTAGTCCCGTTTCCTCACGCAACACCTGGTCGAGGTTCGTCAGCAGCGCCCCGCCGCCCGTCAGCACGATGCCCTTGTCCACGATGTCGGCCGCGAGTTCCGGCGGCGTCGCTTCGAGGGCGACTTTCACCGCCTCGATGATCTGGCTCACCGGTTCCTGGAGCGCGTCGGCGATCTGCGCCTGGCTCAGCGTGATTTCCTTCGGCACGCCGTTCAGGAGGTCGCGGCCTTTGATTTCGATCCGGTTCTCGTTCGCCTTGTCGGGGGCCTTCGCGCAACCGACTTCCTTCTTGATGCGCTCGGCCGAGGCTTCGCCCACGAGCAGGTTATGATGGCGGCGGATGTAGGAGATGATCGCGTCGTCCATCTTGTCGCCGCCGACGCGCACCGACCGCGCATAGACGATGCCGCCGAGCGAGAGCACGGCGACTTCCGTCGTGCCGCCGCCGATGTCGACGATCATGGAGCCCGTCGCTTCCGTCACCGGCAGGTCGGCGCCGATCGCGGCCGCCATCGGTTCCTCGATCAGATAGACGCGCCGCGCACCGGCCGACAGCGCCGATTCCTGAATGGCGCGGCGCTCGACAGCGGTCGCGCCCGACGGCACGCAGATGATGATCATCGGGTTCGCGAACGAACGGCGGTTGTGCACTTTGCGGATGAAGTGCTTGATCATTTCCTCGGCGACTTCGAAGTCGGCGATGACACCGTCGCGCATCGGGCGGATCGCCTCGATGTTGCCGGGCGTGCGGCCCAGCATCATCTTCGCGGCGTTGCCGACCTCGAGCACCTGCTTCTTGCCGCCCTTGTTCATGATCGCGACGACGCTGGGTTCGTTCAGCACGATCCCGCGGCCCTTCACATAGACCAGCGTGTTCGCCGTTCCCAAATCGATCGCCATGTCCGACGACAGCATTCCAAGCAAACTCGAAAACATCGACTTACCTTCTCCGCCCGTTTGTTTCGGCGGATGCCCCCTTAAGGCACCCGCCGCTTGTTGTTGTTTCTAGACGCCTCGCATCGCGACCAGCGCCTCAGGCGCCGACTTCGTCCGCTTTACGAGAAGCTTGTTCAACGCATGCACATAGGCCTTCGCCGCCGCGACCAGCGTGTCGGTGTCGGAGGCGCGCCCCGTGACGCTCTTGCCGTCCTCCGCAAGTCGCACGGTCACGCCCGCCTGGGCATCCGTGCCCTCCGTGACCGCGTGCACTTCGAAGAGCGCAAGCGTGGCCTCGTGCGGGAAGAGCTCCTTGATCGCCTTGAAGATCGCATCGACCGGTCCGTCGCCGCGCGCAACGCCAAGCCGCGTCTGCCCTTCGACAGAGAGTTCGAGCTCGGCGCTCTGCGGACCGAAGGTGCCGGCGACGACGCGCAGGTTCACGAACTGGATCCGGTCCTGACCGCGCGCGATCTCGTCGTCGACGAGTGCGGCGATGTCTTCGTCGAAGACGTGCTTCTTCTTGTCGGCGAGGTCCTTGAACTTCTTGAACGCGTCTTCGAGCGCGTTGGCGCCGAGTTCGTAGCCCATCGCCTCGAGCTTGTCCTTGAACGCGTGGCGGCCCGAGAGCTTGCCGAGGACCAGAGACGTCTTCGACACGCCGACCGATTCCGGCGTCATGATCTCGTAGGTTTGCGTATGCTTCAGCATCCCGTCCTGATGGATGCCGGATTCGTGCGCGAAGGCGTTCTTGCCGACGATCGCCTTGTTGTACTGGATCGGAAAGCCGGTGACGTTCGAGACCATCTTGGACGCGCGCGAGATCGTGACGCTGTCGATACCGGACGAAAACGGCAGAATGTCGGCGCGAACCTTCAGCGCCATGACGATTTCTTCGAGCGCGGCGTTGCCCGCCCGCTCGCCGATGCCGTTGACCGTGCATTCGACCTGACGCGCGCCGGCGGCGACGCCCGCGAGCGAGTTTGCGACCGCAAGCCCCAAATCGTTGTGGCAGTGCGTCGAGAACGCGACCTTCTCCGCCCCCGGCACCTTGTTGATCAAGGCCTTGATCAGCGCGCCGTATTCCGACGGGATCGCATAGCCGACGGTGTCGGGAATGTTGATCGTGGTCGCACCCGCCTTGATCGCGGCTTCGACGCAGCGGCAGAGGAACTCGAACTCCGTGCGCGTCGCGTCTTCGGCCGACCATTCGACGTCGTCGACGTGATTGCGCGCCCGCGTGACGCTGCCGATCACGGCGTCGAGCACCTGGTGCGGTTCCATCTGAAGCTTGTGCTTCATGTGGACCGGGCTCGTCGAAATGAACGTGTGGATGCGCGCGCGCTTCGCGGGCTTCAGCGCCTCGGCCGCGCGGTCGATGTCCTTCACCCCGGCGCGGGCGAGCCCGCAGATGACGGCTTTCTTCGCGCGCTTCGCGATTTCATAGACGGCCTCGAAGTCGCCGTTCGACGAAATCGGAAAGCCGGCTTCGATAATGTCGACGCCGAGCTCTTCGAGCATGTCGGCGATCTTCAGTTTCTCGTCGAGATTCATCGCCGCGCCCGGCGATTGTTCGCCGTCGCGCAACGTGGTGTCGAAAATCAAGACGCGGTTCGAACTTGGCATTTGTCTCTTCTCACAAGCCCGCTGGAGAGCGGTTTCGGATCCTCACCCGGGTTTCATCCTCGCTTTCCCCTAAGCACCGTCCGCATCGCCGTTGGGCTTCGATGCAAGACGCTGATCGCGCCTAGGGGCAGCTAAGAAGAAGCAGTCCGAGGTCGTTCCGAAGAGACAGGTGAGACGGCGCGCACGCGCACGAACGCGCAGCCGGGGCCAAAGCCCCCGCGATCGCGTTCGATGTGCTGCCTGCACGCATACTTGTCTTGCCTCACGCGCCAGCGTGGCTTGCCGGCGTTCACCATAAAACGGCGCCGTTAAGACCTCGTGAAATTCGCAGTCTAAACCCGCACCGTTGTTGGAGAATCAATAGGCCGAATCACCCCACCGGGCAACGACAAACCACGCAATTTTGCTACATTTTAGCGCCATGCCGCCTCTTGGACTCAGCGCCCAAAGCACCCTCGCCCGCGACGGTTTTGCGGTCGTGCCGGACGTGTTGAGCGCCGCTCAAATCGAGCATCTTCGAAGGGTCTGCGCGGGCGCGGCGGGGCTCACGCGGGGCGGCAGCGCCTTCGGCGGGCGCAACCTGCTCGCCCTTCCGGATGAGAGGAATTTGGCGGGTTTGCGCGCGGTTCGCGAGCTCGTGGAGCCGGTGCTGGGCACGGATGCCGTTCCGGTTCGAGCGCTCTTTTTCGACAAGACGCCCGGGGCCAATTGGCCGGTGCTTTGGCATCAGGACCTGACGATTGCGGTGGCCGAACGGCACGACCTCGCTGGTTGGGGACCCTGGTCGGTCAAGGCAGGGGTCGTGCATGTCGAACCACCGGCCGACCTGCTCGCGTGCCTTCTGACCTTGCGCCTCCACCTCGACGACTGCCATGCCGACAACGGCCCGTTGCGGGTGATAGCAGGCAGCCATGCGATGGGCAGGCTCAGCCGCGACCGCATCCGCACGGTCACGATCGAGCGCGAAGCGGTCGTCTGCACCGCGCCGGCAGGCGCCGCGCTGTTGATGCGCCCGCTGCTGCTGCACGCCTCATCGCCCGCGCGGACGCCAGCGCACCGGCGCGTGCTGCACATCGAATTCGCGCCTGAGAACCTGCTGCCGCCGCCACTCCGGTGGGCGTTTGCTCAGGCCGGCGGATCGGCCGAAGCCGTCTTGGGCGAAGGCATCGCATAGACGGTCGAGTAGAGCTCCCAAAACCGTCGGCCGTCGCGCCGCACGAGCCAGGCGTTGCCGATGATCGTGACCCACGCGACGACGATGGTCAGCCAGCCGAGCGCCACATCGGCGAGCGCCCGAGACGCGACGATGACACAGAGCGCAACACCGACGGCGACCACGGTGATAAGTTCCACCAAATCGCGCCTGAGCCACGCCGCGAACTGGCGTCCCACCTGCTTCACGTCGGGCGCATAGTCGTCGAGCGTGGCGAAGCGCAATGCTTGCGAAACGGCGGCCAGCCCCATGATCGCGCTTGCCGTCGTGGAAAAGTACCAAAGCTCCCAGGGCGCCACCCCGTTCGCGCGCGGCGACAGGCACGCGAAACTCAAGAACTGCGCAAGCCCGAGCAGCATCAACGGCCAGACGTCGCTGACCCCGCCGCGCGGCGTCGCCACCGGCAAATAGAGCTGGCGTTGGAACGCCAGAACCGCGAACACGAAGGCCCCAAGCCAAAGCGAGAGCAGAATTGCCTGATCGCGATCGGCATAGAAAATGTCGATGAGAACGACCGCGGCAAGCGCGAGCACGCCGCTCTGCACCAACCCGGACGCGATCTGAAACACGACGACATTGTGGTCGCGCAACCGCCCACGCAACGTTTCGCCGTCGATGATGTGCGGAACCGCGCCCTCGGTCATGCAACGGGCCGCACCGCGGCCGCGATCTCCTTCGCGCAGGCGCGCGCCGCATCGGTGTTCTCCGCCCGCGCGAGCGCAACGCCCATGCGCCGCTTCCGGAACGCCTCCGGTTTGCCGAAGAGGCGCACTTCGCTGCCCGGCACGGAAAGCGCCGCGGCCACGCCTTCGAACGCGATCCCTTTGGCTTCCATGCCGCCGTAGATCACGGCACTCGCGCCGGCCACGCGCAACGACGTGTCGACCGGCAGCCCCAAGATCGCCCGCGCGTGCAACGCGAACTCGCTTTGATGCTGCGAGACGAGCGTGACGAGGCCCGTATCGTGGGGCCTGGGGCTCACTTCCGAGAACCACACGTCGTCGCCCTTGATGAAAAGTTCGACGCCGAAGATGCCGGCCCCACCCAACTTGTCGGTGATCGCTTTCGCCATCGCGCGCGATTTCTCAAGCGCCGATTTCGTCATCGGTTGCGGCTGCCACGACTCCACATAGTCGCCGTCGACCTGCACGTGGCCGATCGGTTCGCAGAACGACGTGCCGCCCGCATGGCGCACGGTGAGCAACGTGATCTCGAAGTCGAACTTGATCTCGGATTCGACGATGACGCGCGCCTGTTTCACCCGGCCGGCCGCCATCGCGTAGTCCCAGGCCTTCGCGACCTGATCCGGATCCTTGATCTTCGACTGCCCCTTGCCCGACGACGACATCACCGGCTTCACGAAACACGGACAGCCGATGCCGCCGTCGATCGCGCGCTGCAGTTCTTCGAGCGACGAGCAGAACGCATAGCGCGATGTCGCAAGCCCGCATTCTTCCGCGGCAAGCCTCCGGATGCGCTCGCGGTTCATCGTGATGTGCGCCGCGTTCGCCGTGGGGATAACGCGCGCAAGCCCCTCGGCCTCGATGCGCACGAGTTCGTCGGTCGCGATCGCCTCGATTTCGGGGACGATCAGATGCGGGCGTTCCCTGAGCACGAGGTCGCGCACGGCCTTCGCGTCCGTCATGTCGATGACATGCGCGCGATGCGCGACCTGATGCCCCGGCGCGTTCGCGTAGCGGTCGACCGCGATCACCTCGACGCCCAACCGCTGCAGCTCGATCACGACCTCTTTGCCGAGTTCGCCCGCGCCCAGCATCATGACCTTCGTGGCGGACGGCGACAGCGGCGTTCCGATGCGCATGGGGCTACTCCTCATCCTCTTCGTCGCGGATCGCGCGGTAATAACCCCACGCCGCCCACCCGGCAAACGCCAGCGCGCCCAGAACCAGAACGATGAACGCCGTTTGCATCACGTATTTGGGGATTGCGAACGCCGCTTCGGCCCAACTGGCGCCAAGGCCGAGCGCGACGGCGGCGAGCCCGAGCAACAACCACTCAAGCACGCGCCGGATCACGGCGCGCCGTAGATGCGGTCGAACGCGTCGAACAGCGCGCGCCGGTCCGTCGGCCCATCGCGCAGCACGAGCGCATCGTCCTGGATGACGACGCCGGGCGATGCGCTGCGCGTGAAGATATGAGACGTCGGGATCGCCCAACTCGGATCGTCGAGCGTGCCTACGGCAAAGATAACGAGCTGCGGCGCCGACAACGGCTCATTCCAAAGCCTGACGCCGCAGACGGCGCAGCGCACGATGTCGATCTCGTTGCCGGAATCCGCCCGCTTGCGATAGCGCGCAAGCGCGCCCTCATGCGTGAACGCGTCGCGCGGCCCCAAGATCATGAGCAGATTCGTGGCGCCCGTCAGCTTCTTGCAATCCATGCAGTGACACGCATTGATCGCCAGCGGCCGCGCATCGAACCGATAACGCACCGCGCC
>CAZLRW010000150.1:0-8205 GCA_964561925.1 uncultured Flavobacteriaceae bacterium
CCTCGGTCAAGTTTGAAGTTCGAAGCGGCGGGTTCATCACCCGCCGCTTTCGTTTGGGGCTTGTGCGTTCGCGAAAAAAAAAGCGGCAGGTGTCGTTGGGGGCGAACACCTGCCGCATTCGGCGCCTAGGCGATGGGTTCGACGGGAACGCTTGGGTAGGGGGGCATCCCGTCACTAGGCGCGAACAGAATCACTTGCTGCATGTGACTCTAGCAGCCGATCGTCCGGGCGATAGGGGCAGGCTGTGGATCGCCTGCGGGTTGCGCGACCCGGCGTAAGGCGGATCTCCGCGAGGCATTGCGGAGCGCGTGCGGCCCGTCCAGCCGCGACAGCATCCCACATTTGCTTGCTCTCGTTTGTCGCAAGATCAAGGGGATGGTGCGCGGTTTTCTTCTTCGTTCTCAAGATTTGTAGGCGTGAGGCGGGCCGCCTTGCACGCAAAGGGGCGGCGGATTCGGTTGACGGCACTTGGGCGCCGGCCCCAATTTCATCCACATGAATGTCGCGCAAGGTTTGGCGGCGGGGTCCTATCGGGGACTTGCGGCGCTGTGGATTGCGGTCGCTGCGGCGTCGGTGGGGGCGGTCGTCGTCGCGCCGCTGGCGGCGTTCGTGCTGATGATCAGTGCGTTTGGCCTGCCGCACGTGCTTTACGAGCTGCGCTATGTGGACGAGCGGTTCAGTCCGCGGCTGCCCCTGCAACTGGTCGGCGCGATCGGCGGGCTTGTCGCGCTGATTGCGCTCGTGCGGACCGCAAACTCGCTGCACGTCTTGCCTTCGGCGACGCTGATGCCGATCGAATTCGCTCTGGGTGCCGCGCTGGCGTTCCTTGCGGCGCTGTTCATGCGCGAGAACCGGCTGCTCGGCGCCGTCGTCGGCGCCGTGTTCGCGGCCGGTGCGCTCTGGGCGCCGATCGAGACATTTCTCATTTGGGCGTGGCTGCACAATCTGACGCCGCTGGGTTTCGTCGCCGAAATCACGGAGGGGGAAGAGCGGCAGCGGTGGCTCGTGGCGCTTGGCGTTCCGTTTCTGGTGCTCCCTCTGCTGGTTGCGACCGGGGTGTTCCACGAGGCGGCGGCGCTCGCCTTTCCCGTCGCCGCGACGCAGGGCCTCTCGGCGTTCGGGGCGGGGGAGGGGCCGCTCGCGTCCTTTCTGCCGCCCTCATCTCATGATCTCCATCTCTTCTCGGCCGCGGTCGTTGCGCAGGCGATGCACTATGTCGCCGTGATCGTTCTGTTGCCCCGGCTCTTGCGCGAGAAGCAAGGTGCCGGCGCGCGCGAGACGATCGTGCCGTGGCCCGACTGGCGGTGGTTCGGGATCTGGGTCACGGCGATCGCCGCCGTCGCGTTCGCGATCTATGCGGTCAGCTATGCGGACGCGCGCGCGGGGTACAGCGTCGCCGCCGCGATCCACGCCTGGATCGAGTTGCCCATTCTTCTGCTCGCGCTGGGGCAGGGGTTCCGCAGCGGACCTCACGTCAACGCATAGACGAGTTCGCCTGCGCCCCAAGATGCCGCGTTTGCTGCGATCGACAGCAGCGCGGCTTGGGTCCAGCGCGGTGTCGCGAGCGCAGCGTAGGCCAGCGTCTCCACCGCGGCGACGCACGCCTCGAGTATCGGGGTTCGCAATGCGCCCAACCACGCCTCCGCGTCGGCGAAGACCGCCCACAAAATCGGGTGCGTCACACAACTGCCGGCGATGGCGGCTGCGGCAGCCCAATGCGATTTGCGGCCGAGCGATGCCGCAAGCAAAGCCGCGACCGGCGCCTCGACAGCAAACGTCAGCGCCATCGCTTCAAGTTGTGTGAGTGACACGCGTTCCCCGCCGCCGCTTCGTGCGTGTCACTCTTGGCTTGATGCCGGCGGGTTGTCGAGATGGCTCAAGAAAAAGGCCGGCGTCTCTCTGTTGACGCCGGCCGGTTCGTTTCGGTCGCTTCGATCAGAATGCCATGCGTGCGGCGGCCGAGACTTCCTGGTTGTCTTGGCCGTCGCGGCCGAAGTCGTGCTGGTAGCGGAAGTAGAAGCTCGTACCTGCGCTGACGCGGCCCGAGAGGCCGACGCCGACCGTCGCCCAGTCTGTCCCCAGATCGGGGCCGGGGGTTGCGAATGTCGTTGCGGGGGCGCCCGCGAAGCTCGAGCGGATCAGCAGCGCATCGTCCATGAACTCGTGATTCCAGACGACGCGCAGAATCGGCACCAGGCGGTCGTTGCCGGGCTGGAGTTGGAACGACGCTTCGGCGCCGATTTGTCCGCGCAGCGAGTCGATCGTGCGGCTCGGGATGACGGCGGAGAGCGCGCCTGCGCCCGTCTCGGTGTATCCGTCGATGTCGAGGTTGATGTAATAGAGCCCCGCGACGGCGCCGATCGATGCGGAAGCGGCGGTGTTCAAGCCGTAGCCCATCGTGCCCCCGAGCTGCAGCTGGCTTGCGTCGGTTTCGCCCGTCGCCGTCGCCGGCGAATTTGGTCCCAAGAGCAGCGTGCGCTCGGTTTCGAAGTCGTGCATCGCGTAGGTGAGATAGCCGTCGACGTAAAGCAGGCCGCGATGCAAGTTGCCGTAACCGGAGACGGCAAGCCCGTCGCTCGATGTGCGGCCGCCGAGGCCGTAGTCCTGCGCCACGTTCGACTGCAGGAAGCTGAGCGCGCCGCCGTAGATCAAACCGCGGCCGTCGTTGTAGTCGAGGCCCGCCGTCAGCGCGGCGACGTCGCTTTCGTCCGCGCCGATGCCGGCGGGCTGATCGGTTTCGCTGATCGCGACGTCGGCGGCGAAGAACATGGCGTAGCCGTTCGGCAGGTCGATGTTCGAACCCCCGCGCTCGGTTGCGTCGAGCGCGGCTGTGGCCGCCGAGGCCAGCATGTCGGCGGACGGTATTGCCGAGGCGAGCTGCGAACTCGCGAGATCGCGCTGTGCGACGTTCGCCGACGAGGCGCCGCCCATGAGGTCGTGCGTGCGGCGGCCGAACTGATTGCGCAACAGATCGCCCGACTGCAGGCCCACCAAAGCCTGTGCGTGCACGCGTGTCGGGTTCAGTGCTTCGAACGCGGCGCCGAGTTGCGACGGATCGCTGGTCGAGGCCAAGGCTTGGAGCTTGCCGATCGGTCCGATCATGTCGGGGTCGGTTGCGACCGCATTATCGCTCAGCGCTTGGCAAACCGGCGTCTCAATCTCGCCGCTTGCGAAAAAGCACATGTCGCGGATCGTGACGCGGGCGAAGTTCGGACCGTAGCTCACGATCGGGAACAGACCACCCGGCAACAGATCTTCGATCGAGGAGAACGTGCCGGCAAGCGTGCCGCCCGTCGTCAGGAAAGTGTAGACCTGCCCGTTCAGCGGTGCCGGTCCGAACGGTTGGAAGCGCACACCGCCTGCGATGAGCGCGTTGCCGGTCACGGCCAAGACGTCGCTGGAACCGTTCGTGAGTTCGATCTCAAGCAGCGCGCCCGAGCCCAGGAAATAATCGCCGTTGATCGTGAGGGTGCCGATCGAATTGCCGGGCGCGACGATGCCGCCGAGCGAGAGGACGCCGCCTGTGGATGGCGTGGTCAACGCGCCGATCCCCTGTAGGCGCCCGCCGAGCTGCCAAATGTTGAGCGCCGACGTGAGGTTGCCGTCGACGCGCAGCGTGCCCGCCCAGAGTTCGGGCGAGATCAGCGAGGTGAGCGTGCTGCCTGCGTCGATCTGCAGGCCGGCGCCCGCACCGTTGATCGTCAGACGATCGATCACCGGCGAGAGGCCGGAGAGCGTCACGGTTCCCGCATTGCGGAGCGTCACGTCGAAGTAGCGGCCGTTGATCGTGTTCGTCGCGTTGATGTTGTTCGGGAATGCGGCGACCGGGGTCAGCGCGACCGTGCCCGGTGCGCGCGGCGCCGTCGGCGCGGCGGTCGGATTGAGAGCCGACGGCGCGAGGGCGCCATCCTCGGGATCGGGGACAGGGCCTTGCGCCGGAAGCGCTTCGTAGTCGGCAAGGCCGAACACATCGTCGGTCACCGCAGGGGCCGACACGCGCTCGGGTCCCGCGAGGGACACGATGTTGCCGGCGCCGGTGACGGTCGCCGCTCCGGTGCCGTCGGCCGGTGCAATGCTGCCGTCGTTGAAGAAGCCGAGATCGGCGGAGGGGCCGGCACCTTGATCGGTCGCGGGCAGGCCGTTCACAAGGTTGCCGCCGGAGAGGATCAGGAAGTTCGGGTCGAGGAACTCATCCCATGCCGCGGCGCTGTTCCATGCGAAGCTGCCCGCCTTGGCCACGTAGTAGCGCGTCGGATTCACCGATGCGATCCAATTCGCGTAGAGATAGGCCGGCTGATAGAAGCTGGTCGTGCCGTAAGAGCCGAACGGCTGTGCCGCGCCGAAGAAGCGGAAGCTGCCGGAGAGCGGCCCCAATGACACTTGGCGGCCGGCGATGTTCACGAAGAGCGACGAACCGGAGTCGCCGCCGCCCGTCATCGCTTCGCGCGGCAACGTCGCGCCCGGCAAAACGTCGAAGTCGAAGCCGTTCTGGCGCACGCCCGGTGCGGTCGTTTGACTGTCGAAGTCCGACCAGTAGAGGTTCTGCGGCAACGAACCGCCGACGCAGGCGGCGGGCGTCAGACCGAACACCTGCAAGCACAAGTCGTCGATCGACAGAAGCGCGCCGACATTGTTCTGTCCTGTGCGGCGGACGCGCGAAGAGATCGTTGCGCCCGTCGTCCCCGATCCGGTGAGGCCGTAGCCGTTGACGATCGCGTCGCGGTTCTGGTCGAGCGCGGACATTAGAATGGGCGAGAAGCCGACATTCGTGACCGGCGACGACAGCGTGACGATGGCGATGTCGCCTTGCAGGAAATCGATATTGCCGGGCGCGTAGCGGACGCTGGCGATGTCGATGTAGCCGTTGTTCGTCACGCCGTTCAGCAACGGGGATCCGAACAGCCAGTTCGCAAGAGCGTTGTTGGCGAGCGGCAGCGGCGAGAAGTTGACCGCGTGACGCACCGTGCCGCCGGCGCCGTAGGCCGTCTCCGGTGCGTCGTTGTAGCAATGCGCCGCCGACAGGATCATCCGCGGGTTGATGAGCGTTCCCGTGCACTGTCCGACGAAGCCCGGGGCGTTGAATGGTGGGGCCGATAGGTCGGTCGCGGTGTAGGCGACGAAGGTGAGGCCGTTGCATGTGTCGGCGAGCGCCCCCGCGGTTGCGGTGACGGTTGTTGGGCCGCCGCCTGGGCCGGGAACGCAGGTGTAGGTGACGGGAATGGCGGCGGCTTGGTCGTCACGCGCCACGACCGCTTGGGCTTGGTTGCTCGCGGCGACAATCGCCACAAGCGATGCGCCGGATAGAAGCGACGCCCGCAATACGGGCGCAATGCCGTTGAAATGCATGAGAAGCCCCCCAAGCCCAGTCCATTTCGCGGCCGCCAGTCCCCACCGGCCTCCGCTGACGATTATTAAAGAAACGCTAACAATAAACTTGCAACCAGAAGTTCAACTGGAAGCGGTGTCCTGACGTTTTTGGTAGGAGCCTGTACTCCAAACGACACCTTCTCCTGGTGTTAACCATACGTATTAACCATACAGCTGGTGCTGGCGAGCGCGCTTCCCGGGTGGCCGTTTGCAGCCGGACCGGCTAGCGGTAGTGCGTGCTCAACGCAGAGGTCGGTCTCTAGAATGTTCGGTTATCGCTATCTGAAGTCGAAGCCCACCGACCACGTCATCCTCTATTCCGGCGGGCGGGTGCGGCGGCAGGGGATGGGGCTTTCGGGCTTCGTGTTCGCGCCGTTCGCGACGGCGGCGGCGGTGCCGACGGATGCGCGCGACGAGATCTTCGCGGTCGAAGCGATGACCGCCGATTATCAGACGATCACGATCCAAGGGCTGCTCTCGTTCCGCATCAAGGATGCGAGCACGGCGGCGCAGCGGCAGGACTTTTCGATCAACCTGATTTCGGGCGCGCATACGGGCGAGCCGATGAAGCAGATCGTCGAGCGTCTGCGCGCGATCGCTCAGACGGCGTGCCGCGATGCGCTGGTGCGTTCGACGCTGGACGCGGCATTGAACAAATCCGACGAGCTCTCGCAGGTGATCATGCGCGGGATCGCGGAGGACAAGCGTCTCGCCGGTGACGGGATCGGTGTCGACCGCGTGCTCGTGCTTGCGCTCAAGCCGACGCCCGAGATCCGCAAGGCGCTGGAAGCGAATTTGCGCGAGCAGCTGTTGCGTCAGGCGGATGCGGCGATGTTCGAGCGCAGGCGCGCCGCGACAGTTGACGAGCATGACCTGAAGCTGCGCGACGAGGCGAACAAGCGCGAGCTCGCCGAGCGCGAGCTTGCGAACGAACAAGCGCTCGAGGCCGAACGGCGCAAGGTCGCCGAGGCGAAGGCCGAGACGGTGAAAGCCGAGGCGGCAGCGGAAGCCGAAGCGCTGCGCATCCGCCTGAAACCCTGGACCGAGATCGACGCGCAGCATATTTCCGCGATGGCGTTCAAGGATTGGGCGAACCGGCAAACGACGCTGACCTCGCTCTCGCTCGGCGCCGATGCGATGGAGCGGCTCGCCAATCAGCTCGCGCCGAAGCCGGAGTAACAGGCCTTGCGTCAGCGCGTCGTCATCCTGACGCGGCCGTCCGCCAAGCAGACCTACATCCAGCGCTATGGCAGCGAAGGCCAGACGAAGTTTGCGATGGCGCAGTCGCTGCGCGGGCGTGCAGACTTTGCGAAAGCGGAGGTCGAAGACACGGCCCAGTCGCGCGCCGTCTTGCGCATCCGCAAGGCGCTGCCCGCCGACGTGAAGCTTGCCGAGATCGATCGCGGGATGGTCGCGCAATTCCTGTTCGAGCCGCATGACCTTGTCGTGGCGGTCGGGCAAGACGGACTTGTCGCGAATGTGGGCAAATATCTCGAGGGACAGCCGATCGCGGGCGTCAATCCGGACCCTTCGACGATCGACGGCAGTCTGCTGGCGTTCGACGTCGACACGTTCATTGCGTCGCTGAAAGAGGTGCTGGCCGACCGGCGGCCGGTGCGCGAGGCGACGCTGGCCGAAGCGCAAACGTCGGACCGCCAGGTGCTGCGCGGCCTCAACGAAATTTTCGTCGGCGTCGTCACGCATCAATCGGCGCGCTATCGCATCCGACACGGGACGGTCGACGAGGTGCAATCGTCGAGCGGGCTCATCGTTTCGACCGGCACGGGCTCAACCGGGTGGCTGAGGTCGCTGCGCGGTGAGGCGGCTCTGTTCGATCCCGCGGCGGACGAGCTCCACTTCGTCGTGCGCGAGGCGTGGCCGGGGCGCGGGTTTTCCGCGACGCTGATCGAGGGCCGCGTCACACGCGAGGCGCCGCTTTTCATCGAGTCGCGCATGGAAGGCACGATCTTCGCCGACGGCATCGAAGCCGACGCCGTGCGCTTCGACGCGGGCGCCAGCGTCACGATCGCACCGGCGCAGCGGCGGGTGCGGTTGGTGGTGTGAGGCGGTTGGGGCTTGCCTTCAGCTGGGCTCGTTCTGAGGGCTTTGTGCGAGCAGGAAGAATCACGCAAAGCAGCAAAGAGACGAAGAAACAAAGGCGTTGGCGCAATGTCGGCGCGGAGCGCCAGTTCGGCCTTTGAAATGCGCCTTCGGCGCGAAGAAAAATCCCTTCTTGTTTCTTTTCTTCTTTGCTGCTTTGCGTGAATCTTATTCTTGATCGAGCGGTTCAAGAAGCAGGCGAAGGAATGGACATCGAGGATCTGGCGCGGGTTGCCGTCGATTGCGGTTTCCACATTCATGACGACCTGGGGCCGGGCTTGCTTGAATCGGTCTACGAAGGAATCCTGATGCGGTCGCTCGATGCGCGGGGCTTGAACGTCGAGCGTCAGGTGTCGGTGTCCTTCGCATATGGCGGCGTGACTTATGATGACGCTTTCCGTGCTGATTTGCTCGTTGAGCGAAAGTTGCTGATCGAGGTCAAGTCCGTCGAGCGGTTGGCGGCGGTGCACAGCAAGCAGGTCCTGACGTATCTGCGACTGCTGCAGTTGCCGCTCGGCTTGCTGATGAACTTCGGGGCGGAGACGTTCAAGGCCGGCGTGCAGCGCGTTCTCAATACCAGAGTCGAGCCCGGGTGGAAGTGAACGCACGAAGCGTGGCTCGTTCTGAGGGCTTTGTGCGAGCAGGGAGAATCACGCAAAGCAGCAAAGAGACGAAGAAACAAAGCGTTGGCGCAATGTCGGCGCGGAGCGCCAGTTCGGCCTTTGAAATGCGCCTGCG
>CAZLRW010000151.1:0-8040 GCA_964561925.1 uncultured Flavobacteriaceae bacterium
CGCATCGGCGACACCGTCGTCGTGCAGCGCGCGGGCGACGTGATCCCGCAGATCGTACGGGTGATCGCCGAGAAGCGGCCGAAGGGCGCCAAGGCGTTCAAGTTTCCCGACACATGTCCCGCGTGCGGCAGTCATGCGGTGCGCGAGGTGGACGCCGCCGGTGAGGAATCGGCCGCGCGGCGGTGTACGGGGGGGCTCATTTGTCCGGCGCAGGCGGCGGAGCGGTTGAAGCACTTCGTCTCGCGCAACGCGTTTGACATTGAAGGGTTCGGGTCGAAGCATGTCGATGCGTTCCTGGCCGACAAGTTGATTGCGCATCCGTCCGACATCTTCTTGCTCGAACAGAAGTACGGCGCGGGGCCGAAGGCGATCGCCGCGCGCGAAGGGTGGGGGCCGCAGTCGGCGGCGAAGCTGTTCGCGGCGATCGCGGCGCGCCGGACGATTGCGCTGCACCGCTTCATCTTCGCGCTCGGCATCCGGCATGTGGGCGAGTCCACGGCGCGCCTGCTCGCGCTGAACTATGGGTCGGCAAGCGCGTTCGTGAAGGCGATGACAGCGGCGGCGGACGAGGACTCGAAAGCGTTCGCAGAGCTGGACGCGATCGAAGGGATCGGCGAGACGGTCGCCAAGGCGATCGCGGAGTTCTTCGGCGAAGATCACAACCGCGAAGAGGTCGGGCGGTTGCTGGACCTCGTGGATGTCGAGGAAGCGGAGAAGCCGAAAAGCGACACCGCGGTTTCGGGCAAGACGATCGTGTTTACGGGCAGCCTCGAGAAGATGACGCGCAACGAGGCAAAGGCGCGGGCGGAAGCGCTCGGCGCCAAGGTCGCGGGGTCTGTTTCGGCAAAGACGGACTTGGTGGTGGCTGGGCCCGGCGCGGGCTCGAAGCTCAAGGAAGCCGAAAGACACGGCGTGAAGGTGATCAGCGAGGACGATTGGCTGAAGCTGGTCGAGGGTTGAGCCGCTCAGTATGCGATCGACATCTTGAGGCCACGCGAATCTCGTTGTTCGACCGCGGGGACCTCTTTGCCGTCACCTTGCAAGCGATTTTTGGCGGTCAAAACGAGGACGCAGGCGTCATAAAGGTCGTCCAGTTTCGCGTCGAATTCCTTCAACTCCCGTCGCCATTCGTCGAAATTCGTGAAGCCCGCGCGCTGCAATAGTTCTTGGCGGCGGGCCAAGCCCGCCTTCGTGTGCTTCGAATCAAGCGGTTTGCCGCCGTTCAGCCGTGCGAAGGCGAGTTCGGGGTGGGCCTCAACGATGCGCGCTTGATCGGCGGGGCGAAGCGCCTCGTCCAACTCTTTGATCTTCGGGCGAATGTTCCAGATTTGCTTCGAGATTCCGCCGAAGCCTGCGTCCTTCGACCACTGATTCGCCGCAATCCAGTTTTCCTGCGCGAATCGCAGCGCTTCGCGCGGCAGCGTTTTGAAAACACGCGACCCACAAGGTGAAATCAGCTTGCGCGCCTCAACTTCACATTGCCGCACGCCCGATCTCGAAAGTCCGATCGGCATATCCACAGCTATGATTCGCGCAGCTGAAGTGACGTCGTGCCATTTCGATGCAAACATCAGAGCGGGTTCGCTTAAGTCCGCATTCGCTTCGACGATCAACCAACCACCGCGGCAACCATCAACACCAGCGACTCGTTGTGCGCGCTTGCGCATGCGCGTGTTAACTCTCTTTCGCGTGACGAGTTGTGCTTTTCGTGCCAAGTTTGGCGCAAAGAATGCAAGCCCTCCAAACTTAAGCTTGAACTGTGCCGGTCGCTGTCGTTCGATTCGTTTTCGGGGAACATGCGATCGGGCAATTCAGGCTCAGCCTTTAACCTCACCATCGAGCCGCAATCTGGGAGCCTTGGGATCGCATGAAGAGTTGGATCAGAGGGGAATTCATGGGCTACAAAGCCAACGGTGCGGAGGCGCACGCGAATGCGTTGACGTTCTCGGGCTCCGAGCTCTTCAAGCGCACGTTCGAGGAAGGTATGGCGATGGTTGAGGAGACCGCGACCTACCTCGACGGAAAGGGCCGCGCGGAATCCAAATTGCTGCCGTCGAAGGCCGCGCTTGCGTATGCCGGCGAGAGCATGCGCCTAACGACACGCCTCATGCAGGTGGCATCGTGGTTGCTCGTTCAACGTGCGGTCGCAGAAGGCGAAATGACGCTCGATGAGGCGGGGAAAGAAAAATACCGCCTGGGTGCGCGTGAAATCTGCCGCGGCCGGCGGACAGAGAACGCGGAGCTGTTGCCGCAGAAATTGAACGACCTGCTGGAGCGCAGCATGAACCTCTACGAGCGCGTGGAGCGTCTCGACCAGTTGCTCTACGGCAAGGAACAGGCGCCGCCGGTGGGCCTGCATGCCCAGCTGAACCGGCTGCACGCGGCGTTCGGCGAGGCGGCGCAGTAAACCGAATAACGGGGTGTCTTTCGCGATAACAAGCGAAGACAACAACGAAGGGCGGTCCCAAGAGGCCGCCCTCTTTCGTTTGGGCGCAACGCCCGCTCTTGAGGCGTCACCGGATGCCCGGCGCGAGGAACTGGCATCATAGAGAACGGGCTCAGCGAGGAGCCGCTCGCCGACGTGCGTGCACGGCTTACCAATCCAGGACCGATCGCATCGAGCGCGCGGTCGATGCCTTCTTCGCTCGTTTCAAATGATCGATGCGAATGCAGCGTCAGCCGGCGCTACTTCTTCGTTGCGACGCCGATGCCTTCGAATTTCTTGTTGAACTTCGAGACGCGGCCGGCGCGGTCGAGGAGCTGCTGGCCGCCGCCGGTCCAGGCCGGGTGGGTGGTCGGGTCGATGTCGAGCGTCATCACGTCGCCCGCGGCGCCCCAGGTCGAGCGGGACAGGTACTTCGAGCCGTCGTTCAAGACGACCGTGATGTAGTGGTAATCGGGGTGACCGTCTTTCTTCATCGGCAGGCCTCTGGCGGGCCTCGTGCGCGGGGCCCCTCGTTCAAAAGAGCGGGCGATATACCCAAAGGGCGGGGGGCGCGCAACCCTGCGGATATTTGCCGCTCGCACGGCCCGTGCGGGCGGTGCCATATAAGCCTCGATGCAACGCCGACAGGCCCCCCTTTGAGCGAAAATCCCGGTGCCGAGTACGCCGCTGCGGTCGCCCGCGAGGCACAAGGCCGCACCCGCGGGCGCGATGTCCGGGTGCTGCGGCGGCTCTTGCCGTTCATGGCGCCCTATAAGGGCTATATCGGCCTGGCTCTGCTGTTCCTGCTGCTTTCGACCGCGGCGACGCTGACCATCCCAAGGGCGGTGCAGCAGATGATCGATCACGGGTTCTCGAAGGAGAATGCCGGGCTCATCGACCAGTACTTCCTCTTTGTGTTCGCGGTCGCGGTCGTGCTCGGGCTTGCGACGGCGGTCCGTTTCTACTTCGTGACCTGGATCGGCGAGCGGGTGGTCGCCGACATCCGCAAGGCGCTCTACGACCACGTGTTGAAGCTGAGCCCGGCGTTTTTCGAAGTGACGCGCACGGGCGAGGTGCTCTCGCGCCTGACCACCGACACGACGCTGATCCAGACGGCCGTCGGGTCCAGCGTGTCGATCGCGCTGCGCAACCTTCTGATGATGGCGGGCGGGCTCACGATGCTGTTCGTGACGAGCGCGAAGCTGACCGGGCTCGTGCTCATCGCCGTGCCGCTCGTCGTCGTGCCGCTGATTTTGATGGGGCGCTTCGTGCGGGAGCTTTCGCGCAAGAGCCAGGATCGCGTCGCCGACACATCGGCCTATGCGGCCGAGACGATCAACGCGGTGCAGACCGTGCAGTCGTTCACGCATGAGGCCATCGACCGGACGCGCTTTTCGTCGACCGTCGAGGCCGCGTTCGCGACGGCGCGGCGGCGGGTGATGGCGCGCGCCGGCATGACGGCGCTTGTCATCGTGATGATCTTTTCGTCCATTGTGGGCGTGTTGTGGGTCGGCGCGCAGGCGGTGCTGGCGGGCACGATGAGCCCCGGCGAACTCAGCCAGTTCATTCTCTACGCGGTGATGGTGGCGTCGGGCCTCGGCGCGCTGACGGAAGTGTGGGGCGAGGTACTGCAAGCGGCGGGTGCGGCGGAGCGTTTGATGGAGCTGCTCTCGACGAAACCGCAGATCGAAGCGCCTCCGGCGCCGGTTCCCCTGCCGAAGCCTGCGCGCGGGGCGGTGCGCTTCGAGCGGGTGACGTTCGAGTATCCGATGCGGCCGGGCGTGTCGGCGCTCAAGGATTTTTCGCTCGAGATCAAACCGGGTGAGACGATCGCGCTCGTGGGGCCGTCGGGGGCGGGCAAGACGACGGTGTTTCAGCTGCTGCAGCGCTTCTTCGATCCGCAGGCGGGGCGCATTCTGATCGACGGCGTCGACATCAAGCAGGCCTCGCCGCAGGAGGTGCGCGCGCGGCTTGCGCTCGTGCCGCAGGAAACGGTGATCTTCGGCGACAGCGCGTTCGAAAACGTGCGCTATGGCCGGCCCGAGGCGAGCGAGGCCGATATCCGCGCCGCCGCCGAGGCTGCACAGGCGGCGGAGTTCATCGAGCGGCTGCCGAAGGGCTATCACACATATTTGGGCGAACGCGGCGTCACGCTTTCGGGCGGGCAGCGCCAGCGCGTCGCCATCGCGCGGGCGATCTTGCGCGATGCGCCGATCCTGCTGCTCGACGAGGCGACGAGCGCGCTCGACGCGGAGAGCGAACGGCTGGTGCAGATCGCGCTCGAAAACCTGATGCAGAAGAAGACGACGATCGTGATCGCGCATAGGCTTGCCACGGTGCAGCGCGCGAACCGCATCGTGGTGATGGACGAGGGCCGCATCGTCGCGGAGGGAACACACAAAGATCTCGTCGCGGGCGGCGGGCTCTACGCGCGGCTCGCGCGACTGCAGTTTGCGGGATTGGCGGCGGAGTAGGAGGGCGCGATGCGCATGCTGCTCTTGTTTGCGATGGTGTTGGTGGTGCTCGCCCCGGCCACGGCGCGCACGCCGGAGCGGCTCATTGAACGGCCCGCCCCTCAGGTCAAGCTCGTGCCCGCGATCGGCTGGCGTCTTGCCGCGGTCGCCATGATGGACGTCTCCAACGGCGTGAGCGTACTCGTCATCGAAGGCGACGTCTTCAACACAAGCGATAGCGAGCGCGCGAGTCCGAATATTCGGCTCGCCGTGCTCGACGGACGTGGGACGGAGATGTTCGCCTGGACCGTTGCGACCGACCTCGACCGAATTAAGCCGGGTGACTATTCGCCTTTCAGCGCTCGGTCCGAAAGTCCGCCGGAAGACGTGCGGACTGTTGTGGTCAGCACGGTCGAGGTGGGGACCGAGTAACGACGCTCGTCAGATGCCGCGGACAAGCACGTCGACGCGGTCGGTCGTGCCTTCGCTGGGGCCGCCGAAGGCCAGTACGTCGACGCGTTCGACGGGAACGCCTCTTGAGACCAGGTATTTGCGGATCGCGAGCGCGCGAGCGAGCGAGAGACGGCGCGCCTCGCTGGAATCGGCGCCGGCCTTGCCGCTGAACGCCGCGAGGCGAACGCGCTCGCGCGAGGTCATGAGGCGCGCGGCGAGCGCGTCGAGCGCGCCTTGCGCCTGCGCCGAAATTTCGGATTGGCCTTTAGGAAAGCGAACACGACTCAAGACGGCGAAACCTTCGAGCGGGTTCACCACTTTGCGCGGGCCCAACGGGTCTTCGGCGACGCCCGTGATTTCGAGCGGAAACGTTTCGTCGGTCGTGGGGCCGGTCACGATGGTGACGGGGGCTGCCGGTCTCGGCGGTGTCTTGACGGCTGGTGCTTGCGGCGGCGTTTGCGGTTCTGCGGCAGAGGGCAATGCAGCGGGCTGAGCGAGTGCGGCGGTCCCTGAGATGTCGGGCTTCTGGCGCGGTATGGGAATCGCCGATGCCGGCGCGGCGGTACCGGGGACGACGTCTGCTTCCACGACCGTGGCTCTTTCTTCGAGCGTGGGCTTCGGGCGCGGGCGGGCCTGCGCGAGCGGGCGCAGTTCGTCCATCGTGGGTTTCCACCGCGGCATCGGCACGGGCAAGGCTTCGAGATTGACGGTCACGTTCGACGTGTCGGCCGCCTGAACGGGGGCGGCGGCGCACACGGCAACGAGGAACGCAAGGACCGAACTGACTCGCATGGGTGGACGATACTAAATCGTCCGGGCGACTTCACCGGACTTTCAACACCTTAAGCATACGGCCGTGAAGCTGGCCGTTCGAGGCCAGGATCGTGCCGTTCTCGAGCATGTCCTGGGCGCCGGACAGGTCGCTGACGATACCGCCAGCCTCGCGCAGGATGACGATCCCGGCGGCCATGTCCCAAGGCGACAGGCCGCGCTCCCAGAACGCGTCGTAGCGACCGGCGGCAACCCAGGCGAGGTCCAACGCTGCGGCGCCGAACCGGCGGACGCCCGCGACCTCGATCATGACGCGCGACAGTTCGGCCGAGAACGTCTCGTGCCCCGGTTTGCCGGCGTAGGGAATGCCCGTCGCGACGAGGGCAACGTTCAGGTCGCGTCGGCCCGACACGCGCAGGCGGCGGTCGTTGTGCCAGGCGCCACGGCCCTTCTCGGCGGTGAACATATCGTCGGTGGCAGGATTGTAGACGACGCCCGCGACCAGTTGTCCCTCGCGCTCCAGCCCGACCGATATCGCGAAATGCGGCAGGCCGTGCAGGAAGTTCGTCGTGCCGTCTAGAGGGTCGATATACCAGCGATGCGTCTTGTCGAGCCCCTCGACGACGCCGGACTCCTCCATGACGAAGCTGTAATGGGGACGGGTGCGAATCAGCTCATCGCGCAAGACGCGCTCGGCCTTGATGTCGACCTTGGTCACGAAGTCGGACGGGCCCTTGCGCGAAATCTGCAGATTCTCGACTTCGCCGAAATCGCGCACGATCGCCTTGCCCGCTTTGCGCACGGCCGCAGTCATCACGTTCATCAGCGGAGTGTTGATCGCCATCGCTATTCGGCGCGCTTCACGTAGGAGACGTCGTCGGTCGAGATCACGATGCGCGAGCCTACCTCGATGAACGGCGGCACCATCACGCGCAGACCGTTGTCGAGCTTTGCGGGCTTGTAGGATGGCGCGGCAGTTTGGCCCTTCACGGCCGGATCGGTCTCAGCGACCGCAGCCACGATCTGCACCGGCAGCTTCACGCTGATCGGGCGACCTTCGTAGCTTTCGACTTTCACTTCCATGCCGTCCTGCAGGAACGCTGCGCGCTCGCCCATGAAGTCGGCCGCGATTTCGATTTGCTCGAACGTCTCCTTGTCCATGAACGTCAGCATGTCGCCGGCGGCATAGAGGAACGTGTAGGGCTTGAAATCGAGTTCGACCGCCTCGACCGCCTCGGCCGAACGGAACCGTTCGTTGAGCTTGCGCCCGTCGAACAGGTTCTTGAGTTCGACTTGATTGTAAGCGCCGCCCTTGCCGGGTTTAACGGCCTGCGTCCTGACGGCGACCCACAGCGAGCCGTCGTGTTCGATGACCGCGCCCGGCGAGATTTCGTTGCCCGTGATCTTCATGTCGGTGCCCAAGAAACGAAAAGGGCGGTCGCCCGCCCCGAATTGGCCGGGAACCTAACAGGTGGCCAAGGCCCCTTCAATGCGCCGAACGCGGCGTTTTGCCTAGGGAATCGAACAGATCGTTAAAGCGCCGCACCGCCTTCTCGGGTCCTTCCGCGTAATCCCAAACCCCGCTCGCGACCGCGAGGAAGTCGGCGCCCGCCTCGACGAGCGGCGCCGCGTTCGCCACCGTAATGCCGCCGATGGCGACGCAGGGCGTCGTCATCATTTCCTGCCACCAGCTGAGAAGCTCGACCTCGGCCCGCGTCTTCGGCTCTTTCGTCGCCGTCGGATAGAAGGCGCCGAACGCCACGTAGTCCGCGCCCGCTTCCGCCGCCTCCATCGCGAGGTGGCGCGAGTCGTGACACGTCACGCCGACAATCTTATCGGGACCCAACAACGCCCGCGCCTCGGCATAGGACGCATCCTCTTGCCCCACATGCACGCCGTCGGCGCCGAGCTTCTTCGCAAGGTCGGGCCGGTCGTTGA
>CAZLRW010000152.1:0-8039 GCA_964561925.1 uncultured Flavobacteriaceae bacterium
GCGACGTGCCGGCGCCCCGTGTCGAAGCCGCCGCGGCCGATCTGCCGTTCCTGCAGGCCGTCCTCTTCGCAATTTTGGGCGGCCTTATCTTGAATCTGATGCCGTGCGTATTCCCGATTCTGTCGATGAAGGCGTTGTCGCTCGTTCATGCGGGCCACGGCGCTCGTCCGTGGGCGGACGGTCTGGCTTACCTGTTCGGCGTCATGGCGACGTTCGCGGCCTTGGGCGGCGCGCTTCTGTGGTTCCGCGCCATGGGCGAGGACGCCGGTTGGGGCTTTCAACTTCAATCGCCGTTGTCGGTCGCCGTTCTCACTTACGTGTTGACGCTCGTGGGCCTGAACTTGGCCGGTGTCTTCAACGTCGGCGGCACGATGCAGGGCGCGGGCGAAGGTCTGGCCACCCGGGGCGGCCTCGTCGGCGCCTTCTTCACCGGCATCCTTGCGGTCGTCGTCGCAGCCCCGTGCACGGCGCCGTTCATGGGCGCCGCGATGGGCTACGCGTTCACGCAAGACCCCGCGATCACGATCGCGATCTTCCTCGCCTTGGGTCTCGGTCTCGCATTGCCGTGGGTGATCTTCTCGTTCAGCCCCGCACTTATCCGTCTGCTGCCGAAGCCCGGCGCCTGGATGGAGCGCTTCAAACAGTTCCTCGCCTTCCCGATGTTCGGTGCCGTCGCCTGGCTCGTCTGGGTGCTGTCGCAGCAAGTGACGCCGGAAGGCTTGTTCCGCGTCATGGCCGGGCTCGTCCTGCTCGCGCTCGCTGCTTGGGCCTTCGGCGTCGTGCAGGCGCGCGCCGCCCAGTCGCAGCGCTTCTTGCTCAGCGGCGTCCTGTTCCTGCTGTCGCTCGGCGCATCGGCCGCGCTGATCGCCGCTCCGTTCACGACGCGCAGCGCCGACGCGCCTGTGGCCGAGGGCTCTGCGTTGCCGCGCGAACCCTACACCGCGGCGCGGCTCGCCGGCCTGCGCGCAGAGGGCAAGCCGGTCTTCGTCAACCTGACCGCGGCCTGGTGCGTCAGCTGCCTCTACAACGAACGCGTCGCCTTGTCCTCGAGCCTGGTGGCCGAGGCGTTCAAAGCCAGCGGCACCGTCTATCTGGTCGGCGATTGGACGAACCAAAACCCGGAAATCAGCGCCCTCTTGAAGCAGCATGGACGCGAGGGCGTACCGCTCTATCTCTACTATCCGCCGAACGGGGGCGAACCCAAGGTCCTCCCGCAGATTTTGAACGAGACGCTCATGCTCGAAGTGTTGGGGATATCAAGATGATGAAGACGTATCGCCGTGCCGCCGCCTCGCTTGCCTTCGTCGCGTTCACGGCCGCCGGCGTGGCGGCGGCACCGGTCATAGGTCAGCCGGCACCCGCCTTCAGCGCCGTCGACGCCGCCGGCAAGACGCGCTCGCTTGCCCAGTTCAAGGGCAAGACCGTCGTCCTCGAATGGACGAACGACGGCTGCCCGTACGTGAAGAAGCACTACAACGCCGGCAACATGCAGAAGCTGCAGCAGGACGCGGCGAAGGCGGGCACGGTGTGGCTCTCGATCATCTCCTCCGCGCCGGGCAAGCAAGGCTACGTCGATGCCGCCGGCGCGAGCGAGCTCACGCGCACGCGCGGCGCCGAGCCGGCGGCCGTGCTGCTCGATCCGAAAGGCGACGTCGGCCGCCTCTACGAAGCCCAGACGACGCCGCATATGTTCGTGATCGATAAGGCGGGCGTTCTGCGCTACATGGGCGCGATCGACGATCAACCGTCGACCGAGGCGGCCTCGCTGGCGAAGGCGCGCAACTATGTGAGCGAGGCGTTGGGCTCGCTCGCGGCCGGCAAGCCCGTCGCCGAAACCGCAACCGATCCGTACGGCTGCAGCGTGAAGTATTGAGGTCTCACGCCGCGGCCGCCTTCGCGGGCGCCGCCGAAGCGCCGGGCAGCGTCACGCGCACCGTCGTTCCCCGGCCTGGCTCGCTCTCGAACTCGAGTCGGCCCTTCAAGCGATCGACGTAGCGCTTCACGAGATAAAGCCCCACGCCCATGCCTTCATGCTTGCGCGTGAAGCTGTGGTCGCTTTGGTAGAACAGTTTCGTCAGGTGCGGCATGACGGCGGCATCGATACCGGTGCCGTCGTCGGACACTTCGAAGACGAAGTCGTGGCCGGACGCTTGAGCGGTAATGCCGATCGTTCCGCGTTCGCCCGTGAACTTGACCGCGTTCGATAGAAGGTTGAGCAGGATAAGCTTGATCAGCCTGCGGTCCGAGAACAACCCCGTGTCCGGGCTCACATGCGACACGATCGTTTGGCCCTTGTAGTCGCGCGTGCTGCGCGCGAACTGGACGCAAGGCGCCGCAAGTTCGGCAAAGTCGATCGCATCCGTTTCGACCGATGTTCCGTCGTGGTCGATGCGCGAGATTTCCAGAACGTTGTTGATCAACGCCAGAAGGTGATGGCCGCTCTTCGCCACCACGTCGCAGAACTCGACGTATTTCGGCGAGCCCAACGGGCCGAACGCTTGCGCCGTCATCATCTCGGAAAAGCCGATCACGGCGTTCAGCGGCGTTCGCAGTTCGTGGCTCATATTCGCGATGAAGTTCGACTTCGCGCGCTCCGCCATCAAGCGTTCCTCCTGCACGCGCCGCTCCGCTTCCTCGAGCTTTCGCTTCGCGGTGACGTCGCGCAGCGTGTAGACGTCGATCCGCATCGCGACGCCGGCGGCCGCCGGCAGCGCAAGACGGCGCACCGACATTTCGAGAGTAGTCGGACCGCCGTCGCACTCGACCGTCAGCTCAGCATGCCGCTCGACGTCGTTGGCGCCTTGGGCTTCCTCGAACGCAGGCAGGTGGTTCGACACCTGCCGTCCGGTGAGCGTCGTCCGGGTCGCGTTGAGCAATTGCGCCGCCCGCTCGTTCGCAAGTTCGATCCGGCCGCGTGCGTCGGCGACGACGATGCCGTCGGAACTGCCCTCGACGATCAGGTTCACCATCGCCCGTCGCGCGTTGCTCGCCGATCGTTCGCGCAACACGGTTTTCGCGCGCTGACCGAACTCGGCACCGGCGACGGCGACGAAGCACAGCGCAAGCGCGCCGAAGGCGGGCGCCGAGGGTGCCATGACCGGCATCGCGGCATAGAGGGCAAGTTGCCCCGCGCCCAGCGCGCCCGCGCACGCCCCAAGCCTGACGGCATAGCCGCGATCCGCCCACACCGACCGTCCCGGCCGCACGATCGCAAGCACCAGAACCACGAGGGCGAGCGCGCCCGCCAAGCCGAACGACTGAAGCATGCGGCCCTGCACGACGCTTTCGGCGATCAGCGCCTGAAGCTCGACGCCGGGCACGACGCCCCGCATCGGCACCGGCACGAAGTCGCCGAGTTCGATCGCCGTCGCCCCGACCAGGACGCGCTTGCCCTTGACGGCGGCCGGATCGAAGTTCCCGCGCAGAATGTCGACATATGACAGACGCTTGATCGTCGACGTATCGATGCCGAAATCGATGTCGAACCTGTCGATGATGGCCCGGCCGTTCTGCCCGACCAGCCCGGCAAACGTCGGCCGATAGCGCCCGTCGGGCAGATAGATGCCGATACTCGCCTGACGCGTCTCGCCGGAGGGCGCAAAGATGTTCGCGTTGCCGATCAGCGCGCTGTCGCGCAAGGCGGGCAGCGGGTTCGTCTCGGTGAGTTCGTCGCTGACGCCGGGCGCCGCGTGCTGAACGAAGGAAGGCAGAACGACGCGCCCTTTGGCGTTGGCGAGCGCCTCGGCCAAACGCTCGTCCTCGGCGGCGCGCGACGGCGAAGAGAAGTCGATGTCAAGCGCGATGATGCCGGCGTCGGCCTTGGCCAACCGCTCGACGAGTTCTGCGTGCCGGCTCCGCGGCCACGGCCAGGTGTCGATCGCCTGCAGGCTTTTCGGATCGATCTGCACGATGACGATTTCGCCCGACGCAGGACGCGGCAACAGTCGGAAGCTGAAATCGTTGATGGCCTGCTGCAGTCCGGCAAAAGCACCCGCGGCGGCCGAAGCCGCCACGAGCGTGAAGATGATCAGTTCATGGCGCCACGCCGCCGCCGCCTCGATAAGTCTGCGAATTCCCCCCATGGCAGCGTTCCATTCCCCTCTTGGCGGCGCCGCCTAGTTGGCTTTGCCTTTGCCGCCGCCGTTCGCTTTGCCGCCACCGTTGCCGTTGCCGCCGCCGCCGCTATTGCCGTTGCCGCCGTTTCCGTTCGACCCACCCAGGTCGGGCACGATGTCCACAATCGGTCCGCCGCCGACGTCGGGCGCAGCCCCGTTGCCGGCACCGTTCCCGGATCCGTTACCGGCCCCGTTTCCGTTGCCGTTGTTGCCGCCGAGGTTCGGAGCAGCGTTGTCGCTTCCCAGATCGGGCGCGGCGACAACATCGACGGACTGATGGCCGCCGTTCAGTTTGGGCGCGTCGGCCGACTCGATTGCGCCGCCGACGTCGGCAGAGTCGCCGGCGGGTTTCCCGTTGTCCTTGCCGCCCGCATCGCTTTCGGTCGACGCTTTGTCCTTGCCTGCTTCGATCGCGGCCGTCTTGATTTCGCCGTGGGCGAGGCCGCCGGACACTTCCTTCACGTCGATGGTGACGTCGCCGAGCGCGACCGGGATCACCACGGGGCCGTGCGCGGCCGCCGCCTTGTCGCTCTTGCCGTTGTCCTTCTCCTTGTCATTGGCGGCGTCGTTGCCGTGACCGGCGTTGGTCTTGGCGTGATCGTCCGCGGGCGTCTGATCGACGACGACGTCGCCATGGGCGCCGGCAGTCACGGTTGCGGTGAACCCCGGCTTCACGAACTCGACGTCGGAGCGGTTGGGCGTCGCGACCTCGACCAAGCCTTCGCTCACCATGACCGAGGCTTCGCCGCCGTCGACCGCGACGGTAAACTCGGTGCCCTTCACGACCGCCGCCAGATACGGCGTGTCGACTTGGAAATGCGGCTTCTTTTGCTTGCCGATCTTGTAGAGCGCCGAGCCCAACGTCTGCAGCACCTGCGTGTTGCCGTCCACTTCCCGCTCCGGCAGCATGACGCGGCTGTTCGGCTGGACGACGATTGTCTCGTTCCCGCGCGCCAGCACCACGCGCCCGTCGGTGGCGGTTTCGACCCAAGCGTCGCTTGGCAGCACCTGATTGCGGTTCAGCGCGACCGGCATGAACCCTGCACCGCCCGCACGCACTGTGCCGGCCGTGTCCACGATCCGCCATGCCTCGCCTGCGATCGCGCCTTCGGCCGAAGCCGAAAGCAGCAGGGCTGAGATCAAGGCGAGTCGACGCGTTCTGAATTGCATGGGTTCGCTCCGCTTCTAAAGCGCCGGACGCAGGGAGTCCGGCATTTGGAGATGCGAGCATCGCGTCCGCGCGCTTAACGCCTTCGAAAGAAGTTTGGTTGACGGCCGCCCTCGCGATCGATTCGAACTTGAAGATTGCCGTTAGGATTGAGGAACCCTTGCCGCGTCAGCCAGGTTGTTAGCAGACCATTAACCCCGATCGCCCCATCAGTACCTGTCCTACTAAACGGTAGCGCCAGCGTGATCCGGGATTCGAGAGCAGCATTGAGGGGGCTCAAGCGCCGGGCGGCGTTTGCGGTCGCGGCTCTGCTTGCCGCGATGCCCGCAACCGCCGACACGGTCGACGCGCAAAGGATAGAGGAACGGCTGCCGGCCGAGAGCCCGGCCGCGCGTCCGGACCCCGCCACGTCGTCGGAAGCACCGTTGAAGGTCGACGAAGCCGATCTGGCCGCGATCCCCGAATTCGTGCTCGTCCGAGCAGAGGTGCAAGGCGCCACCGCCATTCCCATGGCCGACGCCGGCGCTTGCATCGACGCCGCGCGCGGCAAACGTGTGGGCGCCGCTGACCTCATGGGCCTGACGGCCTGCATCACCAAACTCTATCGCGACCGCGGCTTCTTCCTGTCGCGCGCCTATCTGCCGCCGCAAGAAGTTCGGCAGGGCGTCGTGACGATCAAGGTCGTCGAGGGCTATGTCGGCGCGGTCGACGTCGAAGGCACGACGCAAGCGGACGCCGAGATGCAATTCGCAGCAACGCTCGGCGAGCGGCCGGCGCGGCTTGCGACGTTCGAGCGGGACCTGCTTCTGCTCGCAGACCGCCACGGTCATCGCGTGGAGACGTCTCAACTGCTGGCCGACCCGGGCGAGGAGGGGCGCTACACGTTCAAGATCAAAGTGGCGGTCGCCGGCATGTCGTGGCGTCTCTACGCCGACAACCGCGGCAATGCGGAGGACGGTTCCGATCAGACGTTCGGTTGGGCCGCTTGGAATTCGGTCATCGCACGAGGCGACCGGCTGGCCGCGTCGCTGTTCACGGTGCCGAACGATACGCAGGCGCTCCTGTTCGGCGACATCAACTACGCAAGGCCATGGGGCGGCGGTGTGCTGTGGACCGAACTCGGCACGTCCTTTTCGCGCACGCAACGCCAGGCCGCCGACACCGAAGGCGCCGTCGAACGGGTCTACGGACGTGTCTCGACGCCGCTGCTCCGCTCGCGCGCGGAGACATTGTGGGCCTCGATCGCGTTCGACGCGCGCGAAAGCGCCGACCTCGGTTCGGGCGTAACGACGACGGACGAGCGCGTACGCGTCCTCAGGGGGTCGTTGAGCTACACCGTCGTCGACGGCGGCACGCGCGCCGACCTGGTGCTCGAGGGCTCGCGCGGGCTTGACGCCTTCGATGCCTCGCAGAGCGGTGCTCCGCTGCTGACGAAAGTCGACGCGCGGCCGCAGTTCACGAAGGTTCGCCTCGATGCGGCCCTGACGCGCAAGCTTGCGCCCGCATGGGACGCATCGTTCATGCTGGCGGGGCAGTGGGCCGACGGCGCGCTCGTCTGCGCCGAGGAGTTCGCCGCCGGCGGCGCCCGCTTCGGCCGCGCCTACGACTACAGCGAGATCGCGGGCGACGACGGGATCGCCGCGGCGATCGAACTGCGCTACACATGGGCGAACGCGGCGGACTGGATGAAGTCGCTGCAGGTCTACGCCTTCGCCGATGCGGCCGTGATCTGGAACCGCGAAAGCGACCCGACCGGCCTGACCGAGGCGGACCTGAGTTCGGCGGGCCTGGGCATCCGCATGACACCCGTAACCGGCGTGACGGCGGCGTTCGAACTCGCCCAACCCTTGTCCCGCGACGTCGCCGACACGAACGATCGCGGCCTCCGGGCGTTTGTAAGTCTCCTGATTGGCTGGTAAGAGGCTGAATTAGAAAGATAATTTCTCTCCAGAAATATTCTTTCGCGCCCACTTGACGCCCCAATCCTCGATCCTTAAATCCACGCGAGCGAGCAGCTGGCACTCATAAGACCTGAGTGCTAGCAGACCGCTCAACTCAATCATCTGCAGATTTGAAACCAGGAGAGAACCTCATGAAGTTCCGTCCGCTCGGTGACCGCGTTGTCGTTAAGCGCGTCCAGGAAGACGTGAAGACGGCCGGCGGCATCATCATTCCCGACACCGCGCAGGAAAAGCCCCAAGAAGGCGAAGTGATCGCCGTGGGCCCCGGCGCCCGTGACGAAAAGGGTGAACGCATCGCGCCGGAAGTGAAGACCGGCGACCGCATCCTGTTCGGCAAGTGGTCCGGCACCGAAGTGAAGATCGACGGCCAAGACCTGTTGATCATGAAAGAGTCCGACATCATGGGCGTGCTGGAAGGCAAGAGCTCGGCGAAGAAGGCGGCCTAAGACCCAACCGGTCTTGGTCGCTTTTTTGTTGTCCCGAAAACCTGAAGGAAGAAAAATCCAATGGCAGCGAAAGAAGTCAAATTCCACTCGGATGCCCGCGCGCGCTTGCTGCGCGGCGTCGACATCCTCGCCGACGCGGTAAAGGTGACGCTGGGTCCTAAGGGCCGCAACGTCGTCATCGACAAGTCGTTCGGCGCGCCGCGCACGACGAAGGACGGCGTGACGGTCGCCAAGGAGATCGAGCTCGCCGATAAGTTCGAGAACATGGGCGCGCAGATGGTGCGCGAAGTCGCCCAGAAGACGAACGACACGGCCGGCGACGGCACGACGACGGCGACCGTTCTGGCGC
>CAZLRW010000153.1:0-8000 GCA_964561925.1 uncultured Flavobacteriaceae bacterium
TCTTCCGGGTCGCCGTTCGAGCGCGACATGGCGTATTCGCGCGCCGTCGTCGACGGCGATTGGATCTTCGTGTCCGGGACCACCGGCTACGACTACGCGGCGATGACGATCTCGGACGACGTCGCCGTTCAAACCGAGCAGTGCTTCAAGAACATCGCCTGGGCGTTGGAACAGGCGGGTGCCTCGCTCGCCAACGTCGTGCGCGTGCATTACATCCTGCCGAACGCCGCGGACTTCCCGCACTGCTGGCCCGCGATGCGCAAGTACCTTGGCGACGTGCGCCCGGCCGCGACAATGATCAGCGCGGGTCTCGCCGACCCCAAAATGAAAATCGAGATCGAGGTCACCGCCCGCCGCGGCAACGCCGCCTGAAAGGGTTAAGCGCCGCCGACCGGCGTTGATGCGCCGCCGTAACTCGGCTTAGATCGGTGCCGCCATGTCCGCCGAGAACGACGATCCGTCTCCAAAACCCGCCGCGCCGCCTCCGGCGCGCGCAGAGGACATCGCCGCCCTTTCCTGGCTCGCGCGCTGGATCGGCATTCCGCTTGCGGTCGTCATCGCCCTCTACTACGCCGAGCCGCTGTTCCGGCCGCGCGTCGAAGTCGTTCCGACCGTGACGCGCCAAGAGGTTCAGCCCTATCCGTTCCCGCCGAACGCGGTCGGACCGTCGCTCGCCCCGCCCGAGGTGCCGCGTACCGAACCGGCGCCGCCGCCTTCGATGCCGCCGGCCGCCACCGAAGAAATGAGCGCCGCCGAAGTCGTGGCACGCCCCATCTCTCAGCCGCAGCCACAGTACCCGCGCCGCGCTTTGGAAGCCGAAAAGGAGGGCACGGTTCGGCTGCGCATCACGATTGCCCCGGACGGTTCCGTCTCCGACGCCGTCGTCGTCAACGCCGTACCGCGCGGCTGGTTCGAAAGCGCGGCGATCAGCGCCGTCAAACGCTGGCGCTACCAGCCTTCGCCGCACACGATCCAAACCGAGGTCGAAATCGAATTCAAACTGAAGTGACGCCGCGCCTCACGTGCCGAGAAGCGTCTTCTGCGGCGTCGGATTCTGAAACCCGGTTTGCGCCAGCGCGTAGGGCGAGATGAACGGTCCCTGGCGCAGCGCTTGCCGCTTGCGTTGGCGCAGCTCCTCCTCCTGACGCGACTCCGGCGTCGGCGGCGGAGGGGGAGGCGGCGGCGCTTTCGGGGAGCTGAACAGGCACATGATCGGTCAACCTCCATGCATATTGAACAAACGCAGTGTCGTGCGCCCCGAAGCACGGCAAATCGCACTCGCGAACGAACCCGAGGCGCTCGAGCAATGCGATCGCCTCGTCGTGTCCCTCCATCGTCCGGCACTCGGCGCGCTCGTAGCCCAGCGACAGCAGTGCCGGCTTCGCGATCCGCACACCCCAGCGCACCACCGCGCGCCCAACCGCTCGCCAATCGTCGGTCGCCATGAGAGACACGATGACCGCCTTGGGGGTCAGACGGTGAAACGTGATGACCGCGGCAGCTTCGCCGACATCCGAAAACACGCGCGCGAGAACTGGCGGCGCGCAGAAAGCTGCGAGCGCGGTCCCAGAGTCGAACCCGCAGGCCGCGAGTTCGAGCGCATCGCGGGCGCGCAAACGGCACAAGATCGATCGGACGTCGTCGCGAAACGCCGCAGCGCGCGCCGGTGCCACGGTCGGCGCCAAATCGGCATCGTCACGACACAACACTTGACTCGCTCATCGCGTGTGAATCCCGGTCTTATTCGATGACTTGACAACAGAAGCGCAAGGCCGCAGCAGGCCGGCAACACCGTTGTGTTGTTCGTGCAGAGGTTGCGCCGGCCCCTTAAGCTGCGGCGAACTTCAACGCTCGCCGAAGCGACGGCCGCGCGATATACACACCGACCGCTTCGCGGACGTGCTGTCACCGATTTGGGGGAATTGATGACAACGGAATCTTATCGGGCCGCCGTGCGCCCATTGTTGCTTACGGCTGCCTGGTTCGCCTTTCTTGCCTGCGCCGCGTTCGCGTGGGCCGCTGCCGTGGAAGCACCGCGGTCGACGGGCGCGAAGCCCGTCGTTCTGGTCCTTCAGCGTTAGCCAATCTTGGCAAGGCCACCGGTTGTAGCGGCCGTCACGCCGACGGCTGCGGCCTACCCGCCGCGTTGAAGCTTCATCCGCCGTTCATGCGGCCGGGACCAATTTCCCGCGCGTCCGACGGGGACACAATCGATCAGGAGAGAGCCAATGAAAAAGCTGCTTGCCGCCGCCCTCATTTCAAGCGCCGCCGCGGCGTCGCCCGCCCTTGCATGGGACGAGATCGCCACCCGCGAAGTGACCGACCGCTACGACGTGGACGTCATCAACCTGCCCGGCGACCGCAAGTTCGCCCGCGTCAAGGTCTGCGTCTATCACAACCCGGTCCACTTCTACGACTTCGACATCTTCTTCAAGAACGGCGGCCACCAGGACGTTTCGGTCCGCGCCCGCATCAATCCCGGCGAGTGCACGCGCGTCGTCGACCTGAAGGGCGGCCGCCGCAACATCGAGCGCATCAAGTTCAAGTACGAAGAGACAAGCTGGTTCGTCGGCCGCGCCGTCGTCCGCGTCTTCGCCGAGTAGGCGCCCGGTCGCGAGACCGGCGGCGCCCGCCGGTCTCGCGAACGCACGAAGCCACACTAAACTCGAACAGCGCCGAATATCGCCGAAAGCGCCGAACAAGTCAAGAACAAAATCAGCTTTCCTGATGAAACGTTTTTTGCGCGCCCTCGCGGCTGCGCGATACTCCGGCGTTCGAACGATTCGCCCCAATTGTCCAAAAAGCAAACCGCGCGCCCTTCCTTCGTCTATGTGCTCCTTACCTCCGGCGGCAAGGGCGCGCCTTGCACCTATGTCGGCTGGACGACCGATCTCGAGCGCAGGCTCGCCATGCACAACAAGGGCGCTGGCGCCCGCTCGACACGCGGCCGCATCTGGCATCTGGTCTATGCCGAGACCTTCCGATCCCGGCGCGAGGCGATGCGCCGGGAGTGGCATCTGAAGCGCGATCGCGCGTTCCGCCGGGCGCTCAGATCAAATTGCGAAGCGTAAGCACGATGTCGCGCCGCACCTCTCCGCGCACGACCGTAAGCCGCACGACGGTGCCCGCCGGCGACTCCCGAAACATCTCGCGCAACGCGTGAAGCTCGACGTTCGCCCATAACCGCCCGTCGACGGCCACGATGTGATCGCCCGGCGAAAGCCCCGCCGCAGCGGCCGGCGACCCGGCCACCACACCTTCGACGCGAAACCCGGCTTGCGCACGGTTCAACCACATGCCGGCCCGGTCGTAGGCGTCGCGCTGCATCACGTCGCTACGCGCGCGCAGAAATATCCGCTGGCGCGCATAGTCGAACGTAACGACGAACCGCTTGAGCAATCCGCTCCCGAGGCTCCCCGACGGCGCCGCGTGCGAAAGCACGCCCTGCCGCGGCAAGGACATGTCGACGATGACGTCCGGAACGCTAAGCGTGCCGATCTTCAACGCGCGTACGCGCGCGACGGTCCCGCGCGTCGCGCCGCCCAGTCCCCACCCCGTCACCGCTTCGATCGAGGGCACGAAACGCGCCCGCAACGCGTGGCGCTGAACGAACGGCGAATTCAATCCGACGGATGTGCGCGCGCCCGTGTCGACGTCGAACGTCGCGGCTAGCCCCCCGATCGATCCCGAAACCTCCGCCACGGTCCCGTTGAACACGAACGGTATCTCGACGCCTGCACCTTCCGCCCGCCATTGCGAAGGCTCGCTCAACGTCAGCAGTCGCTTCGCGTAGTCGATCCGCACGACGAAGCGCTTGAACAACTCGTATCCGATGATGCCGTGGAACGGCTGACCCTCGACCTCCCCGAGCCTCTCGAGCCCGACGACCGCAAACACCTGATTGCGCAACCGGACGGCGCCGATTCCGACCTCGCGCACCCGCGCGAACGAAGCATGCTCCGTAAAAGCACCCGCTCCCTTCACCTGCGCGTCGCCGACGCTCGACAGTCGAAGAGCGCGCGCCGCCGTCGGCGTGATCAGGTTCACCGCACCGCTGTCGATCAGAAGCGCGAACATGCGCCCATTCAACCGAACGTCGGCATAGATGTGATTGTCGACGAGCCGGAACGGCAGCGTCGTTTCTCGAACGCCCCGATCGAACGCGAAGTCCGGTCGCGGCTGCGGCGGCATCGCAAACGCCGTTTCTTGGACCGCAGGATTGACCTCGACCTTCGTCACGATCCGCTCCGCCCCGAACGCGGCGGCCGCGTTGGAGGTGCGAATCCGGAACGGCATCACCAGTGCGCCCACACGGCGGAAGTCGTCGAAGATCGTCGTCCGCGTTTCGGCCGCCCCTTCTTCGATCACGCGCTCCAGCATCTTCGTCTGCGCGTCGAACCACAGCTCGAACTTCAACCCGCCTTGCGGCGTGATCTCGAGCGCTTCCTTGATCCGCTGCCGGAAAAGCTGCATCCGGAAGTCGGTCCGCGCACGGGGCGCGCGCTCCGGATACCAGTACGCGAGCGACTGGCGGTACCGTGCCGACACGGTCTGCGCGGGACGATCGCCGCCCTCGGGCACCGTCACGATCCCCGCTTGATCTTGAAACCAGGCGCGCCGACCGTCGAACCCTTCGGCGCCGGACAACGGCGGCAGCCGATACCGCGTGATCGTCCGCCCCGTCCGCAGATCGGTCAGCGTCGTCCCGGTACCTTCGAGCCCGCTCTGCCGCAACCGGAAAGTCAGCCGGATCGCGCGCACGTCGTCGAGCGCCGCCCCGCCCGCCGCCGCCTTCGTCTGCGCCAACACCAAGTCGACATTGCGCGCGGACACGGGCGCTGCAGACCACATCGCGGCGATGGCAACAGCGAATACCGCCCAGGCGCGCATCACTCGGGGACCCCGCAATCGATCCGGCCAGTATAGCAGCTATTCGGGCAGCAGCGTCGCCAGGAGCCTGAACACGTTCTCGCCCGAAATCTTGCGAACCTCGCCGTCCGAAAACCCCGCCGCCAGCATCGCGTCGACAAGCGCCGCCGACTCCGAGGCGTCGAACGTGACAGTCGTGGTGCCGTCATAGTCGGATCCGAGAGCGACGTGGTCGACGCCAACGAGATCGGCCGCATAGCGCAAGGACTTCGCCACCCCTGCAGGCGTCGGATCGCACACCGCCCCCTCCCAATAACCGATGCCGATCAAGCCGCCCTTCGCCGCGATCGCTTTCATATGCGCATCGCTCAAATTGCGCGAGGTCTTGCAGGCGCCGCGCACGCCCGTGTGCGAAACGACAACCGGCCGCGCGGCAATCTCGAGCACGTCGTCAACGACTTTCTCGGACGAGTGCGCAAGATCGATCGTGATTCCCATCGCCTCGATCGCGCGAACCGCTTGCACACCGAACGGCGTGAGCCCGCCCTTTGAAATGCCGTGCAACGATCCGCCGAGTTCGTTGTCGAAAAAGTGCTGCAACCCGATCATACGAAATCCGGCATCGTAGAGCCGCTGCAGGTTCTCCAACTTGCCTTCGAGCGGATGCGCCCCCTCGGTCGCGAGCAGAGCGCCGACCACCATCTCGCCGTTGGCACGCCGCGCCAAAAGCGCCGCCAGATCGCGCCGCGTGCGCACGACGACGAGCGCCTTCGGATCGCGTGCCGCCGCGTCGTCGAGCCGCTCTGCCTGATAAAGCGCGCGCTCGAGCAAGCTGTCCCAGGTCCGCGGCGGCCAAAGCCCCATCCGTACGAGAAGAGAGATGGAATCGGTGTCGCCCGTGTTGCGATCGTAGTTCTGCCCGCGCGGCGACTTCGTCACCGTCGAAAACACCTGTAACGCAAATCGCCCCTCGACGAGGCGTGGAACGTCGACGTGCCCCCGCGTTCCGCGCGTGAGGAGATCGCGCCCCCACAACAGCGTGTCCGCATGCAGGTCGGCCATATGCAGCGTCGCATGCAACGCCTTCGCTTGCGCACTCACACGGTAAGGCGCATGCGGCGTCACCCGATTGAGTTGCCCCTCGATCACGATCGGTGCGGCGACAAGGGCACCGGCGCCAAGCAACACCAGCACCACCGCCGCCCACGAAACCCATCGCCACATATTGCCCACCCTATCGCAGTGTCTCACAGCTTAGGCTCGGACCTGGACGAACCGCAATGAAGGGCGTTGGTGCCCGCCGAAGCCTGTGGCGTGGCGGGACATCTTGCCGGCTCTTGCTGAAGGGTGGAGTAGCTGGGCCCGCTAGAAGCCTGTCCTACCCTGGGTCAGTGCATCGCCCCTGCACGCCACAGCTCTTCGACCTGCGACTTGCTGACTTTCAGCGCGGAGTATTTGCGCGCCGCCTTCGCCTTGCCTTTGGCTTTCGGCGGCATCTTGGGTTCGGCGACGACGTTTTCGCGCCCCTCGACAAGCGAAGCCGGCTCGACCGTGCACGATTTCCAATACGCAGCCTCGATCGGTTGCCACACACCCGCATCGTCACTGCGTCCCCAAATCGTGAGCTTGCCTTCCGCCGCAAGCTCCCGAAACTCCTCAAGCCGCTGCGACCCGTCGAATCCGGCGGGCGGCGACCATTCGCCGGAGAGCCAATAGCCGCTCAAACTCCACACGACCGCATCGGAAACCCAAACGTCGTCTTCCGGGCGCACCTCGTCGGCCGCAACCTGCTTCTTCTTCGACTTGCCACTCGACGCCTTGCGCGTACGCGGCGCAGCCTTTTTCGTTGCAGCTTTCTTCCGCGTCGGGGCGGGCGTTGCCGGCATCACCTCCTCGACCTCAACCTCAACCTCCGCAGGTGCAGCCTCCTCGACCGGCGCGTCGTCGGTAGGTGGAACGTCGGCCGACATCTCGATGGCCGGCTCCTGCACGTCCGCCTCCTCGTGGGCTGCCAAGTCGGGAACATCGTGTTCGAGTGTCGGTGCGGCAACCGGCTCCTCGCTCACCTCCTCAAGCGCCACTGCGATCGACTCCTCGGTCGCACCGGGATCAGATTCCTCAAAATGCTCGGCGGACGCCGCTTGCATATCGTCGGAAGACCGCTCGCTCAGGTCTTCGACGCCGCAATCCCCCGGCGCGATTTCCGTTGCCAATTCGACAGTTGGCTCTCTCGACTCAAGCTCCGCAGGAGTATCGGCCTCTAAACCCATATTCTCCGGAATCATTTCTGCTTCAGAGCGAGCCTCCTGCACCTCCTCGGGAGAAGGCGCCTGCTCTATGATCGCCGACGACTCTCTGGCACTTGAAGTCGGCTCCGGGGCAGACGCCGCCATCATCGCGCGCCGCAATAGATCGCTTTGGTCCTCACGACGCGCCTCGGGAGCATCCATGGGCGCGCCGACCATCAACGCAGAAGACGCAGGCTCGGGCGTGCTCAACCCGAAGAACTGCCGGATAAGTTGTCGGAAAGGATTTTTCATGCGGCGAACCTTAGCTGATTCGTCCACAGGCAAAGCCCACTCTCGCAACGTAAGCGAGCAGCGTGAGCTATTTGCAACGACGCGACGTGCCGTATCCAGCGTTAACGCCCGCCGCGTTGCCGTCGAGCGCACGATGTGCGCATCACTGGGTTCAGATCAAACGATGCTGCTCGCGAATCTCCTCGCGGACCGAACGCGCTCGTCACGATGGGAACCTGTTCCCAACATCAGGTGCATGACGCATCGTTCACACGCCGCTTTCGCACAGCCAATCGAGAGTTGAAATCCACCACCTGTGCCGCGCGGAAAATGACGCCGCGCATCACTGAATCGCGACAAGGGACTTGGCTGTGTCGCGTGCGTGACATAGTCCTGGTACGAACGTGCGTTAAGTTCGACGTGCTTCACCGGGCGCACCCCCAAAAGCCGGATTCAGAGCACCGGCCGCGCCCAATGGCCCCCGCAGTAACAAACAAATGGTGACGGTATGAAAATCAGAACGCTGCTACTCGGAGCCGCTGCGTCCCTTGCGCTCGGTTCAGCCGCGAATGCGACGACTCACGACGGCTGGTACGTCAGCCTCGAAGGCGG
>CAZLRW010000154.1:0-7980 GCA_964561925.1 uncultured Flavobacteriaceae bacterium
TCGCGATCGTATCCTGCACCTGATCGACGCTGAGCCCGTAGCGCGCGAGTTCGCGCCGGTCCGGCTCGATCGTGAGGTAATAACCGCCGCCGACGCGTTCGGAGAACGCGCTCGCCGTGCCCGGAACCTTGCGCAACACGCGCTCGATCTCGCGCGCGGCCGTCTCGATGTCGGCGAGCGAACGGCCGATGACCTTCACCCCCACGGGCGTGCGGATGCCGGTCGAGAGCATATCTATGCGCGCCTTGATCGGCATCGTCCAGGCGTTCGAGACGCCCGGGAACTGCAGGTTCGCGTCCATCTCGGCGATCAGCTTGTCGACGGTCATGCCGGGGCGCCATTCGCCCTCGGGCTTCAGGTTCACGACCGTCTCGAACATTTCGAGCGGCGCGGGGTCCGTCGCCGTCTGGGCGCGGCCCGCCTTGCCGAAGACGGAAGCGACTTCGGGGAACGATTTGATGATCTTGTTCTGCGTCTGCACGAGTTCGGCGGCCTTGGTGACGGAAAGACCCGGCAGTGTGGTGGGCATGTACATCAACGTGCCTTCGTTCAGCGTCGGCATGAACTCGGACCCGATGCGCATCAATGGCCAGAGCGACACGGCCAGCATGGCGAGCGCGACGCCGACGGTCGCCACACGCGCGTTCAGCACGGCGCGGATGATCGGGCGATAGAGCGCGATCAGGACGCGGTTGATCGGATTTTCCGCTTCGCCGCGGATCTTGCCCTTGATGAACAGAACCATCAGCGCCGGTACCAGCGTTACCGACAGCAGCGCGGCCGCCGCCATCGCGAATGTCTTCGTGAAGGCGAGCGGATGGAACAGACGGCCTTCCTGCGCCTCGAGCGCGAAGATCGGCAAGAACGAAACGGTGATGATCAAAAGACTGAAGAACAGCGACGGGCCGACTTCGACCGCGGCGTCGACGATCGCCTGGGTGCGGGACTCACCGGGCTTCAGCCGCTCGATGTGCTTGTGCGCATTCTCGATCATCACGATAGCGGCGTCGACCATTGCGCCGATCGCGATGGCGATACCGCCGAGGCTCATGATGTTCGAACTGAGGCCCAACGCCTTCATCCCGGTGAAGGCGAGCAGCACGCCCACGGGCAACATGATGATCGCGACCATCGCGCTGCGCACATGCAGCAGGAACACGACGCAGACGAGCGCGACGATGATGCTTTCTTCGACGAGCGTGCGTTCGAGCGTGGCGATCGCGCGGTCGATCAAGTCCGAACGGTCGTAGACCGGGACGATGCGCGTGCCTTCGGGCAGGCTCGGCAGCACGGCGGCGAGCGCCCCCTTCGCGGCCGCGATGACGTCAATCGTGCTGGCGCCCTGGCGCTGCGCCACGATGCCGGCGGAAACCTCGCCCTCGCCGTTCAGCTCCGCGACGCCGCGCCGCTCGTCCGGGCCGATCTCGACGCGCGCCACGTCCTTGATCGTGACCGGCACGCCGCCCATCGACTTCAGCATGATCTGGCCGATGTCGTCGGCGCTCTTCAGATAGCCGCGCCCGCGCACCGCGTGTTCGGTTTCGCTGAGTTCGACGACGCGCCCGCCGACGTCGCGATTGCTCCCCGCGACGCCCAAGCGCACGTCGTCGAGCGAGAGGCCGAGCGCCAGCAGGCGTTTCGGATCAACGACGACGTTGTACTGCTTGACGAGGCCGCCGACGCTCGACACTTCCGCGACGCCGTCGGCTTTCGCGGCGGCAAAACGCGCGTACCAATCCTGCAGCGTGCGCGTCTCGGCGAGGTTCAACGTCGGGTGCTCGATCGCGTACTGATAGACCCAGCCGACGCCGGTCGCATCCGGCCCCAAGGCGGGCGTCACGCCCGCAGGCAGGCGGCGCGCGGCCGCGTTCAGATACTCGAGCACGCGGCCACGCGCCCAATAGAGATCGGCGCCGTCCTCGAAAATCACGTAAACGAAACTGACGCCGAAATTGGAGAAGCCGCGCACCGCGCGCGACTTCGGCACGCTCAGCATCGCGGTCGTCAGCGGATAGGTGACCTGATCCTCGACCACCTGCGGCGCCTGGCCCGGATACTCCGTATAGATGATGACTTGCGTGTCCGAGAGATCGGGAATCGCGTCGACCGGCGTGGTCACGAGCGCATAGACGCCCACGAAGACGCTGAGCGCCGTCGCGACGAACACAAGCAGCAGATTGCGCGCCGACCAGCGGATGACGGCGGCGATCATGGCTTTTGCTCCGCGGTGAAGCTCTGCAGCGCCGCGCGCAGATTGCTTTCGGCGTCGATCAGGAACGTCGCTGAGGTCACGACGGTTTCGCTGCCGTCGAGGCCCGAGGCGATCTCGACCATGCCGTTCGCGCGCCGGCCCGCGGTGACGGCGCGCGGCTCGAACCGCCCTTCGCCGCGGACGACGAGCACGACTTGCCGCCTTCCGCTGTCGATGAGCGCGCTGTCGGGCACGGTGAGAACGGCCTCGCTCGGCGGGCTTGCGACCTCGACCGAAGCGAACATGCCGGGCAGCAGCAGACCTTCGGCGTTGCCAAGTTCGATGCGCACTTTCGCCGTGCGCGTCGTCATCGACACTTCGGGATAGACGAACGTGACTTTGCCTTCGAACGTCTTGCCCGGATAGGCGTTCAGCGCAATGCGCGCCGACGCGCCCGGCCTCGCGATCGCGAGCACGGACTCCGGCGCTTCGGCGATCACCCAGACGTTCGAAAGATCGGCCAGGCGATAGAGCGTTTCACCCGCTTGCGCCTGCATGCCGGCGACGATCGGTTTCTCGATCACGACGCCGTTCTGCGGCGCGGGCCAGGTGATGGACCCGGTCGGCGCGGCCGTGCGGATCAGGCGTTCGATCTCGGCCTCCGGCACTTCGTAGAGGCGCAGACGTTCGCGCGTCGTCTGGACGCTGCGCGCGTTCGTGCGCGCATAGACGCCGCCTTCGGCCTCCGCCGTCGCGCGCATCCTGAGCGCAAGCGCGAGGTCGAGTTCCTCCTTCAGGATGAACGGGCTTTGGATGTCGAACAGCGGCTGACCGGCGCGGACTTTTTCGCCGGCCGCCGCGACACGCAGCTTGACGATATTGGCCGGGAATTTCAGCGCGACGACCCCAAGCTTGCGCTCGTCGGCCGTGACCGTCCCCATGAGCTGCACGCTTTCGTTCATCGCCTGACGGGTCACGGGTGAAGTGCGCACGCCCAGACGCTGCACCCGGTCGAGGCTGATCTTCACGGTGCCGGGCTGATCCGCGCCCTCATCGGCGTAGACAGGAATGTAGTCCATCCCCATCGAATCCTTCTTCGGCGTGGGCGAGGTATCGGCGAGGCCCATCGGATTGCGGTAGTAGAGGACCTTCTTGTCTTTCGCCGGTTGCGCCTCCGCGGGCGCGCGCACGGCGACGTAGTCGCGGCCCTGCGCGTCCTTCTTCGGCACCGGCGAATAGTCCGGCGCGCCGGACGGGTCTTGGTAATAGAGAACGCGTCCGGTGTTCGACGTCGACGCGTCTTGCCCGGTGGTTTCGTGCGACGGCCACAGCCACCAGGCTGCGCCGCCGGCCGCGGCCAGTGCGAACGCCGCCGCCGCCCAAATCATTTCCCGACGCATGGCTCAGCGCGCCGTAACGACGACGGTGCCGGTGATCGTCTCGTCGACGCCTTGCACCTTGGCGCTCAGCGTCAACGCCCAGCGCCCTTCCATCGTCGGCGCGACCTTGAAGCGATAGACGCCGGGCGCGGGCGAGCCTTGTGCTTCGACCGGCGCGGTCATCGCGCCCATCGCCTCGGGGCTCATGTCGAAGCGCGTTTTGAAGATGACGGCGTTCTCGACCGCCTTACCGGTCGGCTCATGAACGAGGCGAACATCGACGACGGCTTCGCCGTCCATCGTGATCTCGCTCGTGACCGCGGAGAATGCATAAGGCGACTTCTTCGGACCGCAGCCGGTGACGATAACGGCCAAAGCAACAAACACGACAGCCGCGCGGCCGATCGTTTGTAACGAATGCATGTGATTAGTCCTTGCGTGAATGAACATTCTTCGCCCGCTTTCGCCGACGAAGGGTCAATTCGGTTCAGGCAAGGACGTCTTCGGAGGGGGTTTGTCGGGTTCGCGTTCGCGGCCCGTGAACCGGATTTTCAAGATCGCCGCCGCTCGCGTCGGGCGCGTCTGCGGCAGTGCGGCGATGGCGGCGCGGAGTATCGAGGCGACCAATCCGGCGCAAGCGACCGCGCACGCGGGCGATGCTTTCCCGTCGCCGCACCCGTCGCAAGGCATTTCGCAAGGCGCACCCCCGTCAACCGCAATACCGCCGTCCGGATGCTCCGGTGCGGCCGCGGCGAATGTGACGACGGGACCCAGCGCGACCGCTGCGACAAGCAGCGCGCTGACAATCCGGCGCACGAGCCTTGGGGGGGAATGCATAGTCACCAGCCTAGTCTACCCTCCAACGGTGTGGCCACGGTTAATTCGAGAAACGGTTGAAATCTCGCGAATTTGATCGCCTGGTGATACATGCTTGAGGCCACTTTCGAGCGTCGATCTCCGTCACAAAACGGCGATTGCACTCTTCAGTTTCGCCCGAACGCGCTCGGCCGCGACCTTCAGGCGCGGATTTTCGATAGCTTGCATGGAAGCGACGGGGTCGATGGCCGCCACCTCGATCCGTCCACCGCCAACGTCCTGCACCACGACGTTGCACGGCAGCATCGTTCCGACCTTATCCTCGACTTGCAACGCTTCGTAAGCGAGGGACGGGTTGCAGGCGCCGAGAATACAGTAGTCGCGAAACTCGACGTTGATCTCCTTCTTCAACGTATCCTTGACATCGATTTCCGTGAGCACGCCGAACCCTTCCGCCTTCAGCGCTTCTGTTACGCAGCGAACAGCTGCGTGAAATTCAAGCGAGAGCGTCTTAGCGAAACAATAGCTCATTGGACCAAATCCCGCCTTCGCTCTTCGAACTCGGCCTTGTCGATCTCGCCGCGCGCATACCGCTCTTGCAGAATCTGGAGCGCGCTCTTTCCGCCTTTTGACTGGTCGAGCAACCATCGCACGAGCACGACGGCGCCGATGATAACCGCGCCCCAGAAGAACAGCATAAGCAGCCCTCCGAATCCCATGCCCCACCCCGTACCGCCGAAACAGCTTGTCCAGTTCGGCATAAATAACCTCCCGCCTTTGGACGAAATTGAGCCCGGCGTCTGAAGGCACACAATGACTTGGATCAAGATGAGCGTGGCGCGACGACCGGCGCATTCATGTCGCAAGCGCCTGCGCCGGCTCACGCTTCAAACCCAAGGCAAGAGCCGCGCCTCTCGCATTTCACGAAAGCCGCGGCTTTCTTGCTGTCAAAGATGGCCGGCGGCGTTAAGCGCGTTGCGCTTCCCGCAGCTCGACGACGCGGAAGTCCGGATGGACTTCTTCCTCGCCGATGGAGCGCCCTCGATCACGGTTTCTTCTCCAGTTGCGGTTCTTGGCGATTGGGCGTCGGCACAACCGGTTTTTGTGTCTTATTCTGGTGAGCGCACCGCGTGGGCACACGGTATGGGAGCTTGTGGACCGCGCGGTAGCAGCGCTTCGCCTCGGTGCCGGACGAACCGCTGCCGCCGGCAGCGAGCGTGGACCCGGCGGTCAGAAACAAGAGCGTGGCGGCGAAAGTGGCGATGACTGTTGTCGTCTTCATGTCGAACTCCTGAATATGGACGCGGACGTGCGTGTCCGCATGTGACGATGGTCGAATGCGCGCTGGACGACGTTCTCGCCTTTTCCGATGCGCAGATGCTCAACTGTCGCGCTAAATCAGGAGCCGGCCGGTTCGCCTTGCAGACTTTGTCGGAATGACGTTGCGTCATTTGTGGACAAGTGAGTGATTGGTCTGGGCAATGATCCCGTAGCTCAGCAGGATAGAGTGGCAGATTCCTGATCGGCATCGAAAGTTAGAATTGCGCGCGCATTCTGATAATTTTCGTACTGTGCATGCACTGAGGCGTCATTGGCACCCGTGTCAGAACACCTTTCGAGGGCAGCTGACGCAGGAACAGGGTGACGCTGCGTATCCTTCAGCCGTCGCCGGATCAAACTTTTCGGCCTTGAGTGCGCAGACGAACGCCCGTCCGAAGGGACGCCGTGGTCGTCCGGGCAGAGCAACGCGAGGCCATGTTTAACGCTAAACGCGCTCGCGACATAGTCGCCGAAGTCAAATCACCGTCCTACGGCACTGCTACATTGGCGGCCTCCGGTTCCAAACCAATCTCAATTCATTGCCGTCGCTCGCTTCGAACATCGCCGCTGAAATCCAATCCGGCAGCGCCGGATCGTCCAACTTCACGCTCAGATAATCCTTCGGTTCGTCGCCGCCCGAACGCTTGCGCCAGGCGGCACCGATTTCCGCGTCGCCTGCGAACACCCGAAACGCCGGCGCGGCCTCGTTCTCCTTGTTGTCGTTCGGGACAAGTCGCACCTTGACATCGATCATCAATGTCCGGATGTGCCCGGTCCAGCCGCCGTCCTTCGTCGGCACGAACGTTCCTATCGTCGCCATGTCAGTCTCCTTTCTGAGGTTTGTTGGGATCATTTGCCCGCGATGCGGCCCGCATGCGCGCGAAGCCTGGGTCGCTTCCGACAAATTGCTTGAGCATAAAGGGGATAAGATCGGCGACCGCCTCTTCCGCGCCGTAGACCGTGCGGTAAGCCTCTGCATAGGCCGTCAGCAGCGCATGTGTCGCCCGGTCGAGCGTGATCGTGAGCTTGACCGGGGTTCGCTCCGGAATCTTCGCGAGGCGCAGGGCCAATGGGGCGCGTGGCGCACTCACGGTTTGTATTCTTTCAGGATCAGATCTTTGTGCACGATGATCCTGAGAGGCCAACCGGCCCGCACCGTGATCGTCGGCTGAACATCGAGATTGCGTTCGGTGAATTGTTGACCAATGCGAGCGGCGTTTTGCTGAACACCTTCGCGCGCTGCGCTCAACGCATCGCGGCTTGCGGTTGTCGTGGCGCCGGTTTCCGAGCCAATGCTGAGCAGCGTCGAGAGCGCGGCGCCCTTGATGAGCTGCCAGGTGTGGAAATCAACTTCATCTTCAAGCCCCGCATATCCGGCGGCATCGGTCGCGGGCAGACTGTCGAGCACGATCGACGAGCCGTTGGGTAGGATCATCCGGTTCCAAACGAGCAACGCCCTTCGTTGACCGTATGACACGACGCTGTCGTATTTGCCGATGAGTTTCGTGCCTTGCGGAATCAAAAGCCGCCGCCCGGTCACCGTGTCGAACACGTTTTCAGTGACTTGCGCGATGACAAAGCCCGGTAGATCGGAATTGATCGCGGTGACCAGGCTTGCGGCGATCACGGTGCCCGCCAGAACTTGATCCGGCGAGACTGGCATTTCGAGAGGATGCGGGTTGAAGACGTTCGTCGACCCGGCGGCGTTCAAGAACTCGATCTTGCGCGTCTGCCCCGAGCCGCTGGGGCCTTCGGCATTGTTCGAACCAGCTATCGGAGCGGCAGCAGGGAACGTCGATGGTTTGGCCGTCGGCTCCGTCGTTTCGCGATCGGCACCTGCCCCAGGCCGCGCGGTTGCCAATTGGAAGAAGACGGTGGCCTCGCGTGCTTTCTGGGCTTGCTGGGCAGTCCTCAACCGCTCGGCGCGGTCGCTGTCGCTTTCGATGCCGGAAGCTGCCGCTGCTCCTTGATAAACGCCGAGTTCCCTCTCCTTGTTCACGACCGCTGGGCCGAGGTCGCCCGGTAGCGGCGGGCCGAGCTCCGGCGGCTTGATGTGGTCGTAGCTGCGCGGCAGAGCGTCGAGTCCCTCGGCCTTCGCTTTGCGGTCGGTATTGATCAGCTCTTCGCCCGGCGCTTTGAGCTTCAAAGGTTGGAGCGCAATCATGGTCGCCGCAAAAATGACGACGCACACCAAGGCCGCGATACCGATCAGCACCCTACGATTGAACCGTGTCACCGGCCGCGGCTTTGCTCTGAGCGCAAGTGGTTCAGTCT
>CAZLRW010000155.1:0-2950 GCA_964561925.1 uncultured Flavobacteriaceae bacterium
TCGAACACGTCTTCGAACACGAGCCGTCCGCGCTAATCCGGCCGGACAAAAGAATCCACCAGAACTTGGGGGCCCGAAAGGGCCCCCTTTTTTCTGCGTGGCGTGCGAACGGCGGGAGAAGACGTCAGCGCTTCGCACGCGCTTGCTTGCGGTACCAGCCTTCGCCGGCCTGCGTATGGCGCAAGATGCGCTCGCGCGACGCCGCCTCGTCTTCGGTTTCGGGGCCGATCACCGCCTCGAGGTCCGTCGTCTCGCGCTTGAACGGGATCACCTGCACAAGCGGCGTGCCGCGCTCGATCACGTGGATGCCGTCGCCGCCGGTCGCGATGAACGGAAAGTGGATCAGCGAGTGATACGTGTCTGTATCGACGATACCCGCGAAACACTGGAACAGCGGGTTCGGCCGGTTCAACGGCGGCACGAAGGCGCAGCTCCAACCCGGCGGCGTCTTAACGGTCCAATAATTGTGGAACTTGCAAGGCGGTCGCGGCTCGTGCGGATTGCCGGTCACCTGATGCGGGTTGTGGTTCGACACCATCACCTTGTCGAACTCCCACCCCGCGGTGACCGTGCGGCCTTCGTCCTTGATCTCGAGCCTGACCGTCGCGCCCAGGGGCAAGATCCAGCCCGTCGTCATCGCATCCAGAAACGGCATGCAGCGCTTCACCGTCATCGCGTTGTCGGTGACGGAAACCATCTTCTGATCGATGGCCGGCAGCTTGCGGAACCACTCCGGCAGCACGGTCTTGGCGGGCACGGGCGGGGCGATGATGCCCTCGTCCTTGGGGTCGCACATAAAGCGCAGCTTGGGCGCGGGCTTGTGCAATTTGAACATGGGTTGGCGCTCCGAACGAAATTGCATTCGGGTCGACAACGGCGCGAGGGCTGGGAATATTCCACCCCCATGCGCGTTCTCTCCTCGATTGAGGGAGAGGACCTGAGCGCCAATGCCCAACCTGCCGGACCCGCATTCCGCCTTTTCCCGCGCCTGGGCCGACGCCCGCGCGGGGTTGAAGGGCGTCGTTCTCATCTCCTGCGTCATCAACGTTTTGATGCTCGCAGGGCCGCTCTACATGTTGCAGGTCTATGACCGCGTGCTGGCGAGCCGCAGCTTAGAAACGCTTGCCGTGCTGACGCTGGCCCTGCTCATCGTCTTCGCGATGCAGGCCTGGTTCGACGCGCAGCGCACGCGCATCGTCACGCGCATCGGCGGCGTGATCGATAGCCATCTGCGAGGGCCGGTGCTCTCCACACTCATCCGCTTCAGCCTTGCGGGCGCCCCGCCGCTCGACGCCGCGCGCCCGGCCAAGGACCTGGAACAGTTGCGCACGTTCGGCGCCGGCCAGGGCCCGATCGTGCTCTCCGACTTGCCCTGGGCGCCGCTGTTTCTGTTCGCGTGCTTCCTGCTTCATCCATGGATCGGTGCGCTTGCGAGCCTTGGTGTCGTGCTCTTGGTCGCAATGGGCTTCTTCGCGCACCGCGCCGCGCAACGCGCCGAAGCGGCATTGAGCCGCGAAGCGGTAGAGCGCGCGAATTGGACCGACGCCATCCGCCGCAACGCCGACACGGCCGCGGCGCTCGGCATGGAACGGACGTTCCAGACCATGTTCGCCTCACTCGGCGGCCGCGACCAAGCGGCCGCGCATGTCGCATTGGACACACACGGAACCTGGGCCGCTTACTCGCGCGCGCTTCGTCTTGCGCTGCAATCGGCGGTGTTGGGCTTGGGCGCGGTGCTCGTCATCGCGAACGAGATGAACGTCGGCGCCATGATCGCGGCCTCGATCCTGACCGGCCGCGCGCTTCATCCGGCCGAACTTGCGATCGCGCAATGGTCCAGCTTCGTCGGCGCCCGCGCGGCGTTCGCGCGCCTTAAAGCAGCGATCGCGTTGCTTCCGCGCGCGCCCGGAGATACCGCGCGCCCCGCGCCGCGCCAGTCGCTCGGCGTCGAAGATCTCGCGGTCGTCGCCCCATCCGGCAACACCGTGCTCGCCGGCGTCGGTTTCGATCTCGCGGCTGGCGACGTGCTGGGCGTCATCGGTCCCAGCGGTTCGGGCAAGACCAGCCTTGCCAAGGCGCTCACGGGTTTGTGGCCGGCTGCACGCGGCGCGGTCAGGCTCGACGGCGTGGACATTCGCAACATGAACCGCGACGGGCTCGCGGGCGCGCTCGGCTTCCTTGCGCAGGACGCCGCCCTGTTCGATGCGACCATCGCCGCAAACATCGCCCGCCTCAACGCGAGCGCGCCCGCGGACACCGTTCTGCGTGCGGCCGACGTCGCCGGCGCCAAGGAGATGATCGAACGCATGCCCGGCGCGTTCGAACGCATCGTCGGACAGCAAGGCGGCTCGCTGTCAGCGGGCGAACGTCAGCGCGTCGGCTTGGCGCGCGCGCTCTACGGCGATCCGTTTCTCGTCGTGCTCGACGAGCCGAACGCCAATCTCGATCCGGAAGGCGAAGCGGCCTTGGCCCGCGCGTTGAAGGCGCTGAGCGCACGCGGGGCGATCACGGTCGTCATCGCGCATCGGGCCAGCGTCTTGAACCATTGCAACAAGCTTCTGGCGCTCGACGGCGGACGCCAGCGCGCGTTCGGCACGCGCGAAGCAACGCTCGCCCTCCTGCGTGAGGAACGGAACAAATCGGCCGTCGTTCCGCTGCGCCGGCCCGGCACGGGAGTTGCGACATGAACCTTCTCGACGACATCAAGGACTTGAACCGTCGTGCGACGCTCGCGTTGTTGGCGCTCGCGGGCATCGTCGGCGTGTGGGCGGCGACGGCGCCCTTGAGCGGCGCCGTCGTCGCTCCAGGCGTCGTCGCCGTCGAATCGAACCTGAAGCGCGTGCAGCACAAGGTCGGCGGCTCGATCGCCGAAATCCGCGTGCGCGACGGCGACCGGGTGCGCGAGGGCGACGTGCTGTTCCGGCTCGAGCCGGCCCAAGCCCGCGCGGCG
>CAZLRW010000155.1:3050-7945 GCA_964561925.1 uncultured Flavobacteriaceae bacterium
GCGCGCGTCGCGCCGCGCGAGATCGACCAGGTCAGCGTCGGCGCGCCGGCCACCGTGAAGCTGCTCGCCGGCAACCGCCGCACCGTGTCGGACCTCGAAGGCAAGGTGCTGCACGTCTCGGCCGACATCGCACGCGATGAAAACGGGAACGAAGGCTTCTTCGTCGTTCGCATCAGCATCGATCGCGACGACGTCGCCAAACGTTCGGGGTTCGCACCGCAGGCCGGCATGACGGCCGAAGCCTTCATCAAGACGGGCGACCGCACGGCGCTCGCCTACTTGTTGCAACCCGTGACGGATCAACTCGACCGCGCGATGCGCGAACGCTGAAACGAATCGTCCGTGCCGGGAATAACGACCTGCCAGCGACGTTGTCCAACGGGGATCGGCACGTCCAGTCCCCTTGGTTGATCAACACGGAGTGAGACTCATGATCTTCGGAACGGACGGCAACGATCGGATCCTCGGAACCGATTTCGCCGACTTCATCGACGGCCTGAAAGGCGACGACATCCTCGAGGGCTTCGGCGGCAACGACGAGCTCTACGGCGACGAGGGCAACGACATCATCTACGGCGACGGCGGCGACGACCGCTTGTTCGGCGGCATCGGCAACGACGAAGTGTTCGGCGGCGCCGACAACGACCTCATCTACGGCGGCGACGGCGACGACCTGCTCGAAGGCGAAGACGGCAACGATCAGATCTTCGGCGAAGCCGGCATCGACATCATCTTCGGCGGCCTCGGCGACGACACGCTCGACGGCGGCGACGACAACGACGAGTTGTTCGGCGGCGACGGCAACGACACGCTGTTCGGCCAAAGCGGCGCGGATCTCGTGTTCGGCGGCTTCGGCGACGACACGGTTTCGGGCGGCGCCGACAGCGACATCGTCGAGGGCGGCGACGGCAACGACGTCGTCCACGGCGACGACGGCGAAGACGAAGTCTATGGCGGCCTCGGCAACGACCAAGTCTTCGGCGACGCCGGAAACGACCGCGTGTTCGCCGGCGACGGCGACGACTTTGCGGACGGCGGCGACGGCGAGGACGAGGTCTATGGCGGGTTCGGCAACGACACGCTGAACGGCGGCAAGGACAACGACCGCATCGAAGGCGGCCAAGGCGCCGACACGATCAACGCCGGCGACGGCGACGACACCGCGTTCGGCGGCACCGAAAACGACACGCTGCGCGGCGGCGAGGGCAACGACAACCTCTACGGCGAGGACGGGGCCGACCGGCTCGAAGGCGGCTTCGGCGACGATCAGTTGTTCGGCGGCACGGCGAACGACACGTTGCTCGGCGATCTCGGCAACGACTGGTTCGACGGCGGCGCAGGCATCGACCGTCTGACCGGCGGCGCGGACACCGACAACTTCGTCCTCGCGCGCCAGGCCGTGAACCGCGACATCATCACGGACTTCACGGGCGGCACCGACAAGCTCGTCGTGACGGCGTCGTTGTTCGGACCGCAGTTCCAGGCCGGCAACTCCATGCAGCCCTGGCAACTCGTGGCTTCCGCCGCGCCGGTGGCGACGGTCGCCGGGCAGGCCGCCTTCCTGTTCAACACGTCGACCGGCGTGTTGCGCTACGACGCCGACGGCGCGGGCGGCGCCGGACCCGTGACGATCGCGACGCTGCAGGGCGTGACGAGCCTGCAACTCGACGACTTCATGGTCGTCTAATGCAGTGATGACGTGAAGCCGTTCGCTGCATTGCAAGCGGACGGCTTCGCGCCGTGCATGACGACAAGGTCGGTGGCTCGCGCCCCAGACCGAACTTACGAATGCAAGAGCGGGCGCCTACCCTCACCACTCCGCCTGCAGTTTGGCGAGCAGGCGCGCATCGGCGCTGTCGTCGCTGACGCCGAACGCGCCGGCCACGCCGACGAGAATGTCGTCAGCCGGTTCGAATATGGCGCCCACGGAAAGATAGGTCTCGCGTTCCCGCTCGACCTCGCCGTCTTCGACCTCGCGCTCCCGCTCGTGGACGACCTCGGCCGTCAGCGTGACGCAGTCCTCCGGCTGGAATCCAAGTCCCGCGCCGAACGACCATTCGTCGAGTTCCTCCGCCACCGCACCGCCGTTCGGCACCCATTCGTAGGCGGCGGAGGCGTGTCCGTAGAGGCCGGGTAAGATGAGTTTGCTCGCGCGCAGTGCCGCCTCATAGCCCCATCCACCAACGCCGAGTCCGTCGTCCTCATCACCGCTTGGGGCACGCGCCTCAGCGGCAATCGTAAACTCCGGCAGGCCATCGTCTTCCTTCAGCAGCGCGTAAGCCGCGCCAAATTCGACATCGCCGATACCCGAGACGCCGTCCTCGTCGAGGAACGGCAGTTCGACGGAGACCTGAAAACGATCCGTAATGCCGTACTCGAACTCGATCGCGTACAGCGAAGCATCCGGATCGCGTTGCCAATCGGCAGCCGCCGTCGCTTGCCACTCGCCTTGCTCCTGCGTGTAGGCGGTCTCGAACAAGAACAGGAAATCTTGCTGCGGGATTTCGTCATCGGCTTTCGCCGGCGCTGCGACAGCGATCAAGACGGCGGCGGCAAGCGAAGAAAGCATGCGCGGAATCATCGGAAGAACTCGCGAGAAGACGACAATCTCGCACCGTATGGACAGAGGGTTAACGAACGATGTGCCCCGGTCAGGCGGCCGCCGGCAGCAAGAGCCGAACCAGCGTGCCCTCGCCTTCCGCGCTTTCGATCTGAATCCGGCCTTCCATGAGACCGACGAAGCCGCGTGTGAGCGCGAGGCCGACGCCGGTGCCGCCGTTGCGCCGCGCCAGCGGCCCCTCGACTTGGTGAAACGGCAGCCCTGCAACCGCGACCTGATCGGCCGACATACCGATGCCCCGATCGCGCACGCCGATTTCGACCAGATTCTGCGGCCTGGCGGCGAATTTGACTTCGACCGTCGACTTCGCGTTCGAAAACTTGATCGCATTGCCCACCACGGCGACGAGCACCCGGCGCAAGGCCTTGCGGTCCGCGACGACATAGGCGTCATCCGATGGTTCGAGCACGACGTCCACGGCGGCCGCTTGCGAATGCGGGATGAGCTCCTCGATCGCCTCTTTGGCGACTTCGCTCGCGTCAAGCCGGGCGCAGTCGACTTGGAAATCGCCGCTTTCGAGTTTGATGAGCGTCAGGATGTCGTTGAAGATGTTCAGCAGATGCGTTCCGCTGTTGTGGATCTGCGCGCTGTAGTCCTTGTACGCCGGTACGCCGTGCGGGCCGAGCATCTCGTTTGACATGATCTCCGAGAAGCCGATCACCGCGTTCAGCGGTGTGCGCAGTTCGTGACTCATCACTTTGAGGAACTTGTCCTTCTCGCGCGACGCGGCCTGCGCCTCCGCTTGCGCGACAAGGGTCTTCTTGAGGCTATTGGTCAGGCGCAATCCTTCGTGGACCGTCAACAACGTGAACAGGCCGAGCCCCGTGAACACGGCAAGGATGTAAGGGCTGGAGGCGGCGGCAAAGTCGCTTCCGGAGTTGGCCTCGTCCCAGGTGAAGTGACCGGCGACGGCGCCGTTCGCGATGCGCACCGGAATGGCTGGTCCGGCGGGGCGCGCTTCGGCAAAGTGGAATTTCTGGATATGAAACCGGTCCGCCACTTGGTCGAACAAATGGGCGTCGACGTCCGCCATCATGATCAGGACATGCGCCGTGTGATCTTTGCCCGCGCGGTGGTCATGATCGTCGGGAACGACCGTTGCGGCCGCGGCGAAGTGGATTTCTCCCGAGATGTCGACGAAGCCGCTCGCGACGCCCGGGCCCTTCGCGGCGACGGCGGCGCGCGCTTTCGCCGCCAACTCGACGAACGACGGGTGCGTCGTCGAGTCCTCATTTTCCAGTTCGCCGCCGTCCTCTTCCTCGGCCTCGGCGGCGTGAACGACCGTGTTGTCGGGCGACAGCACCACGACGTCGGTGATCCCGAATTCTTCGGCGAGGCTGGGCCCTAGGTTTTGCTCGAGCCAGGCGTCATCTTGCGTCCGATGCGCCAGGACGTCGTGCAGCGTGTCGCGGCCCGCATAGTCATAGGTGAGAGCGACGAAGTTCCTCAGCGTTTGATCGACGATCGCTTCGACGATTTTGGACTGTTGTTCCCGTTCTCTCTCGTCGATGTAGCGCGCCGCGTCTTGGAGTTGGAGAAAGACCAGACCGGCCGCGAGCACGAAGCCGAGCAGCGCCGTCGCCGGCAGACGCCAATGCGCCCCCTTGGCGACCGCCAATCCCTGTACCTTCTTCCACACAGCCCGCGCCCCAAGAAACGGAGCATCGTATGGGCGCGCGTCCCACCGGCAGGTTAACAAGCAAGGCCCGGAAAGCCTTGTAATCTCTACTCGACCTGCCACATGCGGCAGATCGAGTGCCCCTACTACTACGGAGTACCGACGCGGATCAGTCCGTGACCGAAGATGTCGTCCCGCCCCCGCGGCCCGAGATCCGCGGCATCGCGAGCCAGTTGCTGCATGATCACCTGCGCCGTGCGCGGATCGGGCTGCTTATGGCCGAGCGCCACCACCGCGGCGGCGAAGGGCGAGGCGAAGGACGTGCCGCTGTGCATCGCGTAGTCTCGGCCAAGCGCGCCCTTCACGTTGACGCCGAGCGCCGAAAAGTCGACTTGCGGCCCGCGCAGCGCACGCCGGTAGATCCCGCCCTTGTCGTCGATGGCGGTGATGCCGACGACATTTCCGTACGCCGCCGGAAACAACGGCCTCGTCGCCGGTCCGGCATTGCCGACGGCGGCGACGATCACGTGACCGCGCATGTTCGCGCGCAGCACGGATTGCTCCAGCAGGAGATTGTGCGGTCCCGCCAAGCTCATGTTGATGACGGCGACCCGCTCGGCGACCATCCAGTCGATCGCCTGGGCGAGTTCGACCGCG
>CAZLRW010000156.1:0-7698 GCA_964561925.1 uncultured Flavobacteriaceae bacterium
AGTCGCTCGCGATCGCGGTGCGCCTGCAACCGAAGGACCGCACGCTCACCGAAGCCGAAATCGAAACGGTCTCGAGCAAGATCGTCGGCGCCGTGGCGAAAGCAACCGGGGCGACGTTGCGCGGCTGATCACGGCTGCGCCGGTGGCGTTTCCGCCTTCGGCTTCTCGCCATCGAGCGGCATCGCCTCGATCGCCGTGATCGTGCAGCGCTCTTCGAATTCCCATCGGTTCGTCGGCATGAGCGAGCCGCGCCCGAACACGAGCGTGTCGCCGACCGACAGGCACGTCGATGAACTCGGCCGCGTGTCCAGCCTGGCGAAGATCGCCCACTTGAGTTCGCGGCAGGGCGCGAAGAACGTCACTTTGAACTTCCGCCGCGGCGACGTGAAAATGTAGGCGTGCGTCTCATCGATCGGCTCCCACCGGTCGATCGAGCGCACGAAGGCGCAGGACGATGGTTGTGCCTTTTCTTCCGTCGCTTGCGCCTCAACCGCAAAGATCGCCGTGGTGAGCGCCAAGGAAACAACTGCGCGTGTCAGCATGGAACAACCTCCTCACATCTTGCCGGCCGAAAACAGCAGCCGTTCGATCTCGTGAACCGGATGTTTCGTGAGGTCCTTATCGACCTCGGCGATGATCTTACGCCTGAGCGACGGCGAAAACGACCCCCGCAAGTCGGCGAGCGTGCGTGCCGGCGCCACGACCACCAGCGCCGAAACCTCGCCGGCCGAAAACCGCGCGTCCAGCGCGTGGGCCACATCCTCGGCGAAGCGATGCTCTTCGAGGTCGTGCCAGTCGGTCTGCTTCACGGCCGCGCGCCGTCCATCGCGGTGTTGGACTGGCCGCCCTGGTTTGTCGGTGCCGAGCGCGGCGGTCGGCGGCACGTGTCCCTGGTCGAACACGGCGACGGTCTCGAGATTCGGAAAGACCGCGTCGCCCTCGTTGCGCATGACGAGCGCCTTGCGCCCATCGCCGATCAGAATCCAGGCGTCGTGGGGCAGATCGATGTGGATCATGGCGGCCTCCTGTCGATGCCGCAGTATCGCGCAGGACTGTCGCGCCGCACTTGATCCAACGCAAGCCTAGATCGCGCCCTCGCTTCGCTTGAGCAGCGTCAGTAGTGCGCTCGCCCGCATCATGGGAACGGCGGTCTCGTGCCCGCGCCGCCGCCGTTCGTCGCGTGAGAGAACCCAGCGCCAAATCTCGCCGTCGCGGGCGTCGAACACTGTGCCCGTGTTGTCGAAACCCAGACCGGCCAGAATACGCGTCGAGGCGCTGGACAAGGGTTCCGTATGCGCAATCACCTCGCGCACGTCCGGATGCCGCCGCGCCAGATCGACGAGCGCGCCCGCCATCGCCGCGCCGAAACCGCGCTGGCGATAGGGCGGGAACGTATAATACGCGATCTCGACGCGCCCGCCGCGGCAGGCGTCCTTGAACGAGCAGATGCCCACGAACGCCCGGCTGTCGCGCACGCGGCCCAGATAGGCGATCCACGGCGCGCTCGCCCCCGTGCGCCGGTAGAGCGCGATATGCGCGTCGACCGCATCGTCGAGGAAAGACTGAACCTGCTCGAAATTGCTGCACGACGCGGCCAGCGACGCGCTGCCTTCGGTCTCGATTTCGTTCGCCCAATGCTTGTCGAGCGGGATCAGTTCCAGCGCCATTCCCAAACCTCTCTCCACGCGTGATGACTTCGCCGGCCGCGCATCGCGCGGTCAACGCGGCGAAGGCGTTCGACCCCGCCGCGCTTGACGCCCGTCACATTCACAAATCCGTGCAAGACGGGATTGACGTACCGTCAGTGCGAAATCGCACATCCGTACACGGACGATACGTCACCACCGCCAGACTTGGTCATAGCCGTTCATCAGCCTTGCGATGTCGCCGCGCTGTATCCGTCGCACGCCCGGCACGAGCGTGACATCGGAAAGCCCGCGCTCCACCAGATCGTCGGCGAGCGCGTAGACGGCGATCCCTTTCGCCGTCATGCGCGCAAGGTCGTCCTCGATCCGCGGCGGCTGGGTCTGCTTCCAACTGCCGAACGAAAGACCTGACGCATCCTGTCCGCGCACCGCGTAGTTGACCGCGTTGCCGGTCAAAAGCACGTCGAGCGCGCCGCCCGCGTTCTTCATCGCCTGGGTCAGCCACAGCACGGTATCGTCCTGTTCTTCGAACGTCGCGCGATAGGCCGACGAAATCACTTGAAGCACTTTCATCGTCTCGATCTCCTTCAGTGTGTGCCGACGACCAGCGTGTTGTGCGACTCCGCCGCCATCTTCCAGAAATCGGCCGGCGTTCCGCGGCGCACGCCCGCGATCGCCTCGCCCGCACCGCGCTCGTCGACGCAAAGCCCGCAATTGACCCAATCGAGTCTGACGCCCTTTGCGGCCGCCTCCGCCAACAGTGCTGCGACCCAGTCTTTGGGCAGCGGATGGTTCTCCTCCGCCGCGTCGCGTCCGTGCACCGCGTTGGGGTGCGCCTGCTGTCGCGCGAACGGCATCATGACCGCGCCCTCGTAGGCGAACACGTTGACGTGGCAACCGCGCGCGATCGATTCCGAGATCAGGCGGAAAACCGTGGTCCCGCGCGCGCTCTCGAACGGCGGTTCCATAAAGGCGAAAGTCAGTGTCTTGTCTTTGCTCATTGTGTCCTCGTCAATGCCAGATCACGTTCCAACCTGCGGCCATGCGCTCGACGACGGTCGAGATCGGCGCAGCCTTCACGCCGCGCGCGAGCGCGCCCGCGCTAAGCGCACGCTCCTTCATCGACAGATCGTCGGCCCAAACCGGGATACCGGCCTTAAGGGCCAGAGCGAGCGCGTTGTCTTTCACGCCCTCACGCGCCGTCATCACGCCGTTCTGCACGAGCATGACTTCGACGGCATCGCCCTGGCGTTTGAGCTCGCAGGCCAGCGCCAAGAAGCCGGCTGTACTCGCCGCTTCGAACGTCCCCCGCGAGTCGATCATCAGATAGTTCCTCATTGCTCACCTTTCTCTTTGGATGATTTGCGAATAGGCGGCGCGTGCAGGCACTGGCAACGCCGCAAGGCACGGCCCTCGCGTCTCACACGATGAAAACTTGACGGCCGTCACAGGCGCCGATGCACGCTTGCGGGAAACGCAAAACACGCATGCAAATGGCGCCGTTTGCCTCGCCGCTCACGCGGCGCGCGTGCGGAAGGGCAGGCTGAGGAGACCGTGCGTTGTTTGATCGCCGTCCGTCACGCCGTCGAGTCCATAGTGGACATCCGTTCCACGCGACGACGGCGTCGCGGTGCCGAACAAGCGGTCCCAGACCGAGAAGATGTTCGCGTAGTTCGTGTCGGTTTCGGCGGCGTCGCGCGAATGGTGCACTTTGTGATAGTTCGGCGTCGCGATCACGAGCGAGAGCAGCGCGTCGAGCGGTCGAGGCACGCGCACGTTCGCGTGCTCGCTCAGCGCCTGCACGCCCGAAAGCAGCCGATAGAGCGCAAACGCCTCGACGCTGGCGCCGATGCCGACGGCAAGCACCGCAAGCGACACGAAGCGGATGAGGCTTTCGCCCGGATGCTGGCGCAAGGCCGTGGTGACGTCGACCGCTGGATCGGCATGATGCACGCGATGAAACCGCCAGAAGCCGTGAACCTCGTGCATCGCGACATGCACGGCATAGGCTTGGAAGTCGAGGATCACGACCGCGGCGACGATGTGCGCCGCGCCCGTAAGCCCCCAGGCGTTGAAGATCCCGAACCCGGCCGCCGCGCACCACGAAAGCAAGAGCACGAGAACCGCGGTCAGGAACAAATTCGTCACGACATAGATCAGCGTGAGGTACAGATTGGGCGCGAGATGCACGTCGTTCCACCGCGTGCGTGCATGCAGCGGAATCGCGATTTCAAGCACCGCCACGATCGCCATCAAGGCGAAGTAGAAAACGATCGACTGCATCGCCGGCGGCGCAAGCGCCGCAGCGAGGACCTCGTTGAAGTTCATGAGCAACCTCCGCTTAAGGGGAGGTCTTTGGGCGATGCCGCAATCTCGTTCGGGTGCCCAAAGGACCACCAAACGGTGCTTGGGCGCCGATCGCCTGACTGGGAGACCGTATTATCCCAGTGGCGACAATCTAGCGGCGGCGGCCGGACGCTCAATTACCTGAGTGATAATCGGTGCGTTCAAGTCTCGAACCGGGACAGGCCAGCGCGCAAGTCGCCGACGATCGGCGTCGACAGCACCCAATTGCAGAAGCGGCGCACGGCGGGCCGCACCGGCTTTCCGGCCGGGAAGACGAAGTAAAACCCGTCGCCGGTCACCACGTCGGGGAACGGAAACACGAAAAGCTCGCGCAAGCCCGCCGGCAGAAGATCGCGGCAGCCGAGCGCAAAGCCCAACCCCTGTGCCGCGGCCGTATACATAAGCAGCCCGTCGTCGAACATCTTGATCTCGCGCCCGTCGAGCGCGGGCATGCCCATCTTCGCGAAGTAGCGCCGCCATGGCCCGTCGTCCGGATTCGCATGCAACAGCGTGTGCTCCGCGAGGTCGGCGACCCGCGGCGGCCGCGAGAGCTTTGCGGCGAGCGCCGGGCTGCACAGCGGCCCGCCCCACAGCGTCACGATCGGCTCGCATTCGCCGCCCGCCCATCCGCCGACGCCATAGCGTATCGCGACGTCGAACGGCATGGTGCGGGGATCGTAGAACGTGGGGTTCGTATCGATTGCCAGCTCCAGATCGGGATGCCTGCGCGCGAAGTCGCCCATGTAGGGAGCGATAAATAGCTCCATGAAGTAGCGTGCGCCGGTGATGGCGACCCGCGAGCGTTCGGCGTCGTGCGCTTCGCTGACGCCCTTCTTCAAAACGTCGAACGCGCGCTCCGCCGCTGCAAGATAGGCATGTCCCGCAGGCGTCAGCCGCGCCTCCGCCTTGCCGCGCACGAAGAGCTGCTCGCCCACGTGCTTCTCGAGCGCCTGGATGCGGCGGCTCAGCGCCGACGGCGACAGCCCCAGCGCCTCGCCCGCACGCGTGAACGTGCCCTCGCGCGCCGCGAACAGAAACGCCTCAAGCCCCGTAAGGGGCGGCAGTTGTCCGCTTTCGGTGTTTGAAACGGCTTTCTTCGTCATCGCGTTACGGCGGGGGCGGCGCGTCCGCTTTCGGCTTTTCGTCCTCCAGCGGCATCGGTTCGATCGCCGAAATCGTGCAGCGTTCTTCGAACTCCCAGCGCCGGGTGGGAAGCAAGCCGCCGCGGCCGAACACGAGCGTGTCGCCGGCGGAAAGGCACGTGCCCGCGCTCGGCCGCGTCTCGATGCGCGCGAAGATCGCCCATTTGAGTTCGCGGCACGGCGCGAAGAAAGTCACTTTGAATTTTCGCCGCGGCGAGGTGTAGATGATCGCGTGCGTATCGTCGATCGGCTTCCACGAGTCGATCGAACGCACGAACGCGCACGAGGAAGGCTTCGCCGGTTCCTCCGCCGCGACTGCCGGCCCGCAAACGGCGGCAAGACCCGCCAGTGATACGAGAAGAGCGCGTGTCGTCATGGTCCGTCCTCCGATTGGTCCGCGTTGGCGCGAAATCAAACGCCCGATCCGGACGTGGCGCAAGGTGACGCGGATCACGTCCGGGGGCGTCGCCGCGCGTTCATGTCCGGCGCGGCCAGCCTCCGCTTTGGCCGCGCCGCGGACTTGGGCGGCAAGCTTGCCGCATGCGCGAGCCCCTTTTTCAGCCACCCGGAGAGCGCGCGGCCGTCCGCGACGATCGCCTCGGGCACGACCACATATTCGCGCATGCGCCGTCCGGGCATCGGCTCGAACGGCGTGCCGCCCAGTTTCGCCAGCGCCGCGCGCTGCCCGTCGCCGAGCCGAACCATAAGACTGTCCTGATGCAGCCCGCAGAACAAATGCCCGTTCGCGAACGCCGCCGGGTAGCCGAACATCTGCCGCCGCTCGACCCGCGGATCGTCGGGCAGGGCGGCGTCGAACGCGGCGATCAGCGACGCGGGCGACTTGCGCCAGGCCATGGGGGATATCTCACGCCGCGCGTGTCACGGCGGGATACCTGAACTTCGGCTGCCAGCCCGCGGCCCCTTCGGGCAGCATGTCGAACATGTGCCACGCGGCGCAGAAATCGTCGTAGGGACCCTTGCTCGTGTCCGACACGCGCACGATGCGTGCGCCCTCGCGCTGGAACACGGAGATGCCGGGCATCGGCCGTCCGTCCTTCGCGTAGCCCATGGCCGACGCGAATGCGGAACCCGCGTCGCTGACCATCGGAAAGCGCCAGCCGCGGCTCTCCGCAAACTGCCGCTGCTGCGCCGGCTTGTCGGGACTGGCGATCACGAACGCCGCGCGGTCGGCGAGGTGGTTGTAGATGCCGTTGTAGCCGTCGGCCCACATCGTGCAGTAGGCGCACGCCGTGCCCATATTGTGAACGACGAAAAGGTGCGTCTTCTCGCCGAAGAGCTGCGACAGCCGCGTCTCGCCGCCGGGCGTTTGGAACACGTGATCGGCGACCTCTTCCGGTTCGATGCTCTGCTGCGTCTTGCGCATCTCCGCGCGGATCGCGGTGATCTGCGATCGCAAGTCGTTCAAGCGTTGCTTCGCGTTTGCATACTTCATGATCGGCCTCCATCGTGCGAGCGTTTGCCGCGCCGTGCGCGCGGCGGGTTGAGCTTTTCGAGCCAGAGTTTCAGCGTGTCGAACTGCGCCTGCCAGTATTTGCTGTAGCGATTGAGCCAGACGGCCGCCGCATAGATCGGCCCGACGTCGAGACTGCACCGGCTGATCCGCCCGCTGCGCTCCTGCCGGACGAGACCCGCGCGCACGAGCACCTGGATGTGGCGCGACACCGCCTGCAACGACATGTCGAACGGCGCCGCAAGCTCCGACACCAGCAGCGCCTCCTCGCCCAGCCGCGTGAGGATCGCCCGGCGCACGGGGTCCGACAGCGCGAAGAACACGCGGTCGAGCAGGTCTTCATGCAGATCTTCGGCGGCGCCGACGAGCGTGAGGGCAGGGCGGGTCATACGGTCAATTATCAACACAGTGATTGATTGTCAATCAATATGTTGAGCGATCAGCGCCTCCGTGGGCACCGGGCTGCTACACGCACGGGATCTGCGCAACTTAAGCCGCTACACATCCGCATCCCTGATCGCTAGGGTGGGCGATCGTCATTCCACCACGTCACAGGAACGCAACCCCATGTCCCAAGCCCAGAAGCGCAGTGCAGCGGAGCCCGATCATCTCGACCCGCGTTTGAATCATCTTGCGATGTCGGTCGAGGCGCAGCCGCTGTTCGAGGCGGTGAAGAAGCACATCGCCGAGAACGTCGCGCCGATCGAGGCGGAGTATCACCGGCTGGGCGAAGGGCGGAAGGATCGCTGGTCGTTCGCGCCGGGGCAACTCGAGCTGCTCGAGGGGGCGAAGAACAAGGCGAAGGCGTCCGGGCTTTGGAACTTCTTCCTGCCGCACACGGCGATCGGGCGCGGGCTCACCAATCTCGACTACGCCTATATCGCGGCCGAGCTTGGCAAACATCCGTTGGCCTCGGAGTCGCTCAACTGTTCGGCGCCCGACACCGGCAACATGGAGGTGATCGAGCGCGTCGGTACGCCGGCGCAGAAGGAGCGTTGGCTGAAGCCGCTGCTGAACGGGGAAATCCGTTCGGCCTACGCGATGACGGAGCCGGGCGTCGCCTCGTCGGATGCGAAGAACATTTCGATGCGCG
>CAZLRW010000157.1:0-5763 GCA_964561925.1 uncultured Flavobacteriaceae bacterium
CAAAGCGCCAGTCTGGGCGAGCGGCGTTACGATAGTCGTAACCGCGCAATTGCGCGCATCTGTTCAACGAGGAACAGCCGCCGCCGTGGTAAACGACAAGCCACCAGTCTCGGGCCTGGTCGATGCCGCACCGAACGCCGCGAGATAACGTCAACGCCTACGACGTTCCTTTTAGGTGCAAACGCCTTGATACCCCAACGTGCGCATTTTGCGCGAAGCGAGGTCGACGAAGCGGCTGCACCGGGCATAGGCGGATTTGCCGAAGACGCTCGTGAGGTCGCACTCGATCATGTCGCCGGAGGTCGGGTCGTCCGGTATGGCGGTCGCCTTCCTGAAGGACCCGTTTGGCCGAATCCAAATCCCCTTGCCGCCCACAACGGCAAGCAGTTCGTTGCCGCGCAACGCATGAGGCATAAAGTCGACGGGCATCGGCCAACGACGGATCACCTTGCCGCGCCGATCGAGCTCGACGACGACTTCCGACTGCAATGGACCATTGGGAGATGTCGGCAACGTGGACACGCGCGCATAGGCGACCTCGCCGCAGGGATGTTCGGACATGCGCTCAAATCCGGGCGCCGAGCGCGCGCCCTTCCCGGGCCAAAACCCAAAGGACTCGGACGCTGAAGCGCTGCCCGGTCCGCACACGAGCAGCAGGCAGAGGAACAATCGCGACGTCTTGCGCATGCTGGGTATCACACACCTTTCCGAGCGAAGGTATCAACGCTACCATTCTTCTCGCCCGCCGCCACCTGCAGCGCCGCTCATCCGCCTACTTCCTCTCTTGGCGAAGACGGAATCGGGGAAGGGGAGGGGTCGCGACGCGACGGTGGAGGGCGGCGCTGCGTCAAACACTGCGAGACGAGATCTCTCGATCATCGTCGCCGGTAGGACGCTATCGCCTAATCTGCTGCAGCAAAGTGCGCCATCTGGTCCGCGTATGCCTTCGCGAAAGCCGGTCGCGCTGTGATGCGCGTGACGTAGGCCTGGCAAGTGGGGTATTTTGCAAGCCCATCGAACCGGGCTACCTGCCGCAGCACGTCCGCCATCAGCAGATCGGCCACAGAAAAGCCGCCTCCCGCCAGCCACTCGCGCTCGGCCAGCACCGCTTCCATCCGATCGAGCCTGGCCTTCATGAAGCCGTCCACGAACTCGGCCTCCGGCGATGCGCCGGGAAAGCCCATGAAGCGGAACAGCGCCCATGGCTGGGCAGGTAAGTCGACCGAGTTGAGCGCGGCGATGACCCATTCCAACACCTCGACCCGACCGCGCGGATCAGTTGGCATGAGCGCAGGGCTCTTCTCGCCGAGGTATAGCAGAATCGCGCCGCTCTCGAAAATAGTGAGGTCTCCGTCCGTCAGCCACGGTACCTGGCCGAATGGCTGGTGTGAGAAGTGTGCAGGCTGCCGGTCGCGAAACGGTGTGCTCTCGACGCGGTAGGGCAACCCGGCCTCTTCCAGGGCCCAGCGCACCCGCAGGTCGCGCACCATGCCACGCGGCATTTCGGGAACCCAGTCGTAGGTGGTGAGGATCAAATCGGTCATTCGGTATCTCCAAGAAAAATGGGTAGCTTATCGAGTAGGCCGCTCCAGCCCAGCTCGTGACTTTTGCGCGCCTCTTCGTCGGGGAGGTGTTCGTGGATCAGCGTGAGCTTGGTACCACCGTCAAGCGGCGCAACCAGGAACGTGACCAGCGACTCTCGTTCCGGCATTCCGGGCCATTCCCAGGTGAAGACCAGTTTCTTCTCAGGAACCACTTCCCGATAGACACCCGTGGGATTGTGCTCCGTTCCATCCAGCAGCCGGAACACGATGCTAAATCGGCCTCCCGGCCGCACGTCCGCTTCGGCGCGAAGCGTCGGGCCCGACGCGAAAGCGCCGCCCGATCCGTACACGAGCAGCAGGCAGACAAACAATGGTGACGTCTTGCGCATTCCGGGCATCAAACGCGCTGTCTGAGGTGGCCCCTTATCGCCCAACAAGCTCCTTCATCACGACGGCAAGCGGTAGAGTTCGCGCTGTCAAGGTGATGTTGAAGTAGCGCTCACGGAACTGAACGACTCCATGATGAATGGGGAGAGCAATTGGAAGCGCATCACGTGGTTCGCTGGACAGAGCGAGATAGGACTGCCCTCGCTTGCATATCGTGCCGACATCGTTCCGGGAGATGTTGTTGGCAATGTCGTCATTGTCGCGAGGCAAAACGGGCTGAAAAATGGCGTCACTCGCTCGATCGACGCCGGTCAGCTTGCTTCCCGGACCGCGCTTTTTGCAGTTCACGAGATACACCGAGGAGAACATCTTCAAGAAGACGATCGGTTCGACCAGTCGTCCCGTTAAAGCCGGATCGGCGATCATCGCCTTGACTGTCGTGTACCAAGGGTCGCTAAGGCCGAGTATCGGCTCGACGGCATCCCAATGATTGAGCTCATCGAGAAAGACCAAGTGAAGCCCACGCTCAACGCCCCCGGCGAGGAAGACAGGCCGCCTGCTTCGGCCAGTCCAGAAGTCCACCCGCGAATGCTTCGCGCTTCCATCGTAGTAGTGGCCATGGAACGCGTCGACCGCGCGTTCAAATGGTTCCCCGGGAATCCGCAAAACAAGTGTTCCGCGCACCGCGCCCTTCAGGGTTTCAACGATTTCTCCTTGGTACGCCAGTGAGTTCGAACCAATTCTCACCTCGCGGAAATCAACGAGTGCCACGTTCGTTGAGCGCTTGATCAGTTGGCCGACATTGTCCGAACGACCGGGCGATGTCGCTGCATCAACGACGAGCGGCTCTCCCGCGCTGGCGGACGGCGCACCGAGCAACAAAGCCAGATCGAGGCAAACAGACCAGATTAACGTGCGAACAACTTTAGCGTTCATGAGTAGCCGTCCTTACGCTTCGCTCGGGCACACTAGACTAACTCACACCGCCCAATTCTCCATCTTCAACCCCGGCACCCAGCGAAACTCGCCCTCGTTGACCAGTACCAGCCCCCCGCCCGATGGCTCGTTGCCGGCCGATGTAAAGACGGCGTTGAGCGCAATCCCAGCGGCTGAGTTGCAGCAACTGATAGAGACCTATCTATGAAATTGCGCCTCGCATTGACAAGGAACCAATGTCACCGGCGGTCCAGCGGCGGCAAATGGAAAACGGCTGGCTGAACGATCTACCCGCCGTCACCCTGATACGCGAGTTGGTACTTCCCGTCCTTCCACTCGATCGAGTAGCCGTTGTCCGATTCCGGCGGGCCGATATACGTGCCGAACAGCGCGTCGTTGCGCTGCCATCCGCTGGCCGTGAAAGCAACCTCCGGCATGCCGCCGTCGAAGGGTCCGTTGAACACGAACAGCGCCATCGGTTCGCCGGCGCCGCCCTTCATCGCGACAAGCAGTGCAATGTCGCCGTGTTTGTCGCCGTTGAAGTCTTCGGCTGACAGGTAAGGGTAGGCGCCGCTCTGCTCCGCGCATCGGCAGTAGTCGCGCGAAATCAATTCGTATGCGGTGTTCGCTGCAAGCCAGCGCATCAGCGTCACGCGCTGCGTTACGTCGAGCGCCGCCAGCGGATCGCCGGGAATCGTCGCAAACGGTTCCTCTTGCGCGGCGCCACCCTCGATGCCGTCGGCCGCCGGTTCGGCGCCGGTCGTCGCGTGACGCAAGACGAAAAACGTTCCGCCGACGCCGACCGCGAGTCCCGCGACGGCCCCGACAAGAAACCAAACGATCGTCCGCATGATCTAATCCGAGCCGGCACTTGCGAACAAAATTGTCGTACGAGCTAGGAGCGGTTTCAATGCGACCCGAACGGACAATGGCCGAATCCCAGCCGGCGCGCCGCGCGCTTAGTTTCACTTGACAAGTTCACGAAATGTTCTATCTTATTTAACGCCCCCAATTTCCACCTCGGCCCGCGCGATGCCGTCACGAAAGTACTACGCGCACGTGCCCGGCGCCTCGGCTTGCGGCGTCGATCTGTTGATGCCGCTCGCAGCCCCGCCCGTGGCTGACGCAACCACACTCCTCCCTCGCGCCCGCGCACTCATCTCCCGCCATCTCGCCGAACCGCCCGCCGTCGTCGACACGCTCGTCCTCTGGACGCTGCACACGCACGCCTACGCACGTTTCAATCTGTCCCCGCGTCTCATCCTGCACGGCCGCGACGCCCGCGCCGATCACGCCCGCGCGTTGCGCGTGCTGCGCTGGCTGACGCCGAACCCGCGGCTGGTCGCGCGCGCCACCGCGGCGAACGTGCTCGACCTGCTGACGCACGAGCGCCCGACGTTGCTGTTCGACGACGCGGCGAACGCGATCCTGCTCCGCCGCGACATGCGCGCGTTGATCGCGGCAGGCGCGCGCGCCGACGGCGTGCTGCTCGGGCGGCGCGGGCGACGCAAGGAATCCGCGTTCCGCCGCTGCGGCGCACCACTTGCGATCGCAACCGCGCTCGGTCCGCCGGAAGAAGTGTTGGTGCACGCGATCGTGCTGCCGCTGACGCCGGCGCTGGCGACCGGCGCCGCCCCGCGCGAACCGATCGCAGAACCGCCGGCCGAGGCGCTGGCGCTCTATGCGGAATTCACCGCGTTCGGCACGCGCCTCGCCGCCGCGAACGCTGCGCCCGCGCCGAACGTGCCGCCGTTTCTCTCCGCGGTTCAACGCGAAACCTGGGCGCCGTTGTTCGCGGTGGCCGAGGCCTTGGGTGACGAGGCGTGGCGCGCCGCAAACGCCGCCGCAAGTCGGTTCGCCGCGCCGGAACATCTCGAACCGCCTACGTCGCCGCTCGCGCTCTTGCGCGACATCCGCCGCATCACCGGCATCGACGAAATGCCGGTGTCGAGCGTGCAACTCGCCCAGGATCTCACGCGCGACGCGGAAAGCCCGTGGCTCGCCTGCGATTGGGGCGCGCGGCTGACCCCGCGCGGCATCGCCAAGCGCCTGGCGCGGTTCGACATCCGGCCCCAGGTGATCTATCCGCCGAACGCCGCGCCGTTTCGCGGTTACAAAGCCGAGGCGCTGCACATCGCCTTCGCGCGCTATCTGAACGACCCCGTCGCCTGCGCTCTGCTGCGGCACGACGACCCGGCGCCGTAAACGCATGACCCACGCGAAACCCACGGATTTCAGACGGATGAAACCGCAGAAATCCGCGGCGCAAACGCATCATACGGATCGGATTTTGCGTTCGTCGGCATCCAACCGGCCGAAAGACGACCTGGATCAAGGCCTTGCGGCCGAAAAAATGCTCCCCAAATGCGTGTTTGAAAACGGACCGACATCATCATGGCCGGCTGCGACCCGGCCACCCACGGCGCGCAACGACGCCTTGCGCGCGAGAGTCCTGCAGAGCGGGGGCCGCGAAAGCGGAACGCGACTGTCATTCGTCTCTCTGCCGCGCCGCGCGCGGCCGTTGGGTGGCCGGCTCCCGCCCGGCCATAATGGCGACCGCAATCCGATTCCGGCAACGAAGAGACTGCTCGCGCGATGCCGCGAAGGAAGAAGGAAGAAAGAGATTGAACCACCAAGCACACCAAGACCACCAAGACGCTCTGCCATTCCGAACCGGCGCCCCGCGCGCGCAGCGCGCGACAATGGCGCTTCGCGCCGCACGAGCGCCTGCGCAAGACCCAGAGCATCTTGGTGTTCTTGGTGCCCTTCGTGGTTCAATCTTTCTTCTTCCTTTCGCTGCGCATCTTCGCGGCTTCGCGTGAAACTCTAGACTTAAGAGACTGACACGATGGACCTCGAAAAATTCACCGAACGTGCACGCGCCTTCCTCCAAAAC
>CAZLRW010000157.1:5863-7673 GCA_964561925.1 uncultured Flavobacteriaceae bacterium
TGACACGATGGACCTCGAAAAATTCACCGAACGTGCACGCGCCTTCCTCCAAAACGCGCAAGGCCTCGCTCAACGCTCCGGCCATCAACGCCTGACGCCGGAACACCTGCTCAAAGTCCTGCTCGATGATGAGGAGGGCCTCGCCGCCGGCCTCATCAAGCGCGCCGGCGGCAATCCCGCCCTCGCGCTCGAACAAACCGAAGCCGTCCTCGCGAAACTCCCGCGCGTCGAAGGCGCGGGCTCCGGTCAACTCTACATGGCCCCCGAAACCGCGCGCGTGCTCGACGAAGCCGAGCAGATCGCGAAGAAGGCCGGCGACAGCTTCGTCACGGTGGAACGCATTCTGCTCGCGCTCGCCGTCGGCACCGCGCCCGAATCCGCCCGCATCATCAAAGCGGGCGGCGTCACGCCGCAAAAACTGAACGAGGCGATCAACGACCTGCGCAAAGGCCGCACGGCCGACACGGCCTCCGCCGAACAGGGTTATGAGGCGCTGAAGAAGTATGCCCGCGATCTGACCGAGGCCGCGCGCGCCGGCAAGCTCGACCCCGTGATCGGGCGCGACGAAGAAATCCGCCGCACGATCCAGGTGCTCTCGCGCCGCACGAAGAACAACCCCGTGCTGATCGGCGAACCCGGCGTCGGCAAGACCGCGATCGTCGAAGGCCTGGCGCTTCGCATCGTCAACGGCGACGTGCCGGAATCGCTGAAAGAGAAAAAACTCATGTCGCTCGACATGGGCGCGCTGATCGCGGGCGCGAAGTACCGCGGCGAATTCGAAGAGCGTCTGAAATCGGTTCTGACCGAGATCACGGCGGCCGCCGGTTCGATCATCCTCTTCATCGACGAGATGCACACGCTCGTCGGCGCCGGCAAAGCCGAAGGCGCGATGGACGCGTCGAACTTGCTGAAACCCGCGCTCGCCCGCGGCGAGCTCCACTGCGTGGGCGCGACGACGCTCGACGAATACAGGAAACACGTGGAGAAGGACGCCGCCCTCGCACGCCGCTTCCAGCCGGTGTTCGTGAGCGAGCCGACCGTCGAAGATACGATCTCGATCCTGCGCGGCCTCAAAGAGAAATACGAACTGCACCACGGCGTACGCATCACGGATTCGGCGATCGTGGCCGCGGCCCAGCTCTCGAACCGCTACATCACCGACCGCTTCCTGCCCGACAAGGCGATCGATCTCGTCGACGAATCGGCGAGCCGCTTGCGCATGCAGGTGGATTCGAAGCCCGAAGAGCTCGACGAACTCGACCGCCGCGCGATGCAGCTGAAAATCGAGCGCGAGGCGTTGAAGAAGGAAACCGACAAGGCCTCGAAAGAACGCCTCGTCAAACTGGAGAAAGAAATCGCCGATCTTGAGGAGAAATCCTCAAGCCTGACCCAGCGCTGGAAACAGGAAAAGGCAAAGCTCGGGCAGGCGCAATCGATCAAGGAAAAACTCGACAAGGCACGCCACGACCTCGAACTCGCGCAGAGGAAGGGCGACCTCGCGAAGGCGGGCGAAATCGCCTACGGCGTGATCCCGGGCCTTGAGAAGGATCTGAAGAAGATCGAGGAGCAGCAGGCGACGCAACTCGTCACCGAAGCGGTGACGGAAGAGCACATCGCCCAGGTCGTCTCGCGCTGGACCGGCATCCCGGTCGACAAGATGCTCGCGGGCGAACGCGAAAAACTGCTCGGCATGGAAAAGACGATCGGCGCGCGCGTCGTCGGCCAGGACGAAGCGGTGCACGCGGTCTCCGCCGCCGTGCGCCGCGCCCGCGCCGGCCTGCAAGACCCGAACCGCCCGATCGGCTCGTTC
>CAZLRW010000158.1:0-7591 GCA_964561925.1 uncultured Flavobacteriaceae bacterium
CCAGCCAGCCGACGACGGCGGCGACGTCGATCGGGTTGCCGACCTTGTCGTTCACTTTCAGCGTCGGCGTCGTGAAGTTGCGCACGCGCAGGCTGATCTTCTGTTTCGCGTAGAACGGGTTCACCCAGTGGAAACCCTCGCGCCTGACCGTGCCGATGTAGCGGCCGAAGAGCGTGAGCACGGCGGACTCGTTCGGCTTCAGAACCAGGAAGCCGATGCTCAGGAATACGGCGAGCACGATGATGGGCACGCCGATGATCGGAATGCGGACGAGCAGAAGGCCCGCCACGAACATCGCAATCAGTACGGCCAGCATCAGCCAGCCAGAGGTCGTGGCGGCGATCAGGTTCTCTTTGGAGGGGATGGCGAGCTTGGCGTCGGACATGCGCGTCTCCTTCGCATGACGGTTGTACGACCGGGAATCGCCGGCCTCGCCGCTACTATATTGGGCGGTTAACCGCCGTGCGGGAGGGGGGTGTTCACGGGATCGTTGGGGCGGCGTGGGCGCAATTGCGGTTGCACTGTGCAAATCGGGGCGTGTAGCGTCGAAATATGTGGGCGGGCCTGACAGATTTGAGACGGGCGATGCGCGGCCGGTGGGCGGCGTGCGGGGCCTTGTTCCTGCTCGCGCTCTTCGTCCTGCAGATTTCCGTCGCGCGCAGCCACTTCCATTTCGATCTCGCCGAGCGGAACTCGGCGGCGCTTGACGGCGACATCACCGACGGCGGTCCGCAACCCAAACCCGCGCACGACGAAGCCGATTGTCCGTTGTGGCACGCGGGCGTCGCCGGCGGTGCCGCTTTGCTGGCGGACGCCTGCGCATTGTTGCCTCCGCCCGCGACACGCTCGCTTCGCGTCGCCGACGCGCGAACGATTTTTCCCGAACGCTTCACTGCAGCATGGCGAAGCCGCGCGCCACCCATCGTCTGACACGCGCCTGAGAGCGGCCGAACGGCAATAGCCCGTTCGCGCCCGTCGTTACTTTCTTTTGTGTCAGAGGTTTCCATGTTTTCGAGTTTCAGACGTACGAGCGCGCTCGCGTGCTCACTCACCGCACTTGCGACGCCTTCGCTCGCGCAAGAGCAGGCAAGACCCGAGCGGGTGGAGAAGGTCGTCGTGACGGCGTCGCCCATCGCAAAGTCGCGCGACCAGTTCGCGACGCTGGTCGGAACGGCGGATCGCGACGATCTCACCGAGCAAGGGGGGCTTACGATCGCCGATTCGCTGTCGCTGATACCCGGCGTCAACTCGACCAGTTTCGCGGTCGGGGCGGGACGTCCCGTGATCCGCGGCTTCGATGCGAGCCGCGTGCGCGTGCTCGAGAACGGGCTCGGCAGTTTCGACGTGTCGGATTTGAGTCCCGACCACGGCGTGCCGATCGACCCCCTGGCTTTGCAGCGCGTCGAGATCGTGCGCGGGCCGGCGACGCTGCGCTACGGCAGCCAAGCGATCGGCGGCGTCGTCAACGCGATCAACGATCGTATCCCGACGTCGCTGACCAAACCGTTCAGCGGCGATCTGCATTTCGCGGTAGGCTCCGTCGACGGATCGCACGAGATTGCGGGGTTAGCCGGCGGGCACTTCGGCAATTTCGCCTGGCACGTCGACGGCGTGAGGCAGGATCGCGACGACTACGACATTCCGATCGCGCCCGGCGTGATGACGAACACGGCCGCCGACGGGCTTGGATATTCGGCGGGCGGTTCGTTCGTCGGCGACAAAGGACACATCGGCGGCGCCTATGTGCGGTACGAGAGCGAATACGGCATCCCCGGCGAAGACGCGTTCATCGACATGGAGCAGGACAAGGGCCTGTTCGCGGCCGAGTGGCGCGATCCGCTGCCGGGGTTCACGGCGTTTCGGGTGAACGCGGGTATCTCGGACTACACCCACGACGAAGTGGTCGAGGGCGAAGGCGTCGCCTCCACGTTCATCGACAAGCAGTACGAGGTCAGGAGCGAGGTCGTCGCGGGCGCGTTCGGTCCGTTCTCGGCGGCAGCCTTCGGCGTGCAATTCCAGAATCGCGAATTCGAGGCCTTGGGCGAGGGCGAGGATTTTCTAGCACCCTCGGTGACGGATTCGTTCGGCCTTTACGGCTTTGCGGAAGTGCCGCTCGGGGACAGCGTCACGCTGGAATTCGGCGCGCGTTACGAGAACACCGAGGTGGACGGCACGCCGATCTCGGACGTGTTCACGGTGCGCGAGTTCGAACCGGTGAGCGCGAGCGCGGGGCTTGTCTTCAAGGCGAGCGAGGAGCTGACGTTCGGCGCGAGCGCGTTTTACGCCGAGCGGGCGGCGAACCAGGTCGAACTCTACGCGCGCGGTCCGCACGAGGCGACGGGCACGTTCGAGATCGGCGATCCCACGATCGATCTCGAGAAGGCGTTGAACCTCGAGGCGAACGCACGGCTTTCGCTGCCGCGCGTGACGGCCGAGCTCACGATCTTTCATACGTCGTTCGACGGCTTCGTCTTCGGCGATCTTACGGGCAATTCCTACGACGAGGACGGGAACTTCTTCGGCGACGACAGCGCGGAGTTCTTGGAATTGCTCTACCGCCAGCGCGACGCGACCTTTACCGGTGGCGAGTTCCAGGCGTCGGTCCTGCTCGGCGAATTCGCGAAAGGCGAACTATCGCTCGATCTGATGGCGGACGCGGTCGATGCCGAGTTCGACGGCGGCGGCAACGTCCCGCGGATTCCGCCCGTTCGCGCGGGCGGCGGTTTGCGGTTCGAGAGCGCGGTCATCGACGTCTATGCGCGGCTGCTGCACGCTTTCGATCAGGACGACGTGGCTGCGAACGAAACGCCGACCGACGGCTACACGCGGCTCGACGCCGGGGTGACCTGGCACGCGATGCGGGCCGACGACGGCGGCGGGGTCGCGCTCAGCCTCCTCGGGCGCAACCTGACGGACGAGGAAATCCGCAACCACGTCGCCTTCAACAAGGACGAGGTCGTGCTGCCCGGTGCGGACGTGCGGCTGGTTCTAAGCTTGCGCTATTGAAACCGGGACGGTGGCTGAATGGTGCCGCCTCCCCGGGTTCGAACCAAGGGCCCCAGGATCCACGATCCTGTGCTCTACCCATTAAGCTAAAGCGGCGCAGAGGACGCGTTCGTTAGCCGGTTTCGAAGGGCGCCGCAACGTGCGCCCTTCGCGGCGTTTCCCTCTTGTTCGCGTGCGGGCTTGCGCGTTACGTGGTGCCCTTCGAAGCGCCTTGATTTTGGGTCGAACGGCGGAATGCAACAGCGAGCGGCCGGCAGCCGTTGGGCGGTGCAAGCATTTGCGGACGAGGCCGCCCGCGCGCGGTTCGCGGCCGAGGCGCGTGTGCGGCTCGGCGGGGTCGACGAACTGAACCACGATGCCGAATGGCTCGAAGCCGGGTGCGATGCGGCGCGCGGTGACACGATACTGACGCTTGCGGCCATCGACGACGGGAAGCTCTCGGGGCTGTTGCCGCTGCGGGTGGCGACGGGCGAGATCGTCTACGCGGCCGGCGGGCGCGTGCTTCTCCGCAAGGCCGTGCGCGAGCACCGGATGTTCGGTGCGCCGCTGACAACGGCCGCCGATCCCTCGGCTGCGATGGGGGAGGCGATGGCGCTGCTTGCGCGCGAGATGCAGGGCAGCGTCGTGCAGGTGAGCGCGGCGCCGGTGGGTGGCGCTTTCCACGGCCTGCTTTCCGACTCCGGTAGCGCCGTGCGGCGACTGTTCCACGTGCTTCCCTGGGGGCCGGAGAATCTTCATTGCAAGATCGATTGGGCGGGTACGGTCGAGGGCTATCTCGCTTCGCTGGGCGCCGACAGCCGGCGCAATCTGAAACGCTATTCGAAGAAGCTGTTTTCGGCGGTGGAACTCGCCCCCAAGATCGAGCGGTTCCGTTCGCCCGACGAGGTCGCGCGGTTTCTCGACGACGGCATTTCGGTTTCGGACAAGACCTATCAGAAGCGCGATCTCGGCCTCGGGCTCGCGCGGGGCGGGGCGATCGAAAAGCGGATGCGCTTTGCGGCGGCGCGCGGCGGGTTCTTGGGGCACATTCTTTATCTGGAAGGCAATCCGGCGGCGTTCCACTACGGGTTCGTCAACGGCGCGACGTTCTTCGTGCTGGCGATGGGCTACGATCCGGCGGTCGCGCGGCATCAGGCGGGCGCCGTGCTGTGGCACGGCGTGCTCGAAGACGTTGAGCGGCTGAAACTGCCGGTGAAAACGATCGACTGTCTGCCCGGCGTCACCGACTTCAAGCTGCGCACGACGAACCGCAAGGAGACGATCCGCAATTTCTATCTGTTCAAGAAGTCGGCGGGCGGGACGGCGCTCTACGCCGCTTTGAAGACGATCGATGCGGCGGTGGAGGGTGCGAAGAAGCTCGCCGCACGGCGGCAGAAGGCCGGCGGTTAGGCTTTCTTACGACGGGCACGGCGGCTGCAACGGGTCTGGCGAAAACGTCGCCGGCGGTTCGCTTTTGTCCCATGCCGGCACAGATGAGGGTCCCGTGATGGTTAAGCGCGCGATCGCCGTTGTCGTGGGTGTGTTCGCAGGCCTGTTGTTCGTGAACTTCGTCGAGTGGATTCGCACGCCGTCCGAAGAGGACGTGATCAGCGTCGACACCTGCGTGCGGGACAAGTTCGTGGACTGCGTCGCGCTCGAGGTGCCCGAGCCGGCCGCAATGCCTTGCAAGGCTTGGCTCTCCGGTTCGACGGACGTTGCGGCGCTGTCGCGCTGTCTGCACGAGGCGCGGCGCGGCCAGGACCGTGCGCGTTTCGACGAAGCGAAGCGCGCACGGTTGATCGGCGCGTCGATCTAGAATTTCACCGAGATGCCCGCCTGCACTAGGCGCGGGGCGCCGGGCAGGATGCCGCGCGTTTGGTCGACGATGTACACTTCGTCGAAGACGTTCTTGACCGTCACATAGGCGGTGAGCGGCGTCTCCGGGATGTTCACGTTCAGCGTCGCGTTCCAGACGAGCGCCGAGCCGATCAGGCCGCGCTGACCGTCGACCTGCAGGTCGATCGTCTCCAGATCATCGCTGAACATGTCGTCCGTGTACTGCGCTTCGATCTCGGCGGAGACGATGCCCTGCCAATCGTAGCCGACGGCCGCGGACCAGACCCATTCGGGTGCGTAGGGCAGGCGGTTGCCGGTCACGAGCTCGCAGGTCGGGCCGGGCGTCGGCGGGACGATGCCCGCGCAGTTCTTGCCCGGAACGGTCGAGAAGCGCGTGCCCTCGAAGCTCGCGTCAGGCAGATAGGTGACGGTGGTGCGCAGATAGACGTCGTCCTGTTCGAGCCAGCCTGCGCCGCGGGCCGAGCCGCGGATCAAGAGTTCGGCCCCTTGGTGGATCGTTTCGCCGGCGCTGGTCAGCGTCGCGCCGACGCCGCCCGCGACGCTCGCCGGGATGATCTGGTTTTCGAAGTCCATGCGGAAGTAAGCGGCGTCGGCGAAGAAGCCGGGTGCGATTTCGCCGCGCACGCCCAGTTCCCAATTCACACTCTCTTCTTCGGCGAGATCGACCGTCGCGCCGCTCGCGTTGTTGATGATGTCCTCGACGCGCGGCGGCGAGAAGCCTTTGTGCACCCCGGCATAGACGACGGCTTTGTCGGAGAGCTCGTAGATCAGGCCTAGGCCCGGGATCACGACGTCGAGTTCGGTTTCGCCGCCGGCACCTGCGCCCAGATTGGCGAGGAAGTTGAAGCGTTCGAATTCGATGTGCTCAAAACGCACGCCGGGCTCGACGAGAATGTCGCCGAAGTCGAGCTGCGTGGTGACGAAGGCCGACGCCGCGCGGATCTTGCGGTCGTTGTTCTCCTTCACGCCAGCGTTCACGCCCGTGCCGTAGAAGCGCGAGGTCGGCGTGTCGCCGTTCCACTGGCGACGGTGCTGATCTTCGACATGGTAGCGCAGGCCCGCTTCGGTGCGCGCGGGCAGGCCGAACAGCGTGTGGTCGGCGGCGAGCCGTGTTTCGAGGCCCACCGTCAGATAGTCGCGCAAGCGGCCTTCGTTGCCGCAGGTCGTGTTCAGGTTCGCGATGTTGTTACAGGCGGGGTCGGTGGAGTCGTTCGGGCGCTGGCCGGAATTCGACGACTGGCGCCACCAATCGCGCGTGAAGTACGAGCCGTAGAGCGTCGTCTTCAGGCTGAGTTCGTCGTTGAAGAACCAGCCGTGGCTGAGCGAGGCGCCGTAGCGCTCGGCCTCGAAGCGATCGTTTGCGAACGGGTTCGCGTAAGGGTTGGCGAAGAACTCGTCGCGCCTGAGGCCCGAGTATGTGACTTGGCTGTCTTCCTCATAGCGGCTGAGGCGGGCGGTCAGCGTCTGGTCGTCGGCGATGTCCCACTCGCCTTTGATCGCGACGTCGTTCAGGCGCAGGTGCTGGTTCTCTCTGGCGCCGTCGCTTTCCTTCGACTGCGCGTGCGCGAGGAAGCGGCCGCCCAGGAACGGTCCGCCCAGCGTGCCGTCGAGTTCGAAATAGCCGCGGTTGCCCGCCGCGATCGTCGCGTGACCGCCGAACTCTTCCGGTGCGCGCGGCGTGATGTAGTTGATGACGCCGCCGACCGTGTGGGGTCCGAAGCGGACCTGGGCCGCGCCCTTCAACACCTCGATGCGCTCATAGCGTTCGACGGGCGGGTGGAAGTAAGTGGCGTTGTCGCCATAGGGGGCGAAGGCGAGCGGGATGCCGTCTTCGAGCAGCAGCACCTTGCTCGACCGTGTGGGGCTCAAGCCGCGCAGGCCGATGTTCGGGCGCATGCCCATGCCCTCCTCGTCGCGCGGGAAGGCGCCGGGGACCCAGCGCAGCGCCTCGTTGACCGTGAAGACACGCGCGCGTTCCAGTTCGTCGCCTTCGACCGTCGTGCCCGAGCCCGGGATGCGAAGCAGGTTCGGGCGCTGGCCGATGACGACGACATCGGGCTCCCGGCGCGGGGTGATCTCGACCTTGCCCGAATCGGCCGCATTGGCTGTCGCTTTGGGAGCGGCTTCGTCCGCCGATGCCGCGGTCGCCGCGCACGCCAAAGCAACCAGTACCCCTATGGAACGCATGGCCAATTCCTGTTAATGCGAGTTATTCTCAATCGCATTAACAGGTGACACGCGGGCGTGTCAACGCGCGCGGGCCACACGCGTTGCGACAGGTCGTCCTGGGGTCAGATGCAGACGCTGGCCAGCGGCGGCATGCCGTTGAAGGCGACCGACGAGTAAGTCGTCGTGTAGGCGCCCGTCGAGAGGATCAGGACCCTGTCGCCCGCCTTCAATGCGGCGGGCAGGCGGTAGTCCGTCTTCTCGTAGAGGATGTCGGCGCTGTCGCAAGTGGGGCCCGCGAGCACGACGGGCACGGTCTCGCCGCCGTCGTGCGGGGTGAGGACTCTGTACTTGATCGCCTCGTCCATCGTTTCGGCGAGGCCGTGGAACTTGCCCACGTCGAGATAGACCCATCGGCGTTCGTCGGCGCCGCCCTTGTGCGCGACGAGCACGACTTCGCTCACGATCACGCCGGCGTCGCCGACGATGTAGCGGCCGGGCTCCACGATGACCTCGGGCTGAACGCCTTTGAAGTGGCGCTTCAGCGACGCGCGGATCGCTTGGCCGTAGGAGATGATCGGCG
>CAZLRW010000159.1:0-7566 GCA_964561925.1 uncultured Flavobacteriaceae bacterium
AGGCGCATCTCTTCGTGCATATCGGCGCCGGGTATGACGAACGCCGTGATCGTGTCGGTACCGATGTGAAGTTTGGCGTCGGCTTCGTGCAGGCGTTTGAGCAGGCGGTGCACGGCGGGGATCGCCGTTTTCAGGCGGGTCAGGTTCTTCTCGCTCGTGTCGCGCCTGAGGCCGTCCTTCGGGTGCCAGATCACATCCGCAAAGTAGCGCGGCAACAGCGCCGCTTCGGGCGACGTGCGCATGTCTTCGTAGCGATCGTAATTGGCGAACTTCGCCGTGGTGACGAGCGTGGGCGTGTTCGCCGCGCTGGCGGCAAGCGTCAGTTCGACCGTGCGCGCGAGCTGCGCGTCATCGAAGGGCGCGCCCCAGGCGTCCATCACTTCGGGAAACGGGCGCGGGTCGATGTTCGGTGCGAAGGCGGCGCCCGTGAAGTGTTGGACGTCGCCGATGCCGCCCGGATACGGCACTTGGTGCGGCACGTGGCCGATCGTGGGGACACCCTGCTCTTTCGCGGTGGCGATCAATGCCGCGAGCACGTCGGGCGCCAGCGAATTGTAGAGCTTGATGCAGTCGTAGCCTTCGGCCTTGATCGTGCGCACGACGTCGGCGGCTTTTGCCACGTCGGTGACGACGCGGGTGTTCTCCCAAATCTTCTCAGGCCCGTCGACGAACGGGCCGCAGGCGAAGACGCGCGGGCCCGGCATCGCGCCCGCCTCGATCTTGGCGCGGATCGGCAGAACCGTCTTGCCGTCGATGTCGCCCGCGTCGCGCACCGCGGTCACGCCGTGCATCAGATTGAGCAGCGGGAACAGATCCTGTGCGACCGGAATGTTTTGCGGCGGGTGATGGGCGTGCATGTTGATGAGGCCCGGCAGAACATACATGCCGGCATACGGGCTCTTGGCGTCGGCGGACGGCGCGATCTCGCCGATTGTGCGGTCTGCGATCGTGAGCGATTGCCCTTCGCGCCGGCTCTCGCCGGGTTGAATCACGGTGACATTGTGGAATGCGCCGCCGCGCTCGGGCGCGGGGAGCGGCGCCGGCGGTTGCAGCAGCCAGTAGAGAACGCCGCCGGCCAGCGCCAGGACGAGAACGATCGCGCCGAGAATTCGCATGTTACCCCCAAGAGTGCGGCGACAGCAGAGTATGCCTGCCCGCGGCGGACGCAAAGCTTGTCGCCAAGGCGGGTCGCCTCCCCTACGATATCGGCGGCTGCGGCGGAGTGCGTCGGGACGATGGAGCGGGCGACTGGCCGGGACGGCGTGACGGAGCCGACGCGCGTGTTCGTTTCCTATGCCCGCAAGGATTCGCGCGCGATCGACGCGCTGGTCCCGGTGCTGCAGCAGCAGGGCTATGACGTGCTGGTCGACCGCAAGGATATCGCGGCGGCCGAGGTCTGGCGGCCCCGGATCGAACAGCTGATCCTCGATTCGGATGCGGTCGTGTTCGTCGTGTCGCCGCAGGCGGTGCGCTCCGACGTGTGCGCGTGGGAGGTCGAGCGTACGCTCGCCTACGGCAAGAAGCTGGTGCCGCTGGTCTGGCAGAACATCGATCCGAAGGCCTGTCCGCCCGAGATCGCCGAGCGCAATTGGATTTTCTGGCCGCGCCTCTTCGCCGGCGCACCCGGTGCGAAGACGGTCGAAGCGCTGCGCTCGGCGATCGATCGCGACATTTCGTGGGAGCGCGAGCGGACGGTTTGGATCGGCCGCGCGGTGCGTTGGGACAAGGCTTCGCGGCCCGAGGGGCAGTTGCTGCGGCGCGAGGAAGTCGCGTCGGCCGAAGCCTGGGCGGCCCGGCGGCCGACCGCTGCGGCGGCGCTGCCGGAGGTTTTGCTCGCCTACTTCGCGGCGAGCCGGGAACGGGAGCGGCGCGACCGCGATCACCTGCGTTCGATCACGGGACGTGCGTTCGTGCTGCCGATCGCGAACGCGATCCGCGACCACGAGCCGGACCGGGCGCTGCGCATGCTTGCCACCGCGGCGGTGCTGGCAGAAGACCCTTCGTTCGAACTCGTGCCGCAGCTTTGGATCGAGGGCGCGCGGTCGCTGATGCAGCAGCCGCTGTGCGCGGTCGGCGACCCGTCGGCGCCGGCGATGCCCGATCCGGACGGCGAAGACACCGTGTTCGGCGTCGCGGCCGATACGCTCAGCGCGGTTTGCCAAGAGGTGTCGGGGACGGTGCGCCTCTTCGACCTTATGACCGGCGCGGCGCGATGGGCGACGGCGCTCGACTTCCGTGTGCGTGCGTTCGTGTTCGACGGCGACATCATCGCGATCGGTAAGGCGGGCGAGGTTCTACGGCTGAACATCGCGGACGGTGCGGTCGTGGCGCGGGACAGATTCGCCGGTCGCGTCGACGTGGTTCGCGCGATCGCCGAGGAGCACGCGGTCCTGGTCAGCACCAGCGTCATGATCCAGCGCTTCGACACGATCTCAAACAGCGTCACGATCGTCGGCGACTACGACGGCGAAGTGGTCGACATCGCCTATTGCGCGGCGACCGGGCGCGGGCTTGCGCTGGTTGTGCCTCGCGAAGGGAACTGGGTCGCGGTCGCATTCGGCGTCGATGCCGGCGAGGTGCATGCGCTGGACGACGACGTGCGTCACTTCTGCTTCAGCAAAGACGGGTCGCGCGTGTGCTTGGCCGAGCGGCAAAACGCCGAGATCTACATCGTCGGCGGCGACGCGAAAACGGTGCGGGTGCGCCACGACGGCAAGTCGACGGCGACCGGCGACGATCTTTGCAGCGTCGCGCTCAGCGACGACGGTACGCTGCTGCTGACTACTGCCAACGACGGGACGGCGCGCGTGTGGGAGACGGCGACCGGCACGGAGTTGCACCGCTTCGATCACGTCGACGAGGCGTTGATCTTGCAGGGCGAGTTCGGGCCCGACGCGAAGACGGTCATGGCGCTCGGCACGGATTGCACGGTAAGGGTTTGGTCGCTGGCGTCGGGCCAGGAGATCATGCGCGTCGCCAACCGGCTGAAGCCACGCACGACCGGGTGGGACGCGCTGGGCTTCGACCGCGCGGGGCTTTCGGAGGACGGCAAGCGCTTGTGGACGGTGATCCCCGGCGGGTTGCTTCAAGTGTGGGCTGTCAAGGCGCTCGTCGAGCATCCGGTGTCGGCGACTGTGCATTCGCTGCAGGAACGTGTCGCGTCCGTGCAGTGCCTGCGGGAGGGACGCGTCGCCGTTCGGCGGGTCAACGGCACGGTCGAACTGTTCGACGGCGCGCGCGTGATCGCCGAGCGGCGGTTCGTGGAGGCCGTGGTCGGCCTGACCATCTTCGAAGACGCCGATCTGATCGCCGGTTGGACGTGGCAGAAGTGCTATCTGCTCGGCTTGGACAAGGAGCGCCCCGTCATCGCCTCGCAGCATCGCGCACGCCCGCATGCGGCCGCCTATGTGCCGACAGGCGATGCGGTCGCGATCGGCGGCGGGAACTACGCTGCGGAGGGCTTCATCGAACTCGCGCGCGGCGGCGAGGTGCTGTCGCGCTGCCGGATGCCGGGGTGGGTCAGCGCCATGAGCTATCACCCGGCGCGCGGCGCGCTCCTGGCGGGAGATGTCAACGGCAACTTCTTGGTTTGGAGCGGCGACCCGCGGGCCGAGCCCGTTTGGTGGGCGCCGTTCGACAGCAAGGTCGAGGCGCTGGCCGCGCCGCCGAGCGGTCACCACTTCTACGCGGTGGTCGATCTGACGGTTTGGCGCGTCGACGCGGACGACCGGCGGACGAAGATCGTGCGGCTTTCGAGTTCGACGCGGGAGGCGGTCTGCGATGCGAGCGATCGCATTCTGTTCGTGGACACGCTGATCGGGCCGCAATTCATCGACCTTGAGCGCGGTGCGGTGCTGTTCGAGCTTACGAACCATCTCGATCCGCAGCACGACAGCTTCTTCCGGCAATGTGCGCTGGCGCAGGACTGGCAGCGGTTGTTCATCGTGACGCAGGGCGGGGAACTGTTGACGTACGAGCTCGACGGGCTGCTTGCGCTGCGTGCGTCGCCGCGGGAGGCGATTGCGTCGGCGCTCGGGCGCGGCAACGACATCGCGCGGGCGAGCGAGCGGGTCGACCTCTTGATGTCCGACCGGCCCGCCGACCTCCCGGCGCGATTGCGACAGTTCTCGCTATCCTGACTTCGCCTTCGCCATCGCCCTTTTCTTCGCCCTGTTGCGGGCGAGCATGTTCAGCGCTTCGACCAGGGCCGAGAAGCCCATCGCGGCGTAGATGTAGCCCTTGGGCACATGGAAGCCGAAGCCGTCGGCGATCAGCGCCATGCCGATCATGAGCAGGAAGCTCAAGGCGAGCATCACGATCGTCGGGTTCGCGTTGATGAAGTTCGCGAGCGGGGTGGCCGCGACCAGCATGACGATGACGGTCACGATCACGGCGATCACCATGATCGGCACATGGTCGGTCATGCCGACGGCGGTGATGATGCTGTCGACGGAAAAGACCAGGTCGAGCAGGATGATCTGACCGATCGCGGCCGAGAACGCCATCGTCGCCACGCGCGTGTCGAAAACGTCGTCTGTGGGGTCTGGGTCGACGTTATGGTGGATTTCCTTCGTCGCCTTCCACACGAGGAACAGGCCGCCCGCGATCAGGATCAGGTCGCGCCAGGAAAAGCCGTGGTGGAACAGGGTGATCACCGGCTCGGTCAGCTGCACGATGATCGCGATCGTGCTCAAGAGGACGAGGCGCATGATCAGCGCGAGACCAATGCCGATGCGCCGCGCGCGCTCGCGGTCGGCCTCGGGCAACTTGTTCGTCAGGATCGAGATAAAGATCAAATTGTCGATGCCGAGCACGACCTCCATCGCGATCAGCGTCACCAGTGCGACCCACGCCGCGGGGTCCGCAGCCAGCTGCAACAGATAGTCCATTGAACCCAATCCCCTTGATTCCGTGAGGCGAACATGCCCGACAAGGCGGCGCGCCTCCAAATCCGGCGGGCCGCATTCGTCACAAGGTCTGTTGAAAGCGCGTTCTTACGGGTGGGCGGCCGCCGCCGAGGCACCGACAATGCGACGTGCCTGCAAGGTGATTCGCGGGGGTGGGCGTTTGCGCGTGGTTGCCGCCCCTCCCGCCCCGGGGTCAAGGCCAGATGTCGTTTTCGCGCCATTTGAGACGAACGGAGCAGCTGCTCTACCGCTGGGTCGAGGAGCCCATCGGGGTCGCCGTGCCGTTCGTGGCGTTCTTCGCGGTGTGGCTGCCGCCGCAGATGCCGGACATGTTCGCCGGCATGGAGACGCCGATCTGGCAGATGCGGATTTCGGCGCGGCCGTTTCTGTTCGCGCTGGCGGCCATGACGCTGGGGCTCAGCGCCTGGTTCTGGACGCGCGCGGCGCTGACCGCGCAGCGCAATCGCGGCGAGACGGACAAGGCGCGGATCAGGCGGCAGCGCGCGGCGCGTTCGGAACGGCTGAACGACGAGGAGAGCCACGCGCCGCACGGGCGCGCGCGCGACGATCACATCGCCTGGTCGCATGAGTGGGCGCCGCGCATGGCGCTGCTGTTTGCGGGCGGCATGACGCTGTTGCCGATTCTGTTTGCCATTCAGAGCGGGCATTTCTTTGCGGGTCTGATCGGGGCGCAGCTCTTGAGCTTCGGTCTCGTGGGCTTGCTCTTCATGTTCGTCATCTACCGCACCGAGTTCCGGTGGATGAACGCTTTCGACGCGCCGGCGTGGATGTCGAACTGGCGGGCGACGCGCATTCTTGCCGATGCGCCGTTCGGGTGGCCGTTTGCGGTGCTCTCGCTCGCGTGCAGCCTGGCCGCGCTGATCTGCGTGGGCGTCGCACCCGGATTCGTGGCGCAGTTCGATGCGCCGACGACGGCGGTGGCGGCGCTTGCGTTCGCTGTCGGACCGCTCGTCATCGCGCTTGCGATCGTGCGCGGCATCGTCGAGCGGGCGATCTATCTCATGCGCTTCCTCGTCAACCGCGGCGAGCCCTTGCAGCTGATGCCGGGCGAGTCGCAGCGCGTGAAGCGCATCGCGAACGCGGTCGGCACGATCGCGCTCGCCGCGTGGTTTCTGTCGCCGCCCTGGGTTCTGGAGAAGCACGTCGTCAGGCTGACCGAAACCAAGATCAGCGAGCCGGACGATCTTGCCGCTTGCCCGTCGCTGATCGTGCAGGGCGGCGTGTGCCGGCCCGATCTCAAAGCGGCGCTGCGCGAATGGGTCGCCGCACGGCGGCGCGTGTCGATGGGGTCCGAGCGCGTGCCGGTCGTGCTGGTGGCGGCCGAAGGTGGGGCAAGCCGCGCCGCTGTCTGGCTGCTCGGCGCCATGCGCATGCTCGACAACCGGACGGGCGGCGACTTCGGGCGGCATGTGTTTGCGATCAGCGGCGTCTCGGGCGGAAGCCTGGGCGCGGCCACCTATCTGCGCATGGTGCGGGCGCGCGGACGGGCCGACGGCGGGCTCGATTGGGAGGACCCTGACACGCGCGCGGCGCTCGGCGACATCGCGACGAAGGACCTGCTGTCGGCGACGGTTGCGACCTACTTCCTGAACGACTTGTTCGGCAGCATGGTCGGGCCGCTGTGGACATGGACCGGCGTGCCGGACCGCAACGCCGTTCTCGAACATACGTTCGAGCAGATGTGGAACGAGAACCCGGGCTTTACCCTGCCCCGCCATATCGCCGCCGGGTTCTTGGGCGCGCGCTATGCGCCGCAAGGCAACGGGCGCACGCCGGTCGATCTGCTGCCGCATCTGATGTTGAACGGCACGGACGTGACGTCCGGCAAGCGGATGATCACGTCGACGATCCGCTGGCCGGGCGCGCGGCCCCTGTTTCCCGACAGCGGGGACTTCGTGCGGCTTGCCTCGCGCGATGTCCGGCTTTCGACCGCGGTGACGAACTCGGCGCGCTTTCCTTTCATCTCGCCCGCCGGCCGTTTCGTGAGCGGCGGCGCCGGGCGCAGCATCTCCTATCAGATCATCGACGGCGGCTATTTCGAGAACTACGGCGCGCGCACGGTGTGGGAACTGGGGCGGGCGATCGAAGAACTGAACAACGAAGATCCGTCGCTCAACGTCGTGCCGATCGTCGTCGTCGTCAGCAACGACCTCGAGGCCGACCAACCGCCGCGCGCAAAAGGCGGACAGTGCCGGCGCATGCTCGAGGACGCGGCCGACGACGGCGGGCAGATCACGATCCGGTGCGACGAAGCGGTACCGCCCAAGCAAGAGCGCTGCGTCGAGGCCGTGACGGCCGGCACACTGAAGCCGCAGGATCAGTCGATCGTGCCCCAGTCGATGGCGCCGCTCTTCGGGCTGGCCGCGACGCGCACTGCGCACGGGCGCGATGCGCTCAACATCCTCAGGCGCGATTTCTGCCGGCCGATGAGCGCCGACGACGACGAGCCCGCCGTGCGCATGATCCACGTCGCGCTGCCCAAACCGGACGCGGCGAAGGGCGAAGCGGCGCCGATGAACTGGGTGCTGAACGAACCCGCCTGCGAATACCTGCTGAACAAGGCGCCGTGGCTCTCGTTCAACCTCGGTCAGGCGCAGCGGCTGAAAGCGACGATGGACGCGGTCATGGGCGTGACGCT
>CAZLRW010000160.1:0-7528 GCA_964561925.1 uncultured Flavobacteriaceae bacterium
GCTTTGAGTTTGGTCATTGCGCGCGCTTCGCGTCCACTTCGGCCACGAAGTCGGCGATTTCGCGCAGGTAGACCGGCACGAGTTTCGACGTGAAGTCGTGACCCATGCCGGGAATGATGCGGAGCCTCGCGCCGGGGATCGAGGCCGCCGTGTCCTTGCCGCCCTCGATAGGGACAAGCGGGTCGTCGGCGCCGTGAATCACGAGTGCCGGCGCCTTCACGTTCTTCAGCATGTCGTGGCGCGGCGGTGAGGCGAGGATGCCCACAAGTTGACGCGCGACGCCGGGCGCATAGTACGGCGTTCGATCGACCTCGCGCACGGCCTGCGCGTGGAGTTCGTCATCGTCGGCGGCGTAGACGGGTTGACTGCCGATGATGCGCCAGACCTTTTTGGCGGCGGCAATGCGGCCTTCGCGGTCGGCGGGCGGGGCTTCGGTCAGCACCGCCAGCGCTTCCGGTTTGGAGGGCGGCAAACCGGGGCGGCCCGTCGAGGACATGATCGAGGTCAGGCTTCGCGTCTTCGCCGGGTGGTTCAGCGCGACGAGCTGGGCGATCATGCCGCCCATCGAGGCGCCGACGATATGCGCGTTCGCAATGTCGAGCGCATCCAGGATGCCGGCCGCGTCGGCGGCCATGTCGTTCAGCGTGTAGGGTGCGGCGATCGGTTGGCCCGAGGCCGCCTTGGCGAATGCATCCATCACGTTCACCTGACCTGCCGACTCGAGCTTTGATGAGAAACCGATGTCGCGGTTGTCGAAACGGATGACGCGATAGCCGCGCGAGGCGAGGCCTTCGCAGAGCTCGACCGGCCACATCGTCATCTGCGCGGAGAAGCCCATGATGAGGAGGATCGCGGGGTCGGACGAGGCGCCGAACGATTCGTATTCGAAGGAGAGGCTGTTCGCTTTGACTTGGGGCATGGGCGGGTCCGGATGGTGAATGGTGGCCGGTGCACTCTATCCTCCCCCGCTTCAGCGCGGGAGGGGGACCGCGCCAGCGTGGAGGGGGATGACGCTGCGACAGCGTGGAGCCCCCGTCCACCATCGCGTTCCAGATGGTCCCCCTCCCGCGCTGAAGCGGGGGAGGATATAGAGGGCGCGACGCAGCTATTCCCCTCAAGGTCATGCAACGCAATTTTCGCGCGCTCAACGCCACGTTCGACGTCGCCATCATCGGCGGGGGGATCACCGGGGCGTGTATTGCGCGGGACGCGGCGCGGCGTGGGCTTTCGGTCGCGCTGGTCGAGAAGCGCGACTTCTCGTGCGGGACGTCGTCGGGGTCGTCGAAGCTGGTGCACGGGGGTTTGCGCTATTTGAAGTCGTTCGAGCTCGGCCTCATCCGCGAGTCGCTAAAGGAGCGGCGCGTGTGGGAGAAGATCGCGCCGCACATGGTCTATCCGCTGGAGTTCCTGCTGCCGGTGAAGAGCGGGGCGGAAAAGTGGATCGTGGGCGCGGGTCTCACCGTCTATGACCTGCTCGCGTTCGACCGCAATCGGCTTGACGATCCGGACCAGCATATGGCGGGGCATCGCGCGATTTCCGCCGAGACTGCGCGCGCACTCGAACCCTCGGTCGACCGCGAGGGGATGAAGGGCGCCCTGCTCTATTTCGATTGCCAGATGTACTCGCCGGAGCGGCTGGGGCTTGAATGTCTGATCGATGCGGCGGCGCACGGGGCTGTGGTTGCGAACTATGCGGAGGCGGTGGCGTTCGAACGCGGCGACGGCGGCGTTGCTTCGGCGCGCGTGCGCGATGTGGTCGGGACCGAGGAGGCAACGCTGAAGGCGCGGCTCTTCGTCAACGCGGCGGGGCCGTGGGCGGACCGGCTGCTCGAACTGATCTCGGGCGGCGAGGCGTCGCATAAGCTGATCCGATCGAAGGGCATTCACCTGATCACGCACAAGCTGACCAACGGGCGGGCGCTCGCGGTCGGGCACAAGGGCGGGCACATCTTCGTGCTACCGTGGCGCGAGCACACGATCATCGGCACGACCGATACCGTGTTCACCGGGCGGCCCGACGAGTTGAAGGTGACGGTGGAGGATGTGGACGGGTACCTCGCCTATGTGAACGAGGCGCTGCCGGCGCTGAAGCTCACGCGCGATCATGTGCTTTATGCGTACGCGGGTTTGCGTCCGCTCGTCGATGACGGGTCGAAGGACAGCTACAATGCGAGCCGGCGGGCGGAACTCGTCGATCATGCGGCGGAGGGCGGGCCCAACAATCTGATCTCGGCGATCGGCGGCAAATGGACGACGTCGCGCGACAACGCGGAGAAGTGCGTCGATATGATCGCGCGCAAGCTTGGCGCCGCGAAACCTTGCGACACAGCGGAGGCGCCGTTGCCGGGCGCTACCGGGCGGTTTCGGCCGTTTGCGGAGCGCCTTGCGACGGACGCGCAGGAGCTTGCGCCGTCGAGTGCGAAGAACCTCGCGCGCAATTACGGCGCTCGGAGCGGCGAGGTGCTGGCGCTCGCGCGAAAGGAAACGGGATTGCTTCGCACGGTGTCGCAGCGCCTGCCCGACATTGCGGCGCAGGTGGTGTTCGCCGTACGATCGGAGATGGCGATGACGCTCGACGACGTATTGTTCCGGCGCACGGGGCTTGGCACGCTGGGGCCGCTCGAACCCTCCGCGATCGAAGAGACGGCGGCGCTGATGGCGCGCGAGCGCGGCTGGAGCGAGGACGAGCGCGCGCGGCAGGTGGCCTCGATCGGCTGGCGCTATGAGGCACTCACGTGAAGACGCTCGCGGTCATCAATCCGAAATCGGCCGGCGGCAAGACCGGCCGCGACACGGAGATGATTGCGCGCAAGCTCGCCGACGTGACGGGGCCGTTGACGGTCGCGCTAACCGGCGGGCCGATGGATGCGGCGCGGATCACCTCGCATGCGCTGCGCGACGGGTTCGGGCGCGTGGTCGCGGTCGGCGGCGACGGCACGATCAACGAGGTCGTGAACGGGTTCTTCTCGAACGGCGTTGCGATCAACCCGGAAGCAGAGTTCGCGCTGCTCAATCTCGGCACGGGCGGCGATTTCCGCAAGACGTTCGACATCGACGCCGGGTTCGAGGCCTCGCTCGATCGGATTGCAGGCGGGCGCGTGCGGCAGATCGACGTGGGGCGCTTGAGCTTCGTCACTGCGGACGGGCAGAGCGGGACGCGGCACTTCGCAAACATCGCAAGCTTCGGCATGAGCGGGCATGTGGTCGACCGCGTGAACCGGTCGCGGCTGAAGCGGGTCATGGGCGGGTTCATCTACACGTGGGCGAGCCTGACGGCTCTGTTCAGCTACAAGGCGAAGCCGGTGCGGCTCAAGGTCGACAATTTGTTCGACGACGTCGTGACGCTCTCGACGTGCGCGGTGTGCAACGGGCAGTTCTTTGGCGGGGGCATGCGCGTTGCGCCCGACGCCTCGCCCGACGACGGGTTGCTGGACGTCATCATCATGCAGCACGCGCCGAAGGCCGGCGTGCTGAAGTCGCTCAAAGAGATCCAAACCGGCACCCACGTGAAGAACCCGAACGTGAAGGTGTTCCGCGCCAAGACGGTGATCGCGACGCCGGTCGAGGCGACGGCCGGCGCGCCCGTGCACATCGAAGCCGACGGCGAGTCGCCCGGCCGCCTGCCCGCCATGTTCGAAGTGATGCCGAAGGCGCTGAAGTTTCGCGCGTGAGCCTACTCCAATGGCCGAGCGGCGAGGCACTGTTCGAGCATGATGCGCACGTCGCTGCAGGCTTTGGGTACAGGGGTTGCGGCGCAGATCGCGAGCGGCGAAGGGTCCGGGAACTTGCGTCCGCAGGCGGCGACGATGTCGAGCGGAGCGGAAGCCTTCGGCGGGCCGGCGAAGCCTGCGAACAACGCGTCGACGTCGCGCAGCCGGCGGCGGGCGGCGACCGCCATGCCCTTCGCCTTCAACGCTTCGGCGAGCGGGGCGCCTTGGCCTGCCTTCAACGCCACGCAGTGATCGATTTCGTCGACCGTTTGGGCCAGCGTCGCTTCGTGACCCTCCATCTTTTTCGCGTTCGCGGCGACGAACGCTTGGACGTCGGCGCGGCCTTGGGCGGTGCAGAGGTTGCGCGCGAGGATCGGGTAGTTCGCGCTCAGGCTGGCCGATAGGCCGCGCAACCTCTCGAAATTCGCCTTCGCGAGTTCCCAAGCGAAGACGCTGCTCGAGGGCTCAGTCGAGAGTTCGTAGATCGTGAGGACGTTCTCGTAGGCCTCGAAGCTTTTGAGGGACTCGGCAAACGCGGCGCGATCTTCCGCGCGCGGTGCATGGCCGAGTGCGGCGAGTGCTTCCAGACGGAAGAGCACGTCGTCGCTGGCCTTTGCGTTTTTGAGAAGCGTCGCGAAGACGTCGGGGCCGCCGTCTTCGACCGCGACGCGTAGCGCAAGCGGGCGCGGCGGCGTCGAGCCGCCCGATTCGCCGTTCATCATCGCGCGACCGGCCTCCGACAAGCGCCCGCGCAGCGATACGTCGCGACCATTGACCGCAAGCGCGCGCGTCAGCGCCTTGTTCAGCGCGAGGTCGTTTGCCTTTGCCACGCGTGCCAGGACGGGCGTCAGCACGGCGCGGACCCAGGATTGGTAGGCGTCACCCGTACCGTCCGGCAGCGCGGGCTCCAGCGCCTGCACTTGTCCGACCGTAACGCCGAGCAGGCGCGCGTCGGAGGTCTTCGCCGCCTTCGCCAAGACGTCGAGGAAGGACGGGGGGGCGAGTGCGCCCGAGGCAAAGGCGGCGCGGGCGCTGTCGACGGCCGCGATCTGCTCGTCAGGCGCGAGCGTATCGAGGTGCGCGGCCAGCGCAGTCCAGCCGGCTGCGTCGTGGGCCTGATGGAAATAACCGGTCCCGCCGTTCAGTGCGACGAGTTTCGGGCACGTCTTGGCCGCGAGCGGTAGCACCGCTTCGCGTTCCGTGAGTGCCATGCAGGCGCGGCCGCCGTCTTGGTCTTGCGCGCAGAGCGGAATCTTCCAGCGGCGCTCCGGCGGCGCCCAGCCGAGCGGTGCGTACGCGGCCTGCGAGGCATCGAGGCGCGGCTCCGCGCTGCAGGTGAGCGCGCCGGTGACGACGGGTGCGCCGCTCTGATCGATGAAGGTCTCGAAGATGGCGCCGATCTGCTTGTCGCCGATCGTTTGTTCGAGCGAGGCGAAGAAGTCGCGCGAGGTCGTGTTGCCGTTCGCGAAGCGGCGGATGTGCGCCCGCAAGCCTTCGCGGAAACGCTCGGCGCCCACATAGTGCTCCATCATCGTGATGACCGCCGCGCCCTTGGAATACGTCGCGAAGTCGAAGACGGCGCCGATGTCCGCGTCGGTGCGCAGCGGACGGCGAACGGGCTTGGCCGTGCGCCAGGCGTCGGAGGCAAGCGCCGCGCTCGTCAACGCGCGAATCTCGCGATCAATCCCAAGTTCCGGCATCACGGCCGCAGCGGCACGATACGACATCCATGTTGCGAACGACTCGTTCAGCCAGATGTCGTCCCACCAGGCGGGCGTCACCAGATTGCCGAACCACTGATGCGCGAGTTCGTGTGCGTGCACCTCGGCGACGGCGCGCAGTTCCTCGTCCGTGGTTTCGGCCGTGACGAGGATGTAGCGCTCGCCGTAGGTGATGGCACCCGCGTTCTCCATCGCGCCGGGTTTGCCCGGTTCCGCGATCAGGTCGAGCTTGGCGTAGGGGTACGGGGCCGCGAAGTAGTTTTCGAACCATTCGATAAATGGGCGCGTGACGGCAAGCGCTTTGGCGAAGCGGTGGGCCTTGCCCTTGAGCGCGATGCCGCGCAAGGGAACCTCGCGCGCGCGCAATGCGGTTTTGGGCAACGGCTTTGCCTCGACGATGTCGAACGGACCCACCGCAAAGGCGATCAGATAGGTCGGCAACAGCTCCGTCTGCGCGAAGACATGACGCAGGCGGCCGTCGCCCAATGTTTCTTTGCGCGCGAGCGGGCCGTTCGCCACGGCGACGTCAGCCGCGTTCGTGACGACCGATACGGCGTAGGGCGTCTTGAAGCGCGGATCGTCGAACCCCGGAAAAACGCGGCGCGCGGCGATCGGCTCCATCTGGGAAAAGGCGTAGGTTTCTTTGTTCTCCGTCAGGCGATAGAGCCCGTTGCGTTCGCGCGAGAACGGCGCCTCGTAGACGAGCGTCAGCACGGCCGCACCAGCGGGCGCCTCCGACGCGAGCGTCACGGCGGCCCAGCCGGGGCTCTTCGCGTCCTCGCGATATGTGCCCGCGATCGTGTTGCCGTTCGCGAGCACGAGACGCGTTTCCGTGACGCGCAGGTCGCGGCCGTTGAGCATGATCTCGCGCGCCGGTTTGGCCAGCGTCACCGAGATGCGGGCTTCGCCCGTGAAGCTTCTTGAACGCGGATCGATCGTGAGCTGGAGGTCATAGGCGGTCGGCGCGACACCGCTCGGCAAACGGGGCGCATCGGCCGATGCCGCACCGATCGACCAGGCGGCCGCAATCGCAAACACCCAAGTCCGCCACATGTGTCCCCCCGATACGTCCGGCGCCGCGGTAGCTCACCCCAACGCGGCGGAAAAGGAAAGCTTGGCCTTGACGCAAAGCGTGGCGCGTGCGACCCGCGGCAAGGTTATTTTGGAGCGCCGGATGCCGATCGACCGCAGAGACACGCGCTGGAACGGATGGGGTTGGATCAAAGCGCACAATCCTCTCGAGGGACGGGAGGCCGCGTGGGGGTGGATTGCGGAGGCGCTGAAGACGGGGCCGTTGCCGCAGACGCCCGCGAAGGGGTTGGAAGAGGTGTCGCTTCGGGCGCCGCGACTCGATGGGACGATGCGCGCGGCGTTGGCTTCGATTACAGAGGTGCGCGACGACAAATTCGAGCGGGCGAGCCATGCGCGGGGGAAGAGTTACTTCGATCTTCTGAAGCTGCGCGCGGGCGACTTGTCGGATGCGCCTGATGCGATCGTCTATCCGAAGACGGCGGATGAGGTCGTGCGCGTGCTCGCTTGGGCGTCGGAGGCGCGCGTCGCGGTGGTGCCGTTTGCGGGCGGATCGAGCGTGGTTGGCGGGCTCACGGGTTCGGCCGGCGGGTTTCAAGCCGCGATCGCGCTCGATCTGACGGCGATGAACAAGTTCATCTCGATCGACAAGGTGTCGCTGACCGCGACGGCGGAGGCGGGCATTTATGGCGTCGATCTCGAGGCGGCGTTGAACGCGCAAGGGTTCAAGCACGGGCATCACCCGCAGTCGTTCGAGTTCTCGACTTTGGGCGGGTGGATCGCGGCGTCGGGCGCGGGGCAGCAGTCGAACGCCTATGGCCGCGCGGGCGATTGGTTTGCGGGCGCGACGGTCGCGACGGCAAAGGGGTTGTGGCGGCTGCCTGCCCTGCCCGCCTCCGCCGCGGGGCCTGACTTGCGGGCGCTGATTGTAGGGTCGGAAGGCGCGTTCGGCGTGATCACCGAGGCGACCGTGCGTATTCATGCCTCGCCTGCAGCCCGCGACTATTCGGCGGTGCTGTTTCCGGACTTCGCGAGCGGCGCGGAGGCGATCCGGCGCATGGTGCAGGC
>CAZLRW010000161.1:0-7402 GCA_964561925.1 uncultured Flavobacteriaceae bacterium
TCGGGCGTCGCGTTGCGCATGACCGCGTAGCGCATCCCGTTCGCGAGCACGCCGTAACGGACGGACGGATCGGGTCTGACGTCGCTGCCCTCGTGCGGCCAGGACGAATAGTCCGACCGTTCAGCCGTAGGTGCCTGCGGCGCGGGCCGCTTGTCGCCGCGCACACAGGACGCAAGCGCAAGTGCCGCCCCCACAAGAACAATCGCCCGAAGCCAACGCTTTACCATTTGTGAGAGCCCATGAACTGTTGTCCCCTTTGTCGCCCATGGCACGGGTCACAGTCCAGGCTTGCGCTCTGCCATTCGCCGCCCGGACTAACGGGGCACAGCGTCACTCGCCTTGGCGGCGAGGCCCAGGTCCGGGAACGCCTTGGCGAGCGCGGCCAAGGCCCGTTCGCTGCCGCGCGCGGTCAAGTGCCCTGTATCCCAAAACAGAAGTTCCGCCCCCTCGCGATACCGGCACTCCAGCGTCTCGCTGCAGAACGCGCGATAGGCCGGGAAGTAGGCGATCTTTCCCTGACCGGCGAGATCCCGGAAGAACCGGTCGAATCTCCGGCTGTAGTTCGCCTTCGCGGTACCGGGACCGGCAAGGTCGGGGTCTGAAGCCGCCATCCGTGCCGCCGGTGCCGGGAACATCGGCGACGGCCCGATCACGACCACGCGGGCGCCTGCGTTCCGCAAGCGATCGACCGTCGCCGCCAGCAGCGCATACTTGTCGTCGAACACTTCCGCGACGGTCTTCTTCTTCTCGTAGATCATCCAATCCGCGGACAAGATCACAACTTTCGGCTTTCGCGCCTCAATGAGCTCAAGTGCGCCGCGATTAAACGGCCCGCACCCAGGCCGGTTCGGCACATCGAGCCCAGCGATCGGCGGACAACTCGCGGCGCCGAGCATTGTCACGTCGGGCGCGAGCGTGCGCAGATGACCGAAATAATGCGCGGCAAACGAGTCGCCCCATACGGCAATCGCATCGCCCTTCGCGCACGCCTCGGCCGGCCAGTCTGCGAAGGTCTGTTTGTCCCGCATCAGACACGGCTCGGCGAGCGCACGCTGGCGTTCCACCTCGATGACACGTTCGGCCACACTGTAGCGGTCCTGCTGCCGCCGCGCCCCGACGTCGCTGCCGAGCCCGAGCACCAACATCAGCAGCGCCGCAACCGCGATCAACGCCGGACGCGCGATCGGCGTCTTGCGACGGTCGCGCATCGGCGTTTCGACGAAACGCCACGACGCCCAGGCACCGGCGAAGGACGCTGCCAGCACGGCCGCCGTCTCCACCGCCGAAAGCTCGCGTCCCGCCCAATGCCGCGCAAAGACGATCAGCGGCCAGTGAAGCAGATAGAGTGAATAGGAAATCAGACCCACGAACACCAGCGGCCGCCACCCGAGCCAGCGCGTCACAGGCGTTTCGCCGCATGCGCCGGCCCAAATGATCGCTGCCGTGCCGGCACATGCCGGCAATGCGTACGCCCCTGGAAACGGCGTGTCCCCATCCAAAAGAAAAACGCTCGCAGCAATCGCCGCGAGTCCGGCCACGGAAATCGCCGTCCGCACCTTCGGGTTCGTCAGGCGCGGAAAGAGCCCGACGGCCGCAAGCACGCCCAGCAGCAGCTCCCAGATTCGTCCCGGCGTCGAGAAGAACGCGGGCCGCGCATCCCTGTCGACGATGTAGATGCTGAACGCAAACGAAGCGATCGCAAGCGACAGAAACACCCATCGTGCGTCCAAACGGCGGCGCAGCACAAACGCGAGCAAAGCCGGAAACACGACGTAAAATTGCTCTTCGATCGCGAGCGACCAGGTGTGCAGCGTCGCATTCTGCTCGGCCGCGCCGTCGAAGTATCCGCTGTTCTGCGCGAAGTAGAAGTTCGACGCAAAGAACGAAAGCCACACAAGCGATGCGAACAGGCTTTCCAGTTCGGTCGCCGAGAAAAGCGCGAGCGCTCCGGCGACCGTGATCGCCACCGTCAGCAGCAGCGCCGGGAATATCCGCCGAATGCGCCGCTCATAGAATTGCGCAATCGAAAAGCGGCCCGCGTTCAGGTCGTTCAGGATGATCGTCGTGATCAAGTATCCCGAGATCACGAAGAACACGTCGACGCCGACGAAGCCGCCGGAAAACGGCCAAATGCCCGCATGAAAGAACAAGACCGACAGCACCGCCACGGCACGCAGGCCGTCGATGTCGCCGCGGTAACCAATCGGGGTCACGAGCCAGCCATCGCCGTTGTTTCGTTTCGATTGACCGTGCGGCCGCGCGGCGTGTACTCCATCGCACGGATCGCCCTTGAAGTGCCCGAAAGACCGCTGAATGCATAATACCGCGATGCAAAACGGCAAGCGCTTTTTTGACGCTTATTTGCCGTTCATCGAGCGTCCGACCGTCGTCGACATCGGCTCGCAGGACGTAAACGGATCGCTTCGGCAGGTTTGTCCCGCCAATGCCAAATATGTCGGGGTCGATTTCGTCAAGGGCCGCGGCGTCGACATCGTGCTGGACGACCCCTATAAGTTGCCGCTCGCAGATGCCAGCGTCGACGCGGTCGTCAGCACCTCCTGCTTCGAGCACTCGGAACTCTTCTGGGTCTTGTTCCTGGAGGTCTTGCGCACGCTCAAACCAACGGGGCTCTTCTACCTCAACGCACCGTCGAACGGACCGTTTCATCGCTATCCGGTCGACTGCTGGCGCTTCTATCCCGACAGCGGACACGCACTTGCGAAGTGGGCGCGGCTGAACGGAAGCAAGACGGCCGTACTCGAGACATTCGTCGGCGATCAGGACCTTGAGCGCTGGAACGACTTCGTCTGCGTCTTCGTGAAGGACGAAGCGCACGCCGGCAAGTACCCGAACCGCATGCTGTCGTCGTTGAAGTCGTTCTCGAACGGCACCGCGCTTGGGCGCACGCAACCCGACGAGTTTCTGAACCCGCAAGGTCAGGTGGAGGATCAACGCTTCCTGGGCTGGCGCATTCACCGCACGATCGCGCGTGCGCTCCGCGGCAGGTTCTGATCAGCGCGGCTCGGCGACGAGCAGCCACTGCTTGACCATCAGCCCTTCAAGGCGACCGAACGTCATCGCCGACAGGATCCGCTTCGCATCCGCCGGGCGCCACGGCTGTGCGTTCGCAGCCGTCGTCACTTTGAGCCCGCCAGCCTCCAGCAACTCAATCGCCGTGTCGCGCACGAAGAAGCGCAAATGCGTGCGGTCGAGCAGTCCCGCATCGGCATAGCGAAAATGCCCCTTGAACAGCAGATCGCGGATGAACTTCCAATTGCGGATGTTCGGAATCGACGCGATGAGCCGTCCCTGCGGTCCGAGCAGCGGCGTAATCCGCTTCACCACGGCCCAGGGATCGACCAGGTGCTCCAGCACGTCGAGGCAGAGAATGAGGTCGAGCGAACCGGCCGAAATGTCGCGTTCGATCGGTTCGTTCTCGATGCTGGCGCGCCAAACGCGGTTGCAGTGTGCCCTCGCTGCCGATGCTGCGGTGTCCGATATCTCTACGCCGCCGGCCCAAGCTACGTTGCGCATCGACTTGACAAGCGCGATCGTCGCCCCAGTCCCGCAACCGATTTCAAGCACCCTTTCCGCTTTCGCAGGCACGTACGGGACGATCTCGCGCCGCGCAATGCCAAAGTACTCCTTGCTCATGTACCGCTTCCCCGCACGATCGAGGGAAGTCCGCGCCGCGCTGCAAGCGCGCCGGCGACGGACCCGCCGTATCGTTCCATACCCGGCCGGTTCGCGGTCAACAATGCGCCGACATATTTGATGCCGTTCCGGAGGATCACTGCGAGACTATCGTCCTTCAGTTCGTACTTGCGCGAAATATACGCGCGCGACCAAGCCAGGTGATAGCGGCTCGCCCGCGTCGCGCCCGGCTTCGGCGCGGTCGACTTGCCCCGCAGATGCCGCGCGGCCGCGCCTTGTACATAGCGAATCTCGGAGCCCGCTTGCCGGATGCGCAAGCTCAAGTCGTCGTCCTCGTAGTACAGAAATATCCGCTCGTCGAAACCGCCCGTCTTTAAGAACACATCGCGCGACACCAGCATGCAGGCACCGGATGCGAACGCGATCGATGCATCGTGAGGCGGCGCATCGACAAGGCGCGGCATCACCGGCGCGACATCGCCGAGAACACTTTCGCCACGAAAGAACAGCCGTCCGTCGGGTTCGACGAGGCTGGGCACCAGCAACGCCGCCTTCGGGTTCGCCGCAGCGGCAGCCGTCAGCGCCGCCACGCACCCCTTCTCCAACGTCACGTCGGGGTTGACAATCAGGCACCACGCGGCGCCGTCCGCGGCCGCGACACCACGATTGTTCGCAGCACCGTAACCCAGATTCTCGCCGGCCGCGATCACCCGCGCGCCAAGCCGTTCCGCAACATCGCGCGAATCGTCGGCAGAAGCGTTATCGACAACGATCACCCCGTCGACCTCGCCGGTCAGCGAGCTCAAGCAGGCCGCAAGGACGCCCGCGCTGTCATACGTGACGACGACCGCGACGACCTTTGCCATGCGTCAGGCGTCGAACATGATGACCGAGCGCGCGAGTTCCCCGCGCTTCAGTTCGTCGAAGCCGTCGTTCACTTGCGCAAGCTTGATCCGCCGCGAGATCAAATCGTCGAGCTTGAGCTTGCCGGCCATGTAGAAGTCCACCAGGCGGGGCATGTCGACGGGGAAGCGGTTCGAGCCCATCAGCGAGCCTTGGATGCGCTTCTCGCCCAAAAAATCGGCGCCGTGCAACTCGATGTTCACGCCGACCGGGATCATGCCGATGATGTTCGCCGTGCCGCCGCGCGTGAGCATGCGGAACGCCTGTTCCGCGGTCTGCTTGAGACCGATCGCCTCGAACGAGTGATGCACGCCGCCGCCGGTCAGCTCCATCACCTGCTTCACCGGGTCACCGTCCTTCGGATTGACGACGTCCGTCGCACCGAAATGTTTCGCCAGATTCAGCTTCGAGCCTTGCATGTCGATGGCGATGATGCGCCCCGCACCTGCGATCGCGGCGCCGTTCACCGCCGCAAGGCCGACGCCCCCGCAGCCGATGACCGCAACCGTCTCGCCCGCCCGCACATTCGACGTGTGAATCACGGCGCCCACGCCCGTCATCACCGAACATCCGATCAAGGCGGCACGGTCGAGCGGCATATCCTTCCTGATCTTCACGCACGCGTGTTCGTGGATCAGCATCTGCTCGGCGAACGACGACAGGTTGAGAAACTGGTTCATCGGATCGGCATCTTTGGCAAGGCGCGGCGCCTCGCCCTTCTGACGCTTGGTCTCGGGGCTCACGCAACGCGACATGTGCCCCGTCAGGCAATGCTCGCAGTGACCGCAAAAGGCCGACAAGCAGGTGATCACATGGTCGCCGGGCTTAACGGTACGCACCTCCGCGCCCACCTGCTCGACGACACCGGCGCTCTCGTGCCCCAACACGGCCGGAAGCGGATAGGGATAGAGCCCATCGACGAAGTGCAGGTCCGAGTGGCAAACGCCCGCCGCGGCCGTGCGGATCAGAACTTCATGCGGGCCAGGTTTGTTGATCTGCACGTCTTCGATGACGAGCGGCTTCTTCACTTCGCGAAGGACGGCGGCTTTCATGGCGAAAGGGACTCCGAGGCGAGATGGCTGGACGGGCGGGAACCTACGCGACCCGAACGCTCCGTGTCAGCCCCAAATCAGAACGTGGGTTTGCGCGCGAATCCCGCAGGCGGCGGCTCTTTTTCGTTGTGAATGTCGATATTCGTGACCCGCGCCAAGGGCGGGCCGCCGGTACAGGCGCGCAGCATGTCCTGCACCTTCTCGTCGGCACCCGCCATCATCAGCTCCACGCTACCGTCGCTGCGGTTTCTGACCCACCCGTCGAGCCCGCGCTTGGTCGCTTCGCCGATCGCCCAATCGCGAAAGCCGACGCCCTGGACCGCGCCCTTGATACGCAGGCGGAAGATCGTGAGCTCGCTCATGGTTCCAACGTGCAGCCATAAGCTTCGCTGTAGATCGCCCGCCGCACGGCCGTGAAGGCGCGGGCGGTCGCCGCTTTGGCCGCCGGGTTGATCACGACAGTCACCCGCTCGAAGCCGGGGGGATCGTCCGCGCGGCAAGCGTCGAGATCCCGTCCGGCCACGAAGACGCACGAGCACGCGACCTTCGCCATCGCGGCCGCCGCGACGTCGGCCTGACCGGCCAATCGCCACGCAAACGCACCGCCGATCATGAGCGCGAGCAGCGCCAACGCAAGCAAGATCCAACGCATCTTCACCCTCGTGCGGACGCCGCTATAGTGGCGGGGACAGGGGAGCTTTGGCAATGCGGATCGTCGTGACCTTGCTGTTGGCACTGACGTGCGGCGTATACGCGCACGCCGAGGAGCATGCCGCCATCGGTGACAAGACGCCGTTTCCCACCGAGGGTTGGGCGGAGTTCGAGGCCGCCGATCCGCTTCGTTCGAGCATCGAGCAGACGATCGCGCGCGCGTTCGAAGGCGAGCGTCCGCCCGCGCTCGCGAACACCAAGGCCATCGTCGTCATCGTGCATGGACGCCTTGCCGCGGAGCGATATGCGCCGGGCATCACGCGCGACACACGTCTCCAGTCGTGGTCGATGGCCAAGAGCGTCCTACACGCGGCACTGGGGCTCGCGATCGCGGACGGGCTAATCGATCCGGACGCACCCGCGGCCGTTCCCGAGTGGCAATCCCCCGGCGACCAACGCGCGAAGATCACGATCCGGCAGCTTGCGACCATGACCGACGGTCTCGCCTTTCGCGAGGACTACGGCGATACGAACTCGGAAGTGATGCAAATGCTGTTCGGTGCCGGCCGCGGCAATGTCGGTGCGGCGGCCGCGTCTGCACAAGGTCAGCATAAGCCCGGCACGCACTGGTCCTACTCCGGTGGCTCGGCGAATATTCTCTCCCGCCTGCTGCGCGACAAGCTGGGCGGCCGCGAAGCCTATCGCGCCTTTCTGCACGATCGCTTGTTCAAACCGCTCGGCATGACGAGCGCGGTCGCCGAGTTCGACGCGGCCGGAACGTGGATCGCAAGTTCCTACGTCCACGCGACGGCCCGCGATTACGCGAAGTTCGGCCTGTTCTATCTCAACCGCGGCTTTTGGGAGATGCGCCAACTCTTGCCGCCGACGTGGCATGCGGACGCTGCGCGCGCGACCCCGGCCTCGCGCGGTTACTACGGCACCCTCTTCTGGCTCAATGGACGTGGCGCAAACGGCAAGCCCGCGATCTCGGACAAGCTTCCCGACGACATCTATTTTGCGCGCGGCTTCGGCGGCCAACTCATCGCCGTTGCGCCCAGCCATGACGCCGTCATCGTGATGCTGAGCGCGGCTTACACCGACGATCCCGCGCCGATCGTCGATCTCTTTGCCGGCATTCTCGG